>NZ_JAZAQP010000023.1:0-102011 GCF_036231725.1 Pseudomonas sp. JH-2 | reverse complement strand
CAGGCAGCCGGAATGACCATGGGAAAACCGTTACCCATGTGTCCCGACAAGCGTTACCTATGTGTCCCGGCAGAACACTTCGCTCAACCCATCCTACGGGAGCCCGGAATTGACGTAGGAGCGGACTCCGTCCGCGATGGGCCGGGCCCAGGCACGGCGATCGCGGATGAATCCGCTCCTACAAAAGAAGAAGAGAAGCCCGAGCGGCTCAGACCTTCTTGACGAATTCCGACTTCAGCTTCATGGCGCCGATGCCGTCGATCTTGCAGTCGATGTCGTGGTCGCCGTCCACCAGGCGGATGTTCTTCACCTTGGTGCCGACCTTGACCACCAGGGACGAGCCCTTGACCTTGAGGTCCTTGATCACGCTGACGGTGTCGCCGTCCTGCAGCACGTTGCCGACGGCGTCCTTGATCACCTTGGCGTCGCCCTCGCCTTCGGCGGCGGCATCGGCCGACCATTCATGGGCGCATTCCGGGCAGACCAGCAGCGCGCCGTCCTCGTAGGTGTATTCGGAATTGCATTTCGGGCAGGGTGGCAGGCTCATGATCGCTATCACTGACAATGGAAAAGACCGTGCATTATATAAGGCTTTGCCCACTTCAGGGGTGCAATTGCTGCAGGTAGGCCGCCAGCGCCTCGATATCCCCGGCCTGCAGCTGCGACGCCACCGCCAGCATGGTCGAGCCGGTGCGGCGCGGGTCCTTGTCGCGGTAGGCCTCCAGCGTCCGCTGCAGGTAGGCCGCCGGCTGCCCGGCGATGCGCGGGACGCCCTGCTGGCCCAGCCCCTGCGGACCATGGCAGGCCACGCAGACCCGCCCGAACAGCGCCTCGCCCCTGGCCCGCAGGGTATCGTCCACCGTGCCCTGGCGCGGCAGCACCGGCTGCTGGCTGTAGTACACGGCGATGTTCACCCGCTCGTCGAGGCTCAGCATCTTCGCGGCCTGGTTCATCACGAAGTCGGTGCGCTGCCCGCTGGCGTAGCGCTCGAAGGCGGTGAACAGGTAGCCCGGCGCCTGCGCGGCCAGGTTCGGGATGTAGTCGCGCCGGCTGTTGCCATCGTCGCCATGGCAGTTGCGGCACAGCACGATGCGCTCGTGGCCGGCGGCGTAGGCCTGCTCGCGCAGGGCGGGGTCGGCCATGATGGCGTCGAAGCGCGCCTGGGCGGCCTCGTCGCCCAGGGCGGTACAGCTGACGGTCAACAGCAGAGCAATCGCGAAACGCATCGCCTCCTCCCCGGAACTCGGCCTGCGGCTTGCCGTTTATAGGCGTGCGCGCGGCGCGGGGCCTGGATGCAGGTCAATGAAGCGGCGCCCCGGCCGCGCCGGAAGGTGATGGTTTTCGCAAAGACATAAAAAAGGGGGAGCATCGTGCTCCCCCGGGGACTGAACCTTGAGACCCGTCTGTCCGTCGGTCAGCCTTCAATCTCGATCAGCACCTCGCCCGGGTTGACGCGGTCACCCTTGGCTACGTGGATCGCCTTGACGGTGCCGGCGATGGGCGCCTGCACCTCGGTTTCCATCTTCATGGCCTCGGTGATCAGCACGGCCTGGCCGGCCTTCACGCTGTCGCCTTCCTTCACCAGCACGTCGACGATGTTGCCCGGCATGGTGGTGCTGACGTCGCCCGGCGCGCTGGCGTGCTTGCGCTTGTTGCCGCCGCCGCCGATGAACTCGTTGAGCGGCTCGAACACCACTTCTTCCGGCATGCCGTCGATGGACAGGTAGAAGTGGCGCTTGCCGTCGGTCTTCACGCCGACGCCGGTGATGTCCACGCGGTAGCTCTCGCCGTGCACGTCGACCACGAACTCGGTCGGCACGCCTTCGCCGCCGGCTGCGGCCACGCCGTTGCCGGTGGGGATCGGCAGCAGTTCCTCGGGCTTCAGGGCGCCGGCCTCGCGTTCCTCGAGGAACTTGCGGCCGATGTCCGGGAACATGGCGAAGGTCAGCACGTCCTCCTCGGACCGGGCCAGGGCGCCGATCTCGCCGCGCAGCTTGTCCAACTCGGGCTTGATCAGGTCGGCCGGGCGCACGTCGATGACTTCCTCGTTGCCGATGGCCTGGCGCCGCAGCTGCTCGTTGATCTGGCCCGGAGCCTTGCCGTAGCGGCCCTGCAGGTACAGCTTCACCTCGTTGGTGATGGTCTTGTAGCGCTCGCCGGCCAGCACGTTGAAGAACGCCTGGGTACCGACGATCTGCGAGGTGGGGGTGACCAGGGGCGGGAAGCCCAGGTCCTCGCGCACCCGCGGGATTTCCTCGAGCACCTCGGCCATGCGGTTGAGGGCGCCCTGCTCCTTCAGCTGGTTGGCCAGGTTGGAGATCATGCCGCCGGGCACCTGGTTGACCTGCACGCGGGTGTCCACGCCGGTGAATTCGCTCTCGAACTGGTGGTACTTCTTGCGCACGGCGTGGAAGTACATGCCGACCTCCTGGATCAGTTCCAGGTCCAGGCCAGTGTCGTAGGGGGTGTTGCGCAGCGCCGCGACCATCGACTCGGTGCCCGGGTGGCTGGTGCCCCAGGCCATGCTGGAGATGGCGGTGTCGATGCGGTCGGCGCCGTTCTCCACGGCCTTGAGCTGGCACATGCTGGCCACGCCGGCGGTGTCGTGGGAGTGCACCACCACTTCCAGCGGCAGGGCGTCCTTCAGGGCCTTGACCAGGTCGCCGGTGGCGTAGGGGGTCAGCAGGCCGGCCATGTCCTTGATGGCGATGGAGTCCACGCCCATGGCCGCCATGGCCTTGGCCTGGGCGACGAAGGCGTCGATGGTGTGCACCGGGCTGGTGGTGTAGCAGATGGTGCCCTGGGCGTGCTTGCCGGCAGCCTTCACCGCCTCGATGGAGACGCGCAGGTTACGCACGTCGTTCATCGCGTCGAAGATGCGGAACACGTCGATGCCGTTGACCGCGGCCTTGGCCACGAAGGCGCGCACCACGTCGTCGCTGTAGTGGCGGTAGCCCAGCAGGTTCTGCCCGCGCAGGAGCATCTGCAAGCGGGTGTTGGGCAGCGCGGCCTTGAGCTTGCGCAGGCGCTCCCACGGGTCTTCCTTGAGGAAGCGCACGCAGGCGTCGAAGGTGGCGCCGCCCCAGACTTCCAGCGACCAGTAGCCGACCTTGTCGAGCTTGTCGCAGATCGGGAGCATGTCCTCGGTGCGCATGCGGGTGGCCAGCAGGGACTGGTGCGCATCGCGCAGGATGGTATCGGTGACGCTGATTTTCTTGCTCATCTCGTAATTCTCCTCTCCGCTGCAGCCTGCCGCTTGTAGCCTGCAGCCTGAAACCTCAAAGGCCCGCGTGGGCGGCGATGGCGGTGGCGATGGCGATGGCCAGGTGCGACGGGTTGCGCTTGATCGAGTACTGGGTCAGCTCCGGGTGGCTTTCCACGAAGCTGGTGTTGAACTCGGCGCTGCGGAATTCCGGGTCCTTGAGGATTTCCTGGTAGTAGGGCGCGGTGGTCTTCACGCCTTGCACGCGCATGTCGTCCAGGGCGCGCAGGCCGCGGTCCAGGGCCTCTTCCCAGGTCAGTGCCCAGACGATCAGCTTCAGGCACATGGAGTCGTAGTACGGCGGGATGGTGTAGCCGGTGTAGATCGCCGTGTCGGTGCGCACGCCGGGGCCGCCGGGGGCGTAGTAGCGGGTGATCTTGCCGAAGGAGGGCAGGAAGTTGTTCTTCGGGTCCTCGGCGTTGATGCGGAACTGCAGGGCATAGCCGCGGTACTGGATGTCTTCCTGCTTGACCGAGAGCGGCAGGCCGGAAGAGATGCGGATCTGCTCGCGGACGATGTCGATGCCGGTGATTTCCTCGGTGATGGTGTGTTCCACCTGCACCCGGGTGTTCATCTCCATGAAGTACACCTCGCCATCGGCGAGCAGGAACTCCACGGTGCCGGCGTTCTCGTAGCCCACGGCCTTGGCCGCGCGCACGGCGAGGTCGCCGATGTAGGCGCGTTGCTCGGGGGTCAGCTGCGGGCTGGGGGCGATCTCGATGAGCTTCTGGTTGCGGCGCTGGATCGAGCAGTCGCGCTCGAACAGGTGCACGGTGTTGCCGAAGGCGTCGGCCAGCACCTGGGCCTCGATGTGCTTCGGGTTGACGATGCACTTCTCGAGGAAGACTTCCGCGCTGCCGAAGGCCTTGGTGGCCTCGGAGATGACGCGGGGGAAGTTCTGCTCCAGCTCCTCGCGGCTGTTGCAGCGGCGGATGCCGCGGCCGCCGCCGCCGGAGGTGGCCTTGAGCATCACCGGGTAGCCGATGCGCTCGCCTTCGCGCAGCGCTTCGGCGAGGTCGGCGACGTTGCCTTCGGTACCCGGGGTGCAGGGTACGCCGGCCGCCATCATGCTGCGCCGCGCCTCGGTCTTGTCGCCCATGCGGCGGATCACTTCCGCCGACGGGCCGATGAACTTGATCCCGCGCTCGGCGCAGATGTCCGCAAGCTCCGCGTTCTCGGAGAGGAAGCCGTAGCCCGGGTGCAGGGCGTCGCAGCCGGTCTCCACCGCCAGGTTCACCAGCGCGCGCGGGTTGAGGTAGCCGGCCAGCGGGTCGGTGCCGATGCTGTGCGCCTCGTCGGCGCGCTTCACGTGCAGGGCGTGACGGTCGGCATCGGAGTAGACGGCCACCGAACGGATGCCCATCTCGGCGCAGGCACGCACGATGCGGACAGCGATCTCCCCACGGTTGGCGATCAGGATTTTCTTGATCACTTGCGGTTTCCCTCGACCGGGGCTGATGGACCCGGCACTTGAACCAATCGGCAATCCGCCGCGGCGTTCGATCCGCGTCGGCTCGGCACGTGCCGGAGCAGGGTTCCGGCGTTTTTTTACCCTACGCGGGATCGAGGATTACCCAAAATCAATATTTATTGGGATAGCCATAACTTTTGCCTTATAGTCGAACGCAACCACCCCGTTCGGGAGCCGTCCGAATGCGTAAGTCCTTGATGCGAATGACACTTCGCCAGCTGCAGGTATTCCGTGCGGTGTGCGAGAGCCGTTCCTACAGCCGCGCCGCGGAGGAAATGGCGCTGACCCAGCCGGCGGTCAGCCTGCAGATCCGCCAGCTGGAGGAACTGGTCGGCCAGCCGCTGTTCGAGTACATCGGCAAGAAGCTCTACCAGACCGACGCCGCCGACGCCCTGCTGCGCGCCAGCACGGACATCTTCCAGCGCCTGGAGGTGCTGGACATGCAGCTGTCCGACCTCAAGGGCTCGCTGCAGGGCCAGTTGCGCCTGGCGGTGGAGTCCAGCGCCAAGTACATCACCCCGCACCTGTTCGCCGCCTTCCAGGCCCAGCACCCGGACGTCAGCCTGCACCTCACGGTGGTCAACCGCGCCCAGGTGATCAAGCGCCTGTCGGACAACCGCGACGACCTGGTGATCATGTCCCTGGTGCCCCAGGACATGGCCCTGGAGTTCCTGCCCTTCCTGAACAACCCGATAGTCGCGGTGGCGCCGCCCGAGCACCCGCTGTGCAGCGCCGCCAAGCTGTCGCTGAAGGACCTGGAATCCTGGCCGCTACTGATCCGCGAGCCTGGCTCGGGCACGCGCAAGGCCTGCGAGGAACACTTCCAGCAGAAGCGCGCGCACTTCCCGCAGACGCTGGAATTCGCCTCGCTGGAAGGCTCGCGGGAAGGGGTGCTGGCCGGCCTCGGCCTGGCCCTGCTGCCGCGCCACGCGGTGAGCCGCGAACTGCGCGCCGGGCTGCTGCGCGAACTGCCGGTGGAGGAACTGCCGCTCTACCGCAGCTGGTGCCTGGTGCACGCCCGTGGCAAGCGCCTGAGCCCGGTGGCCCAGGCATTCGTCGCGTTCATCCGCGAGGAGCGCGCGCTGATCAGCCAGCTGGCCGAGCGCTTTTCACCGACGCCCGTGCAGAATTGAGGTAGTTGGCGGCGATCAGGTCGGGATAATCGGACATCTCGCGGTCGAGACGTTGCGCCTCGAGGCGCTCCTCGATGGCCCGGCGGAACTGCATGCGGCGCTGATCCTCGAGCTTGCGGCGGGTCCTGCTGTCCAGGTGCTGGGTGTCGTCGATATGGCGTGGCATCTCGCATCTCCCAAGGCCGAAGGGCTGGAGACGCCAGCATGCTGACGAGGGATGACAGTTTGAGGGCGCTGCGGTGAAGCCGCGGTGACGCCGACGGGCGGTCGGCGCCGGCTCAGGACGCCTCTTCCGGGCGCGGCTCCTCGTGGCTCTTCACCACCTTGGGCGACAGGCGCAGGCTGCGCAGGCTGCGCTTGACGCTCTTGAGGTGGTTGACCAGGTCCGGGCCGCGGGCCATGGCCACGCCCATGGCCAGCACGTCGATCACCACCAGGTGGGCGATGCGCGAGGTCAGCGGGGTGTAGATGTCGGTGTCCTCGTGCACGTCCACCGCCAGGTTCACCGTGGCCAGGTCGGCCAGGGGCGTCTGGCTGGGGCACAGGGTGATCAGGGTGGCGCCGGCCTCGCGGACCAGGTTGGCGGTCACCAGCAGGTCCTTGGAGCGGCCGGACTGCGAGATGCAGATGGCCACGTCGCTGGGCTTCAGGGTCACCGCCGACATCGCCTGCATGTGCGGGTCGGAATAGGCCGCCGCCGACAGCAGCAGGCGGAAGAACTTGTGCTGGGCGTCCGCGGCCACCGCGCCGGAGGCGCCGAAGCCGTAGAACTCCACGCGCTGGGCATGGGCGATGGCGGCGATGGCGCGTTCCAGGGCGTGGGTGTCGAGGTTCTCGCGCACCTCCATCAGCGAATGCAGGGTGGTGTCGAAGATCTTCAGGCTGAAGTCGGTGACCGAGTCGTTCTCGTTGATCGCGAACTGGCCGAAGCTGGCGCCGGCAGCCAGGCTCTGCGCCAGTTTCAGCTTCAGGTCCTGGAAGCCGCTGCAGCCGATGGCGCGGCAGAAGCGCACGATGGTCGGCTCGCTGACGCCCACCCCGTGGGCGAGGTCGGCCATGGAGCTGTGCATGACCGAGGCGGGGTCCTGCATCACGTGATCGGCGACCTTCAGTTCCGACTTGCGAAGCAGATGACGCGACTGGGCAATGTGCTGCAACAGGTTCACTGGGCTGGACTCGGCTATGATCGGCGGATGGGATGTAGTCTGCTTGTAGTTATACTACAAGTCAGGCGGTCACGCCCAGGCAATAAGTGGTGGAGCAGTACCCGATGATGTCCGAAACTTCCGCATTTCCCCTTTCCTGCGACATCCTGGTGTTCGGCGGCACCGGCGACCTGACCCTGCACAAGCTGCTGCCGGCGCTCTACCACCTGCACCGCGAGGAGCGCCTGCCGGCCGATACCCGCATCCTCGCCCTGGCCCGCAGCCAGCGCTCGCAGGAGGCCTACCTGGCGCTGGCCGAACGGCATTGCCGGGCGCAGGTGGCGCGGGCCGACTTCAGCGTCGCCGACTGGCAGAGCTTCGCCACGCGCCTGGACTACCTGGCCATGGACGCCTCCCAGAGCGCCGATTTCAGCCGCCTGCGCCAGCGCCTGAAGTTCGGCCACGAGCGCGTGCTGGTGCACTACCTGGCCACCGCCCCGGACCTCTTCGCGCCCATCGCGCAGAACCTCAAGGTCGCCGGCCTGGCCGGGCCCAACACGCGCATCGTGCTGGAGAAGCCGCTGGGCCATTCCCTGGAGTCGGCACGGGCGATCAACCAGGCCATCGGCCAGGTGTTCGACGAGTCGCGGGTGTTCCGCATCGACCACTACCTGGGCAAGGAGACGGTGCAGAACCTGCTGGCCCTGCGCTTCGCCAACACCCTGTTCGAGCCGCTGTGGCGCAGCGCCTACGTCGACCACGTGCAGATCAGCGTCAACGAGACCCTCGGCGTGGAGAACCGCGGCGCCTACTACGACCACGCCGGGGCCATGCGCGACATGGTGCAGAACCACCTGCTGCAGCTGCTGTGCCTGGTGGCCATGGAGGTGCCGGTGCACTTCGACGCCGAGTCGGTGCGCGACGAGAAGCTGAAGATCCTCCAGGCCCTGCGCCCGATCGGCGGCCTCGACGTGCAGGACCGCACCGTGCGCGGCCAGTACGGCGCCGGGCGGATCGGCGGCCAGGAGGTGCCGGCCTACTGGTTCGAGAAGAACGTGGACAACGACAGCGACACCGAGACCTTCGTCGCCCTGCGCGCCGAGATCGACAACTGGCGCTGGGCCGGCGTGCCCTTCTACCTGCGCACCGGCAAGCGCATGGCGAAGAAGTGCTCGGAGATCGTCATCCAGTTCAAGCCGGTGCCCCACGCCCTGATCGGCGACGGCAGCGGCCCGGCCAACCGCCTGTGGATAAGGTTGCAGCCGGAGGAGCGCATCAGCCTGCAACTCATGACCAAGACCCCCGGCAAGGGCATGCGCCTGGAGCCGGCCGAGCTGGACCTCAACCTGGCCCAGGCCTCCAGCCCCGGCAAGCGCCGCTGGGACGCCTACGAGCGCCTGCTGCTGGACGTGATCCAGGGCGACTCGACGCTGTTCATGCGCCGCGACGAGGTGGAGGCGGCCTGGCGCTGGATCGACCCGATCATCGCCGGCTGGCAGGAGCACTACCAGCGCCCGCGCCCCTACCCCGCCGGCAGCAACGGCCCGGAGCAGGCGCAGATGCTGCTGGAGCTGCAGGGGCGGCGCTGGTTGGAGTGAGGTTGAGCTTTTTGTAGGAGCGAGGGGGACGCCTAGTTCTTGCTCGCGAATGGAGTTTGCTGGGAACAGCAGGTGTTGGGATTCAGAGCGCCCTCTCCCTAACCCTCTCCCTGAAGGGAGAGGGGACCGTTGGGCAGTGTTGGACACTATGGAGTTAGCCGGACACCGTGCTTTCCAGCTGAATCCTTACTTTCAAACGGCACGGACTAGCCCCCTCTCCCTTCAGGGAGAGGGCTGGGGAGAGGGAGCGGAGTCAACCCAACACGCCAGAGCCACCGGCAAACCAGGTTCGCGAGCAAGAACTAGGCGTCCCCCTCGCTCCTACGAAACGCCCACCACCAACATTGACCCCGCTCAGGGCACCAAACCCCCGCCATCGCTAGAGTGCGGCGTTTTATCCACAAGCGTCCCGCCGCCATGCTCCAAGCCCCCGAACTGCTCTGCCCCGCCGGCTCCCTGAAAGCCATGCGCCACGCCTTCGCCTATGGCGCCGATGCCGTCTACGCCGGGCAACCGCGCTACAGCCTGCGGGTGCGCAACAACGAATTCGACCTGGCCAACCTGGCCATCGGCATCGCCGAGGCCCATGCCCTGGGCAAGCGCTTCTACCTGGTGGTGAACATCGCCCCGCACAACGCCAAGCTGAAGACCTTCCTGGCCGACCTGGAGCCGGTGCTGGCCCTGGGGCCGGATGCGCTGATCATGTCCGATCCCGGCATGATCATGCTGGTTCGCCAGCATTTCCCCCAGGCGAACATCCACCTCTCGGTGCAGGCCAACGCCGTCAACTGGGCCAGCGTGGCCTTCTGGCGCGACCAGGGGCTGAGCCGGGTGATCCTCTCCCGCGAGCTGTCGCTGGAGGAGATCGGCGAGATCCGCGAGAAGGTCCCGGACATGGAGCTGGAGGTGTTCGTCCACGGCGCCCTGTGCATGGCCTACTCCGGGCGCTGCCTGCTGTCGGGCTACATCAACCGCCGCGATCCCAACCAGGGCACCTGCACCAACGCCTGCCGCTGGCAGTACCAGGCGCACCCGGCCCGGGAGGACGAACTGGGCCAGCTGGTGCGCGAGCCGACCCTCGGCGAAGGCGCGCCCACCGACGCGGTCTTCCTGCTGGAGGAAGGCAACCGCCCCGGCGAATTGATGGAGGCCCACGAGGACGAGCACGGCACCTACATCATGAACTCCAAGGACCTGCGCGCCATCCAGCACGTGCAGCGCCTGGCCGAGATGGGCGTGCACTCGCTGAAGATCGAGGGCCGCACCAAGTCCCACTACTACGTGGCGCGCACCGCCCAGGCCTACCGCCAGGCCATCGACGACGCCGTGGCCGGCCGGCCCTTCGACCGCGGCCTGATGGACGAGCTGGAGTCCCTGGCCCACCGCGGCTACACCGAGGGCTTCCTGCGCCGCCATGTGCATGACGAGTATCAGAATTACCTGTACGGCAGCTCGCGGGCGGAGCGCCAGCAGTTTGTCGGGGAGTTCACTGGCGGGCGGCGTGGCGACCTCGCCGAGGTAAGGGTGAAGAACCGCTTCGCGGTGGGTGACAGCGTCGAACTCATGACTCCAGCCGGCAACCGTACGCTGCGGCTGGAACGTCTGGAGAACGTTCGTGGTGAAGTCATCGAGGTCGCGCCGGGTGATGGGCACGTCGTGTATCTGCCGGTGCCGGAGGAGGTGGGGCTGGATTATGGGTTGCTGATGCGGGATCTGCTGGAGCGGCCGGCTAAGGCGGGGTGTGGGGGGAGTTGTGGTTGCGGAGGTTTTTCGTAGGAGCGAGCTTGCTCGCGAACGGGACTTCGCCGGTAATCTCGGCGCTTGATCTGAAGAGCACCCTCTCCCTAACCCTCTCCCTGAAGGGAGAGGGGACCGTTCGGCGTGCGTGGGTATTCCTGAGTCAGCCGGCAGCTCCGCAGGTTTCAGGTGAAACCACACCCTCTCTCGGCACGGACTAGCCCCCTCTCCCTTCAGGGAGAGGGCTGGGGAGAGGGAACGGAGTCAATCCAAGGCTCCGTTGCAACCGGCAAACCCCGTTCGCGAGCAAGCTCGCTCCTACAATCGCCCCCCGCCCAGCAACTCACGGATTCTGCAAAAACACCACATACCCCCGGAACCACGGGCTGCGCTCCAGGTAGCCCGGCGCCTGCCACTGCCCGTACTGCGCCAGGCCGATGCGGAACGGCAGCTGCAGGCGCGCCACCCTGGGCAGGTAGCGTTCGTAGTCGGGGATGGTCCGGCGGCCCTGGTAGGTCTGCACCACCACCTCGTCCACCACGTCGCGCAGCTGGTTGATGGTCGCCGGCTCCGCGTTGCTGCTCCAGTCCAGCAGGCCGGTGATGCTCAGGCGGTACTCCAGCGGCAGGCGCCGGCGGAAGTCGCGCAGGAAGGCCACGTATTCGTCGAGGTAGCGGGTGCGTGCGTCGAAGTCGATCTGCACGCCCAGCAGCGGGTTGCCGGCGCGCTGCCAGCGGCGCAGCTGGGCCAGCAGGGTCGCGTAGCTGTCCTCGCTCCAGCGCAGGCTGTGGGCGCGGTAGACCACCCAGACCTGGCCCGAGCGCAGGCGCGGCATGGCGATACCCTGGGCGTGCAGGCGCGCCGGTTGCCCGGGGGCGCCGCGCGGGGCGCTGACCTGGCCCTGCAACACGTAGAGGGTGCGCGCCTGGCGCAGCACCGGCTGGGCCTGCACCCCGCCCCACAGCCAGAAGGCGTCGTAGTCGGCGGCGTCGACCACCCCGGCGCTGGCCGTGGCGCCCCACAGCGCCAGCAGGCCCAGCGCCAGGCTCTTCGCGGCCAGGCCCATGGCGGCGCTACCAGTAGTACTTCAGCGATTTCGACCAGGGCGTGTCGGCGTACTGCGTCTTCAACGTGCGGAACCAGCGCTTGCGCTGCGCCGGGGCGATGTCCTGCTTGCCGCAGCCGTTGTAGCCGCTGGGGGCGTAGCAGTTGATGGCGCGGTACAGCGCGTAGGCCTTGTCGTCGCTGCCGGCCTGCGCGTCGGCGATCACCTTCAGGTAGCCGTCCAGGCGCGAGTAGGGCTCGCCCTCGAACAGCGACGGGCTGCCGCCCAGTTCGCGCACGCCGGGCTGGTTGTCCAGCGGGAAGCTGTCGAGGTTGTTGCGCAGGATGAACTCGCCGAAGCAGTTCAGCGCCTGTGGCGGCTGCGGCTCCTGCTGCAAGGCCAGGGCGAGGTCGCGCAGCGCCGGGCAGTCATAGCCGGAGCTGCCCTTGCCGCCCGGCCACTGGAACAGGCTCAGCGGCTGCCCGCCGCCGTAGACGAAGCCCAGGCTTGCGCTCAGCGGCTTGGTCGAGGGCTCGGCCGGCAGCAGCGCGAGGTCGTTGACGAAGTTGGCGTAGCGGCCGTGCAGCAGGTCCTTGTACAGCAGGGTGAAGAGCGCGGTGTCGCGCTCCTCGGCCGGCGCCGTCTCGGACTTCACCTGCTGGCGCAGCAGCTCGGGGCCGGCGATGTGGCGCAGCAGCAGCTCGCGGATGGCCGGGGTGCGCACCGGCGAGTTCTCGGCATAGACCTTCACCAGGCGGTCGCTGCGCTCGTAGTTGAAGGCCAGCGCCAGTTCCAGCTGCTCGCGCTGCAGCGGCTGGTGGGCCAGCGGCAGCAACTGCAGCCACAGCTTCTCCGCGCCCAGCCAGTCGTTGCCGGCCTCCAGGGCGAAGCCGCGCAGGGTCTGCTGGCTGAAGGCGAGGTAGTCGAGCTTCTGCGGCAGGGCCTTGGGCAGTTGTTCGGCCGCCTTGCCCGGCTGCTCCTCGACGTACAGCTGCCAGGCCGCCAGCAGGTAGTCGTGCAGCCCCGGCAGCTCGGCGAACAACGGTTTCTGCGCCTGCAGCCCGGGCAGGTCGAGGGCGCGGCCCTCGCCGGCCTCATGGTGACGCATCTGCATCAGGTCGAGCACCGCCAGCAGGCGCGGGTTCTTGACCTCCGCCGGGTGCGCACTGACCAGCAGCTTGTTGTCCACCTCGGCGATCAGCTGGGCCTGGTCGGCGTTGCCCTGGGCCGCCTCCGGCTGGGCGAACAGCCAGGCGTATTCCGCGGCCAGGCGCCCGGGGTCGTTCATCAGCCAGTACACGCGGCGCATCAGGCCCTTGGCCGAAGTGGCATAGCGGCCCTGTGGATAAGCCTGCAGGTAGGCCTTGAAGTCGCTTTCGGCGACCTTGAGCGCGGCCTGGTCGACCTTGCGCAGGTCGGGGTAGCCCATGTCGTCGAAGGCGTTCTGCTGCGCCTGGTTGAGCTGGCTGCGGCCGAGCATGTAGCGCGCCGTCTCGCGCAGCCAGGGCAGGCGGCTGTCGCGCAGGGCCTGGAAGCTCTTGCGCGCGGCCGGGAAGTGGCCGCTGTAGAAGGCGGCGATGCCCTGCAGGTAGCCGGCGAACTCGCGCCCGCCGGGGGAGTCCACGTCGCCGGGGAACAGGCCGGCGAGCTGCGCCTCGTCCCACTGGCAGCCCTGCAGCAGGGCCAGGCGCGCCCGCGCCAGGCTCTGCCGCTCGGCCGGCGGCAGGTCGGCGGCGAGCAGCTGGGCGAGGAAGTCCTGGGCGGTGGCCGGGTTGTTGCTGCGGCAGCGGCTTCCCTCGCCGCTGGCGAAGCGCTCGCCCTCGGCCGGCACCGCGTCCGCCGGCAGGCCGATGCGCACCGCCAGCTCCGCCAGGGGCGCCGCCGGCTTGGCGTCGGCAGCCGTCGCGGCCTCCGGGGCCAGGGGCTCGTCGAACAGGCGCGTCAGCGGGAAGGGCACCAGGCCGTAGCCCAGCTGCTGCTCGTCATCGGACAGCGCCTTGACCGGCAGGCTGGCACGCCCGGCGTCGGCCAGCAGCAGTTGCAGGTTGACCCGGCTGTCATTGCCGGGGCTCAGGAACGGCAGGCTGTTGCACACGTCCAGGGTGTCGCGCTTGAGGTTCCAGCTCGGGTAGCAGGAATCGTCGCTGCTGGCGTAGGCCTGCTGCGCGGCAAGCACGCCGAAGGTGAGGGCCAGGAGGGGGAGTCCACGCGGGCGCATGCAAGGTCCTTGTCCGTTGGGGCCCGCGCCTTGGCGCGGGAGATTCGCTCATTGGGCAGGAATCTTACCTCGGCGCACCGGCACTTGCCGCATTCACACAGGCGTCGAAGGAAAAACCTGATGGCGCGCTGCGGCAGATTGTCCAGCTGCGCCGCTATTTGCTTCCGCGCAAAGAAGGTTTTCGCCCAAGGGAGTTCCCTGTGGACAACGAAATCTCGTCCATTAGGAGATGTACCCATGCCTGACCTGGAAAAAATGCCCTTCTCGCGCCGCAGCCTGCTCGCCGGAGCCGTCGCGCTCGGCGTCGCCGGTTCGGTCCTCGGCAGCGGTCTGGCCTTCGCCAAGGAGTCGGCGCCGCTGCAGACCGGGCCGGCGCCGGACCTGTCGAAGCTGGCCAGGAGCAAGGTCGAGCTGCTCGTCCCGCCGTTCGTCCATGCCCACGAACAGCGCACCAGCAGCAAGCCGCGGGTGGTGGAGTTCCGCATGGTCATCGAGGAGAAGGACCTGATCATCGATGACGACGACACCCACATCCACGCCATGACCTTCAATGGCTCGGTGCCCGGGCCGCTGATGGTGGTGCACCAGGACGACTACGTCGAGCTCACCCTGGTCAACCCGGCCAGCAACAGCATGGCCCACAACATCGACTTCCACGCCGCCACCGGCGCCCTGGGCGGCGGCTCGCTGACCGTGGTCAACCCCGGCGAGCAGGTCAAGCTGCGCTTCAAGGCCACCCGCCCCGGCGTGTTCGTCTACCACTGCGCGCCCGGCGGGATGATGATCCCCTGGCACGTGGTCTCCGGCATGAACGGCGCGATCATGGTGCTGCCGCGCGACGGCCTGAAGGACCGCGAAGGCCGGCCGCTGAAGTACGACAAGGTGTTCTACGTCGGCGAGCAGGACTTCTACGTCCCGCGCGACAAGGACGGCAAGTTCAAGCGCTACGCCAGCCCCACCGAGAGCTTCAACGACACCCTGCAGACCATGAAGGGGCTGATCCCCAGCCACGTGGTGTTCAACGGCCGGGTCGGCGCACTGACCGGCAAGAACGCCCTGACCTCCAAGGTCGGCGAGACCGTGCTGATCGTCCATTCCCAGGCCAACCGCGACACCCGCCCGCACCTGATCGGCGGCCACGGCGACCACGTCTGGGCCACCGGCAAGTTCGGCAACCCGCCGGAGGAAGGCCTGGAGACCTGGTTCATCCCCGGCGGCGCCGCTGGCGCTGCATTGTACACCTTCCGCCAGCCGGGCCTGTACGCCTACCTCAACCACAACCTGATCGAAGGCGTGGCCCTGGGCGCCACCGCGCACTTCCAGGTCGAGGGGCAGTGGGATTCCGACCTGATGAGCCAGGTCGAACCGCCCTCCCCCATCAAGTGACGCCACCGGCCGGCCCGCGAGGGCCGGCCCCGCCACGAGGGAACGCCCATGCGCAAGGCGCTGACCATCGCCCTTCCGCTGCTGCTGGTGGCCATTGCCCTGGGCGCATGGCTGCCGCGCACCGACCCGAGCCTGGCGCCGGAGACCGTCAGCCTGACGCCACGGGAATACCGCTTCCGCCCCGCCGGCGACTACTGGCGCGACGCCCGCCCGGTGGATGCGCCGCTGCGTAGCGAACGCCTGGCGCCACGCTTCGCGGTGATGAAATACCAGGTCAGCCAGGTCGAATACGCCCGCTGCGTGGACGCCGGCGCCTGCCTGGCGCTGGAGGGCCAGGCCGCCGCCCCCGGCGAAGACCTACCGCTCACCGGCGCCAGCCTGCTGGATGCGCAGCGCTATGCCGACTGGCTGTCGAAGCGCACCGGCCAGCGCTGGCGCCTGCCCAGCGACGCCGAATGGGCGTTCTTCGCCGGCGCGCGCTGGGCCGACGACGCCCTGCGCATCGACGACGACGGCCGCAACCCGGCGCGCCGCTGGCTGGCACGCTACCGCTTCGAGGCCGCGGCGGCCCGCGAAGGCCCGGCCCGGCCACAGCCGCGCGGCAGCCACGGCCTCAACGAACTGGGGGTGGCGGACCTGGCGGGCAACGTCTGGGAATGGACGCAGAGCTGCCACACGCGGGTAAACCTGGATGCCGGCGGCACGGAAAAGACCCGCGTCGAGGCCTGCTCGATCCGCATCGCCGAGGGCCGCCACCGCGCCGCCATCAACGAATTCGTCCGCGACGCCCGCGGCGGCGGCTGCAGCGCCGGGCAGCCACCGGACAACCTGGGGTTCCGCCTGGTCAGAGAGCTGCCTTGACTTGATCCCACTCAAGTTTCGCCATAGCGCGATACAGGTATGCTGCGGCAGGCCCCAGGGAATCCTGACCGTGAGCGACAAGCCACCGATCAACCGCGCCTGGCTGGCGAACCTGCCGCCGTTCGCCAACTGCACCCGCGAGGAACAGGACGACATCCTTCGCCCGGCCAGCGTGCTGCCGCTGCACTGCGGCGCCACGGTGTTCGAGCAGGGCGAGCCGGCCGAGGCCTTCTACCTGCTGGTCCACGGCCGCCTCAAGGCCACCCAGGTGACCTGCGATGGCCAGCGCGTGCTGGTGCGCCTGGTCAACCCCGGCGACCTGTTCGGCTTCGTCCGCGCCCTGGGTCGCGAGGACTACCCCGCCACCGCCAGCGCCACCCAGGAAAGCCTGGCGCTGGCCTGGCCGACCGCGCTGTGGGAGCCGCTGCTGGCGCGCCACCCCGGCTTCGCCCTGAACACCGTGCAGGCCATTGGCGTGCGCCTGCAGGAAGCCCACGTGCGCTTCTGCGAGCTGGCCACCGAGGAGGTCGAGCGCCGCGTCGCCCACGCCGTGCTGCGCCTGGTGCGCAACAGCGGCCGCGCGGAATCCGAGGGCGTGCGCATCGATTTTCCCGTCAGCCGCCAGGACATCGCCGAGATGACCGGCACCACCCTGCACACCGTCTCGCGCATCCTCAGCGCCTGGGAAGGGCGCGGCCTGGTGCGCGGCGGCCGGCAGAAGCTGCTGGTGCGCAACCCGCAGCAGCTGCTGCACATCGCCGAGGGCGACGACGAGCGGGAACCCGCGCACTGCGACGCTTGACCGCAATCAAGGAGCCCGGGGCCGCGCCCTTCCTAGACTGGCGCCAGCCCCCACACCGACTCCCGAGGCCGCCGCCATGCACGACAACCTGACCGAACGCACCCTCAGCGACCTGGCCTGCAGCCTGCCCGGCAGCACCAGCCTGCTGCGCGACTACAAGCTGGACTTCTGCTGCGCCGGCCAGCGCAGCCTGCGCGAGGCCGCCAGCGAACTGGGCCTGGACGCCGAACGCATCGCCAGCGAACTGCGCGCCCTGCGCCCGGCCAGCGAAGAGCGCGACTGGCGCCAGGCGAGCAACACCGAGCTGATCGAACACATCCTCGAACGCTACCACCAGCGCCATCGCCAGCAGTTCCCCGCGCTGCTGCCGCTGGCCCAGCGCGTGGAACGCACCCACGCCGCGCACCCGCACTGCCCCCACGGCCTGGTGGCGCTGCTGGAGCAGATGCAGGAAGAACTCGAGTCGCACATGTGCAAGGAGGAGAACATCCTGTTCCCCTGGCTGAGCCAGGGCGTGCCGCTGCTGCACGTGCAGGGGCCGATCGGGGTGATGCGCCACGAGCACGACGAACACGCCCAGAGCCTGGCCGCGCTGGCCGAGCTGACCGACGACCTGACCGCCCCGGCCAACGCCTGCACCAGCTGGCGCGCGCTCTACGCCGGGCTGGAGGAGCTGCGCCGCGACCTGATGCAGCACATCCACCTGGAGAACAACCTGCTGTTCGTCGGCGCCAACCGCCCGCAATGACCGCCCATCGGCCGGAGCCCGACGTGACAGCATGCCTCACCCCCCAAGCCGGGCATGACGAGCATACTGACCGGATACCCACGGTTCAGGAAGGCTCCGCCATGCAGTCCCAGCGCGTCCACCAGCAGATCCTGCGCGGGCACCACCTGTTCGATGCCCTCGAAGAGGCGCAGCTGGAACAGTTGCTCGCCACCTGCCAGCTGCTCAACCTCGACAAGGGCGACAAGCTGTTCCACCAGGGCGAGCCGGCCCATGCCTTCTTCTTCGTGATATCCGGCGCGGTGAAGATCTTCCGCCTGACCCCGGAGGGCCAGGAGAAGGTCCTGGAAGTGGTGGTCGGCCGGCAGACCTTCGCCGAGGCCATGATGTTCATGGACACCCCGGACTACGTCGCCTCGGCCCAGGCGCTGGAGCCGACGCAGGTCTACCGCTTCGCCAACCGCACCTACCTGGAGCTGCTGCACAGCAACCCGCAGTTGCCCTTCGCCCTGCTCGGCACCCTGTGCATCCGCCTGCATAGGCGGATCAACGAGATCGAGACGCTGTCGCTGAAGAACTCCACCCACCGGGTGGTGCGCTACCTGCTGACGCTGCTCAACCGGCACGGCGACGCCGACCTGCGCTTCGAGCTGCCGATGGCCAAGCAACTGGTGGCCGGGCACCTGTCGATCCAGCCGGAAACCTTCTCCCGCGTGCTGCGCCGGCTGATCGACGAACGCATCATCGACCTGCAGGGCCGCACCGTCCAGGTCCTGGCCCCGCTGCGCCTGGAGCAGTTCGAGTAGGCATGCGCCAGTGCCTGTACTGCCAGCAGCCCAGCGCCGACGACCAGGCCGACTGCCCGCACTGCGGCATGCCGCTGCCGGTCGAACAGGCCCTGGCTAGGCAGAGGCGCCTGCGCCGGTTCAAGCTCTTCTGCATGGCCCTCGCCCTGTTCTGCCTGGCGATGGCGCTCTGGTTGCCGCGCTGACAGGCACCTGCGGCGGATAACCGCGAACGGTTATTCGCCCTACGCTCGATGAATGCCCCCCCTTGTAGGAGCGGGCCCTGCCCGCGATTTCGCGCGCAGGGCGCGCTCCTACAGGGGAGTGGCGCAGGTGGGCAGCGAGCGGATCTCCCCGATACCGCCGGCTATCGCGGACAAGGTCCGCTCCTACGGGGTGGGGATGCCGGCAACCGCGGGCTCACTCACGGCGCCGCGTCAGCTGGCGGTAGAGCTGTGGCAGGCGCAGCGGCAGCTGGGCCGGGTCGCGCAGCATCAGGTAGCCCTGGTGGCCGAACAGGTGCGGCAGGTAATCCGCCGCCTCGCGGTCGATGGTCAGGCAGAACGGCAGCACCCCGGCGCGCCGCGCTTCCAGCACCGCCTGGCGGGTGTCCTCGACGCCGTAGCGGCCCTCGTAGCAATCCAGGTCGTTGGGCTTGCCGTCGGTGAGGATCAGCAGCAGGCGCTGGCGTTCGCCGCGCTCGAGCAGCAGTTGCGTGGCCCGGCGGATGGCCGCGCCCATGCGCGTGTAGTAGCCCGGCCGCAGGGCGCGGATGCGACCGCGCACGGCGTCGCCATGGCGTTCCTCGAAGCTCTTCAGCTGGGTCAGGCGCACGTGGTGCCGGCGCAGCGAGGAAAAGCCGTACAGCGCGAAGCGGTCGCCCACCGCCTGCAGCGCCTCGCCGAACAGCAGCAGGCTGTCGCCGATCAGGTCGATGACGCGGTGGCGGTCGTCCAGGTGCGCGTCGGTGGACATCGACAGGTCGGCCAGCAGCAGGCAGGCCAGGTCGCGGCGGGTCTGCCGGCGTTCGAGGAACAGGCCGGTCTCGGCGCAGGCGCCCAGGCGCCGCTCGACGCTGAAGTCCAGCCAGGCCTGCAGGTCCGGCTCGCTGCCCTGGGGCTGGCGGCGCAGCCACTGCGGCTGCTGGCGCAGGCCTTCGAACTGCCGGCGCAGGCGCCGGGCGATGGGTGCGAGCGCGTCCGGCAATGGCGCCGGCGCGGCATCGCGCGGCAGCATCGGCTGCAGGCAGACGTGGTCGGGCAGCAGGCATTGGCGCCGGTAGTCCCACTCCGGCAGGCGGATGCCCTCGCCCAGCGGCAGGTCGTCGTACTCGGCCGCCGGCAGGTCGAGGTCCAGGCGCAGGCCGCCGCCCTTGCGCTGGCGTTGCCGGGACAGGCTCAGGTGGTCGAGGTCCTCGGCCACCCGCGCGGCGTCCAGGTCCTCGCTGTCGTCGCCGGCGCGGTCCAGCTCGACGTGCTCGGACCAGCTGAACAGGTTCTCCAGGCGGAACAGCAGCAGGCCGCCGCGCCCCGGGTCCTGCCCGGCGCGTTCGGCGCGCTTGCGGGCGGCGCCGTTGCGCACCTCGCCCTGCGCCCTGCCCTGCTCGCCGCCGTCGACCAGTTCGGTCCGCTGCGGCGCCGCCAGCTGCTGCGGCGGGTACAGCCACAGCGGCAACGGCCAGGGCGCGCGCTCGCTGCGCGGCAGGCCGCTGACGCTGCCGGGCTCGCGCAACGCCTGGCGCAGCGCACGCTCCAGCGCCGCCTCGGCCGGCGGCAACTGGGCCGGGTCCGGGCGCAATGGCAGCAGCGCTTCCACCAGCCGCTGGTAGCGCGGGCGCAGCAGCGGGTAGCGCTGCAGCACGGCGAGGGTCCAGGCCTGGTTGTCGCCGGCCCAGTGCCGCAGCGGCTGGCTGTGCGCCGCGAGCAGCGCCAGCCAGCGGTAGAGTTCACGGTTCAGTTGTGCATCCGGGTAGACCGCGAGGCTGGCCGGCAGGCGCAGGGAGTCGGCGTCGAACCAGGCCACCGGCAACTGCTGGCAGGTGCCGGCCACCTGTTGCAACAGGCTGCGGCGCACCAGCAGCTCGCGCGCGCTGGCCGCCTCCACGCCGACGCCGGCCTCGCCGCCGGTGGCGCGGAACAGCAGCAGCAGGCTGCGCCGGACCTCGTCCAGGCTCACCGCCGCGTCCTCGAACGTCGGGCTGGCGCGGCGGGTGATGAAGCGGTGCCAGGCGCGGCCGAAGCCTTCTTCCAGCTCCAGGTGAAGGGTCATCGCGACCTCGCGAAAAAAAGGGCCCGCTGCCAGGCAGACGGGCCCCGGGGGAGGGAACTCAACCGGCCTGCTGCGCCACGCCCACCGCGATGCGGCCGCGCTGGCGGAAGCTCAGCAGGTAGCAGATCAGCCCGATGAAGAAGCCGACGCCGGCATACAGGCGCAGCCAGAAGAACACCTTCAACTGCTCCACCGTGGCCATGAACGGCATGGCCGCGCCGTCGGCCGGCAGCCGCTGCAGCCACACCTGCACCACGCCGGCGGCGGTCAGCATCAGGGTGATCAGCAGCATCGACACGGTCATCAGCCAGAAGGCCCAGATCTCCAGGCTCTGCGCCCGGGCGTCAGGCGCCTCGCCGATCCCGCGCAGGCGCGGCATGGCATAGCTGATCAGGGTGATCACGATCATCACGTAGGCGCCGTAGAAGGCCAGGTGGCCGTGGGCGGCGGTCAGCTGGGTGCCGTGGGTGTAGTAGTTCACCGGTGCCAGGGTGTGCAGGAAGCCCCAGACGCCGGCGCCGAGGAAGGCGGTGACGGTGGTGCCCAGCGCCCAGAGCGCGGCGGCCTTGTTCGGGTGCTCGCGGCGACGGCGGCGCACCATGTTGAAGGCGAACAGCACCATGGCGAAGAACGGCAGCGGCTCCAGCGCCGAGAAGATCGAGCCGAGCCACAGCCAGACGCCCGGCGCGCCGATCCAGAAGTAGTGGTGGCCGGTGCCGATGATGCCGGTGATCAGGGCCATGGCGATGATCACGTAGAGCCACTTCTCCACCACCTCGCGGTCGACGCCGGTGATCTTGATCAGCACGAAGGCCAGCATCGAGCCCATGATCAGCTCCCACACGCCTTCCACCCACAGGTGCACCACCCACCACCAGTAGTACTTGTCGCGGGCCAGGTTCTCCGGGTTGTAGAAGGAGAACAGGAAGAACACCGCCAGGCCCACCAGGCCGGTCATCATCACCACGCTGACCACGGTCTTGCGGCCCTTGAGCAGCGTCATGCCGATGTTATAGAGGAAGCCCAGGGCGACCACGACGATGCCCATCTTGGTGATGGTCGGCTGTTCGAGGAACTCCCGGCCCATGGTCGGCAGCAGCTCGTTGTGGGTCAGCCGCGCCAGGCCCGCGTAGGGCACCAGCAGGTAGCCGAGGATGGTCAGCACGCCGGCGACGGCGAACACCCAGAACAGCAGGATCGCCAGTTTCGGGTTGTGCAGCTCGCGGTCGGCCTCCTCCGGCACCAGGTAGTAGGCCGCGCCCATGAAGCCGAACAGCAGCCAGACGATCAGCAGGTTGGTGTGCACCATGCGGGCGACGTTGAAGGGGATGGCCGGGAACAGGAAGTCGCCGACCACGTACTGCATGCCCATGACCAGGCCGAAGACGATCTGCCCGACGAACAGCATCAGGGCGAACACGAAGTACGGCTTGGCCACCGCTTGCGAAGCGAATTTCAGATGGGGATTGCCCGGGTTCATGCTCAACCCTCCTTGTTCGGCGGCCATTTGTTGGTGTCGATCTTCGAGGTCCAGCGCAGGAAGGCCGCCAGGTCCGCCACCTCCTGGTCGCTGAGGTGGAACTGCGGCATCTGCCGGCGCCCGGGGATGCCCAGTGGCTGCATCTTCATCCAGGCGGCGAGGAAGCTGTCGAAGGCCGCGTCACCGCCGCGGCGGCCGATCACGTTGCCCAGCTCCGGCGCGAAGTAGGCGCCCTCGCCGAGCAGCGAATGGCAGCCGACGCAGTTGTTCTGTTCCCACACCAGCTTGCCGCGCACCACCGACTCGGTCAGCTCGGCCTGGTTGGTGCGTTTGGGGAAGGTGGTTTCGCTGTGGTAGGTCAGGGCGAGGAACACCAGGAAGAAGAAAACGCCTCCCCCCAGGTAGATGTTCCTCGCCATGCCCTTGGTGAAGGTGTCTGACATGGGGTCCTCCTCGGTCTCGATTTGCGGCCATTCTAGGAAGCCCCCCGGGCCGATCCGCTTGATGGCGATCAAGAAAGACCAATGCTTCTTGTCAGGTATTTATCCCAAGGGAAATCAGTAGCTTGCGTGGACGGCCAGGAGCAGGACGGCCAGCGCCAGCGGCCAGCCCAGGAGCAGCCGGCGCCACAACGCCGGGCCGTGGCCCAGCTCCATGAAGCGCAGCACGATGAGCCAGGCCTTGCCCAGCGCCAGCAGCAGGATGCTCGCCACCGGCAACAGCGCGCTGGCGGCGTGGTTGCCGAGCCAGATGCCGGCCAGCGCCAGCGGCACCAGCAGCGCCCAGGCCAGGGCCAGCGACCTCATGGCAGCGGCGCCAGCACGTAGACCAGCGGGAACAGCATCACCCACACCAGGTCGACCATGTGCCAGTACAGCGCCCCGGACTCCAACCCGCCGAGGCCGCCCACGGCATAGGCGCCACGCAGGCAGCGCAGGGCCATCCAGCCGAGGATCGCCAGGCCCAGCCAGACGTGCAGGAAATGGAAGCCGGTGACCAGCCAGAACAGCGTGAAGAAGGTGCTGTGCTCCAGGTCCAGCCCGCGCTGCGCCAGGTGGTGGTACTCGCCGGCCTTCAGCGCCACGTGCAGCAGCCCGAGCGCCAGCGCCGCCAGCAGCAGGGCCCCGGCGCGGCGCTGGTGGCCGCGGCGCACCAGCTCCACCGCGGCGGCGGCGAGGAAGCCGGCGGTCAGCAGGCTCAGCGTCAGGGCCAGGCCGAGGGACAGGTCCAGCTCCGCGCGGCCGGCGCGGAAGCTCTCGGCGTCCAGGCGCTGGGCCACGGCGAAGACCAGCAGGAGAATGGCGAAGACGCTCAGCTCGGCGAGGATGAACAGCCACATCGCCAGGTCGCCCGGCAGCCGCCGGGTGCCGGCCAGGGCCTCAGGCGAAGTGGACATCGACCAGGTCCATCAGCGCGGCGACGGTGCCCTCGTCGTCGGACAGCGGCTCGGCCAGCCCGGCGCGGCACGCCTCGCGCGGCGCCAGCCCGGCGTGGATCAGCCGCGCGGTGAGCACCAGCAGGCGCGTCGAGCAGACTTCCTCCAGCTCCTGCCGCCCCAGGCGGCGCAGGGCCACGCCCAGCTGCGCCAGGCGCTGGGCCAGCGCCACATCGACGTTCGCCTCGCGGGCGATGATGCCCGCCTCCACCTCCGCCGCCGGGTAGTCGAAGCGCAGCGCCACGAAGCGCTGGCGGGTGCTCGGCTTCATGCCCTTGAGCAGGTTCTGGTAGCCGGGGTTGTAGGACACCACCAGCATGAAGCCGGGCGGCGCCACCAGCGACTCGCCGGTGCGCTCGATGAACAGCTCGCGGCGGTCGTCGGCCAGCGGGTGCAGCACCACCACCGTGTCCTGGCGCGCCTCGACCACTTCGTCGAGGTAGCAAATGCCGCCCTCGCGCACCGCGCGGGTCAGCGGGCCGTCCTGCCACCAGGTGCCGTCGCTGCCGATCAGGTGGCGGCCGACCAGGTCCGCCGCCGACAGGTCGTCGTGGCAGGCCACGGTGTACAGCGGCCGGCCCAGGCGCTGGGCCATGTACTGGACGAAGCGCGTCTTGCCACAGCCGGTCGGCCCCTTGATCAGCACCGGCATGCCTTGCGCCGCGGCCTCGCTGAACAGCGTCACCTCGTTGCCGCTGGGCTGGTAGAAGAGCGGGAGTTGCTGGGCGGGGGCGTTCATGGGCGGGGGTCTCCATCGGGTTCCACGGCTTGGCACGCTAGCCAGCGCGGCGATCGGCCTCAAGCGCGGCGCCGGAAGTTCTTGATTGTCATCAAGCGTTTGCGCCACGGGCCCCTTCTAGAATCGCAGCCACCGCCGGGCGGGACGCCGGCACCTGGATCCGGCGCTGCGGCGCCAAGCCTGCGAGGAAAGAGAACCATGAACAAAGCAATGGCCGTACTGCTGGCCGCCGGGTTGCTGGCACAGGCGCCAGCCTTCGCCAGCAGCGCCGAGGACCTGTTCAAGGCCAAGGCCTGCGTGGCCTGCCACACGCTGGACAAGAAGCTGGTGGGCCCGGCCTTCCATGACGTGGCGAAGAAGTACGGCGACCAGCCCGACGGCGTAGCCCACGTGATGCACAGCATCCGCACAGGCAGCAAGGGTGTCTGGGGCACGATGCAGATGCCGCCCAACGCCGTCAGCGAGGATGAGGCCAAGACCCTTGCCGAGTGGATAGTCACGCTCAAGTAAGTTATCGCGCAGGGGAGGAAACCCGATGGCCGCCGACCAGGATGCCCACTGCAGCACGGAGCCCGACGCCTGCCGCGAAGGCGCCGTCAGTTACCTCCGCCTGCTGCTGGGCTGGCTGCTGCTACTGGTCGGCCTGGCCGCCCAGGGCGCCGAGCTCAGCGACCTGGAACGCACCCGCATCACCCAGGTATTCCCCGGCGTCGAGCGCATCGGCGAGGCCGAGGGCGAATTCGGCGTACGCCGCCTGTTCAAGGGCGACGAGTTGCTCGGCTATGCCTTCCAGAGCATCCGCGTCACCCAGATGCCGGCCTATTCCGGCAAGCCGATCAACCTGCAGGTGATCCTCGATCCCCATGCGGTGATCCGCGACGCCTATGTGCTCGAACACCACGAGCCGATCCTGCTGATCGGCATTCCCGTAGAAAAACTGCATGCCTTCACCGCCGGCTATGCCGGCGTGCGGGCCGACCAGCGCGTGGTGGTGGGGCGCTCCAGCGACAAGCAGACCACCACCATCGATGCCGTCGCCGGCGCCACTGTCACCGTCATGGTGGTCAACGAGATCGTCATGCGCGCCGCCCATACCGTGGCGGTGTCCCTGGGGCTGATCGAGGACGGCGGCAGCGTGCGGCCCAAGCCCGCGCAGGTGCGCCTGGACGCGTTCCAGCCGGCGACCTGGACCGAGCTGACCGGCAGCGGCGCGATCCGCCGCCTGCAGCTGAACCGCGGGCAGATCGACGACGCCTTCAAGGGCACCGAGGCCGCCAACGTCGGCGCGGCCGATGCGGCGCACCGGGCGGACGACTTCATCGACCTCTACACCGCCCTGCTCAACCCGCCGAGCATCGGCCGCAACCTGCTGGGCGAGCGCCAGTACCACGAGCTGATGGACTCGCTGAAGCCCGGCGAATACGCCATCGCCGTACTGGGCAACGGCCAGTATTCGTTCAAGGGCTCGGGCTACGTGCGCGGCGGCATCTTCGACCGGGTGCAGCTGCGCCAGTTCGGCGACATCCTCAGCTTCCGCGACCTCGACTACCAGCGCCTGTCCGACGTCTACGCCGAGGGCATGCCGGCCTTCGCCGAGATGGCCATCTTCATCGTCCGCGCCCAGCACCGCTTCGACCCCGGCACGCCGTGGAACCTGGAGCTGCTGGTGCGCCGCCAGACCGGCCCGGTGGCCAGCCTGTTCACCAGCTTCGCCCTGCCCTACCAGACGCCCGAGGCCTACCTGCTGCGGCCGCAGCCGACGGCCGAGGAGCTGGCGGCCCTGGAAGAGGCCAAGCGCCCCATGTGGCTGCGCATCTGGTACCAGAAGAGCTTCCAGATCGGCGTGCTGCTCGGCGCCCTGGCGCTGCTCGCCACCATCCTCTTCCTGCAGGACGCCCTCACCCGCCGGCCGCACCTGCTGCACTGGGTGCGCCGCGGCTACCTGGCGTTCACCCTGGTGTTCATCGGCTGGTACTGCCTGGGCCAGCTGTCGGTGGTCAACGTGCTCACCTTCGTCCACGCGCTGTTCGAAGGCTTCCGCTGGGAGCTGTTCCTCAGCGACCCCATCCTGTTCATCCTCTGGACCTTCACCGCCGCCAGCGTGCTGCTCTGGGGACGCGGCGTGTTCTGCGGCTGGCTGTGCCCGTTCGGCGCCCTGCAGGAGCTGCTCAACGAGGCCGCGCGCAAGCTGCGGGTGCCGCAGTTCGAGCTGCCCTTCGCGGTCCATGAGCGGCTCTGGGCGCTCAAGTACATCATCCTGCTGGCGCTGTTCGGCCTCTCCCTCGAATCGCTCGCCACCGCCGAGCGCGCCGCCGAGGTGGAGCCGTTCAAGACCGCCATCACCCTGGGCTTCGCCCGCCAGTGGGGCTTCGTCGCCTACGCCGCCGGCCTGCTGCTGGTCAACCTGTTCACCCGCAAGGTCTATTGCCGCTACCTCTGCCCGCTCGGCGCGGCCCTGGCCATCCCCGGCAAGGCGCGCCTGTTCGACTGGCTCAAGCGGCGCAAGGAATGCGGCCAACCCTGCCAGCTGTGCGCCCGCGAATGCGAGATCCAGGCCATCCACCCGGACGGCCGGATCAATGCCAACGAGTGCCACTACTGCCTCGACTGCCAACTCACCTACCACGACGAAAACAAGTGCCCGCCGCTGGTGAACAAGCGCAAGAAACGTAGCAAGCAGGCACCGGCGGACGACGGCGAGCGGATCGCCGTGCGCCAACTCTGAATAGCAACTTGGGAGGATCGGACATGAACGAGAAGAAACACCCGCAACCCGAAGACGCCAGCGGCTTCAGCCGCCGTGACTTCCTCGGCGCCTCGGCGGTCACCGGCGCCGCGGCGCTGGTCGGCGCCAGCGCCCTGGGCAGCGCGGTGATCCCGCGCGAGGCCTGGGCCGACACGGTCAAGGCGGCGCAGGCCAAGGCCCACGTCGGCCCCGGCGAGCTGGACGAGTACTACGGCTTCTGGAGCGGCGGCCACTCCGGCGAGGTGCGGGTGCTGGGCATCCCCTCGATGCGCGAGCTGATGCGCATCCCGGTGTTCAACGTCGACTCGGCCACCGGCTGGGGCCTGACCAACGAGAGCAAGCACATCCTTGGCGACAGCGCGCGCTTCCACAACGGCGACTGCCACCACCCGCACATCTCGATGACCGACGGCAAGTACGACGGCAAGTACCTGTTCATCAACGACAAGGCCAACAGCCGCGTCGCGCGCATCCGCCTGGACATCATGAAGTGCGACAGGATCGTCACCGTCCCCAACGTCCAGGCCATCCACGGCCTGCGCCTGCAGAAGGTGCCGCACACCAAGTACGTGTTCTGCAACGCCGAGTTCATCATTCCCCACCCCAACGACGGCTCCAGCTTCGACCCCGGCGCGGACAACGCCTTCACCATGTACAACGCCATCGACGCCGAGACCATGGAGGTGGCCTGGCAGGTGATCGTCGACGGCAACCTGGACAACACCGACATGGACTACACCGGCCGCTTCGCCGCCTCCACCTGCTACAACTCGGAGAAGGCGGTGGACCTGGCCGGCATGATGCGCAACGAGCGCGACTGGGTGGTGGTGTTCGACATACCGCGCATCGAGGCCGAGATCAAGGCCAAGCGCTTCGTCACCCTGGGCGACTCCAAGGTCCCGGTGGTCGATGGCCGCCGCAAGGACGGCAAGGACAGCGCGGTGACGCGCTACATCCCGGTGCCGAAGAACCCCCACGGCCTGAACACCTCGCCGGACGGCAAGTACTTCATCGCCAACGGCAAGCTGTCGCCGACCTGCAGCATGATCGCCATCGACAGGCTGCCGGACCTCTTCGCCGGCAAGCTCAAGGACCCGCGCGAGGCCGTAGTCGCCGAACCGGAACTGGGCCTGGGCCCGCTGCACACCACCTTCGACGGCCGCGGCAACGCCTACACCACGCTGTTCATCGACAGCCAGCTGGTGAAGTGGAACCTGGAGGACGCAGTGCGCGCCTACAAGGGCGAGAAGGTCGACTACATCCGCCAGAAGCTCGACGTGCACTACCAGCCGGGGCACAACCACGCCTCGCTCTGCGAGACCCGCGAAGCCGACGGCAAGTGGGTGGTGGTGCTGAGCAAGTTCTCCAAGGACCGCTTCCTGCTCACCGGCCCGCTGCACCCGGAGAACGACCAGTTGATCGACATCTCCGGCGACGAGATGCAGCTGGTCCACGACGGCCCCACCTTCGCCGAGCCGCACGACTGCATCATGGCCCGCCGCGACCAGATCAAGCCGCGCAAGATCTGGTCGCGCGACGACCCCTTCTTCGCCCCGACCGTGGCCCGGGCGAAGAAGGACGGCATCGACCTGCTCAAGGACAACAAGGTCATCCGCGACGGCAAGCAGGTGCGCGTGTACATGACCTCCATGGCGCCCACCTACGGGATCACCGAGTTCACCGTGAAGCAGGGCGACGAGGTCACGGTGACCATCACCAACCTCGACGAGATCGAGGACGTGACCCACGGCTTCGCCATGGTCAACCACGGCGTGAACATGGAGATCAGCCCGCAGCAGACCTCGTCCATCACCTTCGTCGCCGACCGGCCCGGGGTGCACTGGTACTACTGCAGCTGGTTCTGCCATGCCCTGCACATGGAAATGGTCGGCCGCATGCTGGTGGAAAAGGCCTGATACGGGCCGCGGGCGCTGCCGGGCCCGGGGGCCCGGCAGCGCCACCTGCGAACGCCCCCGGAGGATGCTTCCGCGTGCCCACTTCCCGCGCCTGCCTCGCCCTGCTGCTTACGCTCGCCGGCCCCGCGCTGGCCGCGCTCCAGCCGATCGACGAGCTGCCCCTGCGCGCGGCGGGCGAAGGGCTGTGGACGCTGGCGGCCGGCACCTACGCCGGCCACTTCCTCATCGACCGGCCAATGCACCTGCGCTGCGAGGACGGCGCCACCTTCGACGGCCAGGGCCAGGGCAGCACCCTCACCGTGCGCAGCGCCGAGGTCACCCTCGAAGGCTGCCGGGTGCGCGACTGGGGCCGCAACCTGACCGACATGGACTCGGCGATCTTCGTCGAGAAACGCGCCCGCGGCGTGGTCCTGCGCGGCAACCGGCTGCAGGGCCCGGGTTTCGGCATCTGGCTCGACGCCAGCGAAGACGCCCAGGTGCTGGACAACCGCATCGAGGGCGATGTGCAGCTGCGCTCCCAGGACCGCGGCAACGGCATCCACCTCTACGCGGTGCGCAACGCCCTGGTGCGCGGCAACCGGGTGCGCCACACCCGCGACGGCATCTACATCGACACCGCCAACGGCAGCGCCATCGAGCACAACCGCCTGGAAGACCTGCGCTACGGCGTGCACTACATGTTCACCAACGACAGCCGGGTGATCGGCAACCTGACCCGCCGCACCCGCACCGGCTACGCGCTGATGCAGAGCCGCAAGCTCAGCGTGATCGGCAACCGCTCGGTGGACGACGAGAACTACGGCATCCTGATGAACTACATCACCTATTCGACCCTCGCAGGCAACCGCGTCGAGGGCGTGCGCAGCGGCAGCGGCGTGACTGGCGAAGGCATGATCGCCGGCGCCGAGGGCAAGGCCCTGTTCATCTACAACTCGCTGTACAACCGCATCGAGGGCAACCGCCTGGCCGGCAGCGCCCTGGGCATCCACCTGACCGCGGGCTCGGAGGAAAACCGCATCGCCGGCAACGCCTTCGTCGGCAACCGCCAGCAGGTGCTCTACGTGGCCAACCGCACCCAGGAATGGTCGGTCGACGGCCGCGGCAACTACTGGAGCGACTACCTGGGCTGGGACCGCGACGACGACGGCCTGGGCGATGTCTTCTACGAGCCCAACGACAACGTCGACCGCCTGCTGTGGCTGTACCCGCAGGTGCGCCTGCTGCTTGCCAGCCCCTCCATCGAACTGCTGCGCTGGGTGCAGCGCGCCTTCCCGGTGACGCGCTCGCCGGGGGTGCGCGACAGCCATCCGCTGATGCGCGAACCACAAGCGGAGGCGCGCCCATGAAGCTGCTGGAAATCCAACGCGCTAGCCTGCGCTACGGCGCCTTCACCGCCCTGCACGGGCTCGACCTGGACCTGGCCGCCGGCGAAGTGCTCGGCCTGCTCGGTCACAACGGCGCCGGCAAGACCACCAGCATCAAACTGATGCTCGGCCTGCTGCGCCCCGACTCAGGCAGCGTGCGGGTGTTCGGCCACGCCGCCGACGCCCCCGCGGTGCGCCGCCAGCTCGGTTTCCTCCCGGAGAACGTCACCTTCTACCCGCAACTGACCGGCCGCGAGACCCTGCGCCACTTCGCCCGCCTCAAGGGCGCCGCGCCCGCCGAGGTGGACGCGCTGCTCGAACAGGTGGGCCTGGCCCAGGCCGCCAACCGGCGCCTGAAGACCTACTCCAAGGGCATGCGCCAGCGCCTCGGCCTGGCCCAGGCGATCCTCGGCCGGCCGCGCCTGCTGCTGCTCGACGAGCCCAGCGTGGGCCTCGACCCGGTGGCCACCGTCGAGCTCTACCGCCTGCTCGACCGCCTGCGCAGCCAGGGCACCGGGGTCATCCTCTGCTCCCACGTGCTGCCCGGCGTCGAATCCCACATCGACCGCGCCGCCATCCTCGCCCACGGCCGCCTGCTGACCTGCGGCAGCCTGGCCGAGTTGCGCCGCGAGGCCGGGCTGCCGACGCGCATCCGCATCGCCGGCCCGCGCAGCGAACGCTGGCTGGAGCACTGGCGCGCCAGCGGCTACGCCGTCCGCGCGCTGGACGGCGGGCGCATCGAACTGCTGGCCGCCGAGGAACGGCAGCGCCGGCTGCTGCAGGCGCTGCTGGAAGAACAGCCCCTGGGCCTGGAGGTGCTGCCGCCCTCGCTGGAGGACCTCTACCTCCACCACATGCAGGGCGCCGGGCGCGCCTGCGGAGAAACGCCATGAAGCCGGTCTGGCACATCGCCCGCAAGGAACTGGCCGACGGCCTGCGCAACCGCTGGCTGCTGGCGATCAGCCTGCTGTTCGCCCTGCTCGCCGTGGGCATCGCCTGGTTCGGCGCCGCCACCGCCGGGCAGGTGGGCTTCACCTCGATCCCGGCGACCATGGCCAGCCTCGCGAGCCTGGCCACCATCCTCATGCCGCTGATCGCCCTGCTGCTGGCCTACGACGCCATCGTCGGCGAGGAGGAAGGCGGCACCCTGCTGCTCCTGCTGGCCTACCCGCTGAGCCGTGGCCAGCTGCTGCTGGGCAAGTTCCTCGGCCACGGCCTGATCCTCGCCCTGGCCACCCTGCTCGGCTTCGCCGCCGCCGCCCTGTCCATCGCCGTGCTGGTGGAGGACATCCAGCTGCCCCAGCTGCTGTGGGCCTTCGCCCGCTTCATCCTGTCGTCCACCCTGCTCGGCTGGGCCTTCCTGGCCATGGCCTACGCCCTGAGCAGCCGCGTCGGCGAGAAGTCCACCGCCGCCGGCCTGGCGCTGAGCCTGTGGTTCTTCTTCGTGCTGCTGTTCGACCTCGCCCTGCTGGCCCTGCTGGTGCTGGGCAAGGGCCGCCTCAGCCCGGAGCTGCTGCCCTGGCTGCTGCTGCTCAACCCCACCGACATCTACCGCCTGATCAACCTCTCCGGGCTCGGCCCGGAAATCGACGGCGTACTGGTCCTGGGCCGCGACCTGCCGGTGCCCGGCGCCCTGCTCTGGCTGGCTATGGCCGCCTGGACGCCGGCGGCGCTGGCCCTGGCCTACCGGCTGTTCCAGCGCCGCCCGGCCTGATGCCTCACCCCAAGGAGCCCCCGATGCCGCTGCCCCGCCCGCCCCGCCTCTACCTCGCCGCCCTGCTCGGCCTGCTGCTCGCCGGCTGCGGCGACGGTCGCCAGGACGCCGCCGACCTCGCCCCGGTGCCCTTCCACAGCGGCGACGAATGCCACGTCTGCGGCATGCTCATCGACGGTTTCCCCGGGCCCAAGGGCGAGGCCGTGAGCGCCGGCAAGGTGCGCAAGTTCTGCTCCACCGCCGAACTGCTCGGCTGGTGGCTGCAGCCGGAGAACCGCCACGACGGCCAACGCCTGTACGTGCACGACATGGCCCGCAGCGACTGGAACCACCCCGACGACCGCCACCTGATCGACGCCACCGGCGCCTACTACGTGGTGGGCATCCAGCGCCCCGGGGCGATGGGCGCCACCCTCGCCTCCTTCGCCAGCCAGGCCGACGCCGAGCGCCTGGCCAAGGCCGAAGGCGGCCGCGTGCTGCGCTTCGCCGAGATCGACCAGGCGGTGCTGCAGGGCGTGAGCGGCGACCACGCGCACCAGGCGCACTAGCCCGCCGGCTGGCCGTAGGCCTCCAGGAGGGCGGCGAAGGGCGCCGGCGCCAGCGGCGGGCTGATCAGGTAGCCCTGGATCTCGTCGCAGCGGTGCTGGCGCAGGAAATCCAGCTGCTCCTGGCGTTCCACGCCCTCGGCCACCACCTTCAGCTCCAGGCTGTGGACCATGGCGATGATGGCGCGGGTGATGGCGGCGTCCTCGCCCTGGGCGGACAGGTCGCGGATGAAGGTCTGGTCGATCTTCACGTAGTCCACCGGGAAGCGCTTGAGGTAGCTGAGCGAGGAATAGCCGGTGCCGAAGTCGTCGATGGCCAGCTTCACGCCCATCTCGCGCAGCTGGCGGAAGGTGGCGATGACGCTCTCGACGTTCTCCAGCAGCTGGCTCTCGGTGATCTCCAGCTCCAGCAGCCGCGGCGCCAGGCCCGTCTCGTCGAGCACGGTGCGCACCAGGCTGGCCAGGTTGCCCTGGCGCAGCTGGTGCACCGAGAGGTTCACCGACACCCGCAGGTCGGCCAGCCCCCGGGCCTGCCAGGCACGCGCCTGGCGGCAGGCGCGGCGCAGCACGAACTCGCCGATGGCGCCGATCAGCCCGGTTTCCTCGGCCAGCGGGATGAACTCGCTAGGCGGCACCATGCCCAGGTGCGGATGGCGCCAGCGCACCAGGGCCTCGGCGCTGTCCAGGCGGCCGTTGGCCAGGTTCAGCTTGGGCTGGTAGTGCACCTCCAGCTGGCCATCCTCGACGGCCTTGCGCAACTGCACTTCCAGTTGCAGGCGCTCCAGGGTGCAGGCCTGGAGGTTGTCGGTGAAGAACTGGAAGGTGTTGCCGCCCAGGTGCTTGGCGTGCTGCATGGCCATGTTCGCCTGGCTCATCAGCGCGGAAATCTCCCGGGCGTTCTCCGGCAGCAGGCTGATGCCCAGGGAGGCGCTGAGCATCAGCTCCTGGCCGGCGACGCTCATCGGCATGCGCAGCCGCGTCAGCAGGCGGCTGGACAGGCGCGCCAGGGCCGAGAGACTGGAATAGGAGTCCACCAGCACGGCGAATTCGTCGGCCGACAGCCGGGCGATGGTGTCCGCCTCCGGCACCGCCTGGGTCAGGCGTCGGGCGATCTGCCGCAGCAACTGGTCGCCGACCTCGTGGCCGAGGCTGTCGTTGAGCAGCTTGAAGCGGTCCAGGTCGATCAGCAGCAGGGCCAGGCTGCGCCCGCTGTGCCGCGCGCGCTGGCCGGCGTCGTGCAGGCGCTGCTTGAACAGGCCGCGGTTGGCCAGGCCGGTGAGCTCGTCGTAGTGCGACAGGTAGCGCAGGCGCTCCTCGGCGTCGCGGCGCGCCGTGAGGTCGGCGAAGAAGCCCACCACGTGGGACGGCTGGCCGCGGTTGTCGCGCACCATGTTCAGCTGCAGCCACTGCGGGTACGGCTCGCCGTTCTTGCGCGTCTCCAGCAGCTCGCCCTGCCAGCTGCCGACGCGCTCCAGCTCCTCGCGGATCAGCAGGTACTGGCGGCGGGTCTCGGGGTTGCCGGAGAGGTTCGCGGCGACCTCGCCGATCACCTCTTCCGGGCGGTGCCCGGTGACGCGGCTGAAAGCCTGGTTGACCGCCAGCAGGCGGTAGTCGGCATCGAGGATGACGATACCCTCGCTGGCCGCCTCGAACACGGTGGCGGCCAGGCGTTGTTCTTCCTCGCGGCGCTTGCGCGCGCTGACGTCGCAGCGGGTGCCGAGCATCCGCGTGACCTTGCCGCGGGCGTCGCGGGCCATCACCCGGCCGCGGTCCTCCACCCACACCCAGTGGCCGTCGGCGTGGCGCACGCGGTATTCGACGCGGTAGCCGTCGGTGCGCCCCCGCAGGTGGTCGGCCAGGGCCCGGCGCAGCAGCGGCACGTCGTCCGGGTGCAGCAGCGGGCGCAGGTCGGCGCGCATGCTGCGCACCGCGTCCTGGTCGAGGCCGAAGATTTCCCGCAGGCGCGAGTGATGCACCTCGTCGGTACGCAGGTTCCAGTCCCACAGCCCCAGCTCGCTGGCCTCCAGGGCCATGGCCAGGCGCGCCTGGCTGTTGCTCAGCTCGACGCTGCCGGCCTCGACCCGCGCCTGCAGCTGGTCGCGGGCCTCGCGCAGGGCGCGTTCGGCGCTGCGACGCTGCTCGACCTCGCGGGCCAGCTCCTGGTTGAGACTTTCCGCGCGGCCCTTGGCCTGCTCCAGGTGGGCCACCAGGGCGAGGGTCTGGAAGCGCCGCAGCAGGCTGCCCTGGACCAGCCGGTTGACCTGCCAGGCCACCACCAGCAGGGCCGACAGCAGGATCGAGCCGAGCAGGCCCCAGCCCTGCTGCAGGTTGCTGCCGTTGAGCAGCAGGTAGCCGATGGACGGCAGCAGGCAGGGCAAGGCGAAGGTCAGGAAGGCCGGCAGGCTCACCGCATAGGCGACGCTGGCGGAGAGGATGGCCGCGGCGATCAGGCCGAACACCAGGGCCTGCTGCAGGAAGGCATCCGGCGGCACCAGGGCGATGGCGGCGAAGGCCAGGGTCAGCCCCGAGGCGCCGGCGCCGAAGAGGAACGCCCGCTGCCAGTGCGCCTCGGCCTGGCGCGGCGGCTCGGCGTTGTGGAAGGCGGCGACCTGGATCAGCCGCATCACCGCCAGCAGCACCAGCCACACCAGCCAGCCGGCCAGCAGCAGGCCGTCCTGGCTGCGCCAGAGCAGGCCGGCGCAGGCCAGGCCGTTGAGCAGCATGAGCAGGGTCGGCACCCGCGAGCCCTGATAGAGCAGGCGGGTGCGCTCGATGGCGAGTTCGTGGGCGTACTGCTGGCGGATCTCGGCATGGCTGAACGGCACTGCCGAGGTATCCAGGTATGCGGTCATAGGCGGCTTTTTCTTGTAGTGGTCGGCCTTGGCGTGGCCCGAGCATAACCGAGGCGGCAGGGTCGCCCAAGCTCGGCAAAGCGGCAATATGCCAGCAATTGGCTGAACTTTCGTCGGGCAGGTGCCGGACGGCGCTTCGGTTTGCCGGGCTTTCCCCGCCATCGGTAGAATGCCGCCCCATGAACGACGACCTCTCCCTCCTGCTCAACTCCCTCAACGACCCGCAGCGCCAGGCCGTGGCCGCGCCGCTGGGGCACCAGCGCGTGCTCGCCGGTGCCGGCTCGGGCAAGACCCGCGTGCTGGTGCACCGCATCGCCTGGCTGATCCAGGTGGAGCACGCCTCGCCCCACAGCATCCTGGCGGTGACCTTCACCAACAAGGCGGCGGCGGAGATGCGCGCGCGCATCGAGCAGTTGCTGGGCATCAACCCGGCGGGCATGTGGGTCGGCACCTTCCACGGCCTGGCCCACCGCCTGCTGCGCGCCCACTGGCGCGAGGCCGGGCTGCCCGAGGGCTTCCAGATCCTCGACAGCGACGACCAGCTGCGCCTGGTCAAGCGGGTGGTCCGCGAGCTGGGCCTGGACGAGCAGCGCTGGCCGCCGCGCCAGGCGCAGTGGTTCATCAACGCGCAGAAGGACGAGGGCAACCGCCCGCAGAACATCCAGGCCAGCGGCGACCTCTACCTGGCCACCATGGTCAGCGTCTACCAGGCCTACGAAGAGGCCTGCGCCCGCGCCGGCGTGGTCGACTTCGCCGAACTGCTGCTGCGCTCGCTGGACCTGTGGCGCAACGACCCCGGCCTGCTGGCGCACTACCAGCGGCGCTTCCGGCACATCCTGGTGGACGAGTTCCAGGACACCAACGCCGTGCAGTACGCCTGGCTGCGCCTGCTCGCCCGCGGCGGCGAGAGCCTGATGGTGGTGGGCGACGACGACCAGTCGATCTACGGCTGGCGCGGCGCCAAGATCGAGAATATCCAGCAGTTCGCCGACGACTTCACCGGCACCGAGGACATCCGCCTGGAGCAGAACTACCGCTCCACCGCCACCATCCTCAAGGCCGCCAACGCCCTGATCGCCAACAACCACGGGCGCCTGGGCAAGGAACTGTGGACCGACGGGGTGGATGGCGAGCCCATCACCCTCTACGCCGGCTTCAACGAGCACGACGAGGCCCGCTACATCGTCGAGACCATCGAGGACGCCCTGCGCAAGGACGGCCTGAAGCGCAGCGAAATCGCCATCCTCTACCGCTCAAACGCGCAATCCCGCGTGCTGGAGGAAGCCCTGCTGCGGGAGAAGATCCCCTACCGCATCTACGGCGGCCAGCGCTTCTTCGAACGCGCCGAGATCAAGAACGCCCTGGCCTACCTGCGGCTGATCCGCCTGCGCGACGACGACGCCGCGCTGGAGCGGGTGGTCAACATCCCGCCGCGCGGCATCGGCGAGAAGACCGTCGAGGCCATCCGCAACGCCGCGCGCCTGAACGGCACCTCCATGTGGCGCGCGATCAACGACGTGATCGCCGCCAAGGCCGTGACCGGCCGCGCCGCCAGCGCGCTCAACGGCTTCCTCGAGACCGTCGACCTGCTGGCCCAGCGGGTCGAGGGCATGCCGCTGCACCAGATGACCCAGACGGTCATCGAGCAGTCCGGGCTGATCAGCTACCACAAGGAAGAGAAGGGTGAGAAAGGCCAGGCCCGGGTGGAGAACCTGGAAGAACTGGTCAGCGCCGCCCGCGCCTTCGAGACCCCCGAGGACGAGGACATCCCGCCGCTGGTGGCCTTCCTCGACCACACCGCGCTGGAGGCCGGCGACACCCAGGCCGACGCCTTCGAGGACAGCGTGCAGCTGATGACCCTGCACAGCGCCAAGGGCCTGGAGTTCCCCCTGGTGTTCCTGGCCGGCATGGAAGAAGGCCTGTTCCCCCACAAGATGAGCCTGGAAGAGCCCGGCCGCCTGGAAGAGGAACGCCGCCTGGCCTACGTCGGCATCACCCGCGCCATGCAGCGCCTGGTGCTGACCTACGCCGAGACCCGCCGCCTGTACGGCAGCGAGACCTACAACAAGGTCTCGCGCTTCGTCCGCGAAATCCCGCCGAGCCTGATCCAGGAAGTGCGCCTGTCCAACTCGGTGAGCCGGCCGCTGTCCGGCAACCAGCGCAGCGGCAGCCTGTTCAGCGGCGCCGGCGTCCCCGAAACCCCCTTCGCCCTGGGCCAGACGGTACGCCACCCGCTGTTCGGCGAAGGCGTGATCCTCAACTTCGAAGGCTCCGGCGCCCAGGCCCGGGTGCAGGTGAACTTCGACAGCGAAGGCAGCAAGTGGCTGATGCTCGGCTATGCCAAGCTGGAGGCGGTGTAGGCCTCCAGCGCTCTCAGCGTTTGGGGCAGAGCGTCGACTGCATGTCCGCCAGGCTGTAGCCCTCCTGTTGCGGCAACAGGAACTTGTCGACCAGTACCGGCCGGCCGATGCGCCCGGCGAAGCGCGCCCCGCCCTTGCCGTCGCTGCCGACATAGGTCGGATTGGCCAGTGGCGCGGCGCTGCCGGGCCGGCTGAGCAACTGTTCGCTGTGCATCACCGCCTTGCCGTTGAGGTACAGGGTGAAGCGGCTGGCGCCCGGGCCCGGGAAGGGGAATCCGGAGGGCGGGTTGATGGTGAAGCTGGCCACCAGTGAATTGCACGAGCGCTCCAGCGCCAGCGGCTCGCTGTCGACCTGCACCTCGCCATGACGCATGTGCAGGCGCCCCTGCTCCAGCCACAGACGCCACACACCGTCCTGCTCGACCAGCACCTGGCGCTCGTCGCCCGGCGCCTTGCCCAGCCCCAAGCCTAGCGAATAGGAATCGAACACCGGTGCGCGCTGGAAGTCGCGGCCGCTCAGGTAGCCCACGCTGGCCGCGGTCGGCGGGTGCCAGTCCAGCGGCACCGGACGCACGCGTCGCTCCCAGTCACGGATGCGCGCCGAGGCCTGCCCCGCGGTGAACGCCGGCATGCCGCTCTGGACTAGCGGCCCCTGGCCGACCGGCCCGCTGACCGGGGCATTCAGCACCTTGCCGTAGATGTCGCGGTAGAACAGGCCCTGGCCGGGAACGTGGCCGGCGTAGATCATGCCGAACTGCATCAGGTCGGCGCCCCAGTACAGGTCCTTGAACGGCGGCAAGGGACGTTCCTTGGACAGCGGCGCCGAGAGGTCGCGACCGGTGAGGCCGGCAACCGGGTGTCCCCCGGCCATGCCCACCAGGGTCGGGTAGATGTCGGTGATGTGGGTCACCGAGTCGATGTCCCGGTCGTTGTGGTGGCCCGGCCAGAAGATCATCAACGGCGTGCGCACGCCGCCTTCGAGGTAGGTCGCCTTGGTCCCGGAGAGCGGGTAGTTGCTGTCCCGGTTATGGTTGGGGCTGCCGTTGTCGCTGCTGAACACCACGATGGTGCGCTCGGCCTGGCCGCTTTCCCGCAGCGCGTCGAGCACCCGTCCGACGTTGTGGTCGAGCTGTTCGAGCAGGGCCAGATAGTTGCCCTCGGGAGTGTCCGGCCAGCGCTTGCGGAAACTCTCGGACGGCTGGATCGGCGTATGCGGGGCCAACAGCCACAAGTTGATGAACCAGGGCTTCTGTTCCGTGGCGCCGGCGCGGATCAGCTCCACCGCGCGGTCGGTGAGCAGATCGTCGAGGTGCCCCTGGACCTGCCGCGGCGCCTCGTCGTTGCGCTGCAGCCAGGGGTTGATGTAGGTCGGTCGACGCGCCACCAGGCGGCCCTGGGCATCGGGCCCCTGCAGGACGAAGTGGTTGAGCATCCCGTACCAGTCGTCGAAGCCCTGGTGGTTGGGACGGATCTCCGGGTACTCGAGCGCCTCGCCCAGGTGCCACTTGCCCAGGTGGTGGGTGCTGTAGCCCAGCCGCGCCAATGCCTTGGGCAGCGTCACCAGGTCCGGCGACAGGCCCAGGCCGTCGGGCTCGAAGCCGATGCTCACCGGGGCCCGGCCGGTGATCAACGCGGCCCGGCTCACCGAACAGGTGCTGTCGGTGTAGTGCTGGCGGAAGCGGATCGACTGGCGGCTGAGCTGGTCGATGGTGGGCGTGCGGGCCTTGCCGTCGCCCCAGGAGCCAATGTCGTTCACCCCCAGGTCATCGGAGAGGATGAACAGGATGTTGGGCCGCTGCGACAATTCGGCAGCATTGCCCTGCAACGAACCGAACAGCAGAATGGAGCCCACCAGCAGGACCCGGGCCAGCAGCGCCGGAGCCGACTGCCGAAGATGACGGAACATGAGCAGGATTCCTGAACAATGATAAAGAGTCTCTTCCGAACGCACGGGGAGCCGAAAAGCACTCCCTGCGAGAACGGCCTTCTACTGGACTATGCCGGCCTGGAACAACGGGTCGCCGAGCAGGCGCCACGCTACCAGTCCAACAGTCCCTTTGCGCACATCGTCATCGACGACTTTCTCCCGGCCTCCACCATTTCCCGCCTTCTCGCCGAATACCCCGCCGACCAGCAGAGCCCGATCTGGAACGACGCCTCGCACCGTGACAAGAGCAGTGGCGAATACGTCCAGCAGCTCAAGCGCAACGTCCGCGACGTGCTGCGCATGCCCCCCAGCTACCGCCAACTGTTCTGGGAACTGAACTCCCAGCCCTTTCTCGCCTACCTGGCGAAGCTCACCGGCATCGGCAACCTGATTCCCGACCCCAACCTGCGCGGCGCCGGCATCCACCAGATCGCCCGCGGCGGCTTCCTCAAGGTGCACACCGACTTCTGCACCCACCGCGACTTCGGCCTCGACCGGCGCCTGAACGTGCTCATCTACCTCAACGACGACTGGCAGGCAGCCTACGGCGGCGAGCTGGAGCTCTGGGACGCGCAGATGCAGGGACCGCCGACCCGCGTCCTGCCGATCCTCAACCGCTGCGTGGTGTTCAGCACCACCGATACCTCCCTGCACGGCCACCCCCGCCCCCTCACCTGTCCCGAGGGCGTCTACCGCCGTTCCCTGGCCCTGTACTACTACACCAACGGCCGGCCGGAAGGCGAAGCCACACCGGGCTTCGCCACCCACTGGCGCGACACCCCGGACGGCTACTGAAGCAACGCGCCGGCGCTGCCTCGCGGTTCCGCAGGGGCAGTGCCGGCGTAGCGCCGCTTCAGGCGCAGGAACGGCCGCTCCAGCAGGTAGAACGACAGGCTGGCCAGCAACAGTGTCAGCAGCGAACCCGGGCCCAGGATGGTCCAGGGCGAAGCGCCGCCGTCGCGCATGAACACGTAGATCGGGAAATGCCACAGGTAGAGCCCGTAGGAAATCCGCCCCAGCCAGGTCAGGCCAGGCAGGCTGAGCAGGCGCTCGACCCAGCCGCCGCGGTTGCAGAGCACGTTGAGCACCAGGCACGCCGCGCTGAGCTCGACCCCAGCCAGCATCCAGTAGTACAGGCGCATGTCCACCCAGTAATGCGCCCGGCTGGCGACCCCCGCCAGGTACAGCACCGCCACTACCGCCAGCACGCCGAGCAGGCGCCCGGCCCAGGGCCGGCGTAGCGCCTGCAGCAGCCCGAAGCTCTCGGCCAGGCCCAGGGCACAACCGACCATCAGCGCATCCAGGCGGGTGTCCAGGCCGTTGTACAAGCGATCCGCCTCCGCGCCCTGCCAGGCCAGCAGCACACGCCAGCCCCAGGACGCCAGCGCCAGGCCCAGGGCCACCAGCACCAGCCGGCGCGCACCGCCGAGGTAGCGCAGCAGCCCCAGCAGAAGCAGCGGCCAGAACAGGTAGAACTGCTCCTCCATCGCCAGCGACCAGGTATGCCCCAGCCCTTCCACCGGATTCAGCGAAAAGGCCCGCGCCCAGTTGCTGGTGTAGCTGGCCGCCAGCGCCACGCTTTGCAGGTAGCGTTCGAGCACCTTGCCGTCGAAATTCCACAGGCAGTAGCCGAGGAACACCAGCAGCAACAGGCTGAACGCCGGCAATAGGCGCAGGCAGCGGCGCAGGTAGAAGCGGCGCAGGCTGATGCCGCCGCTGTCGCGGTACTCCTCGACCAGCAGCAGGCTGATCAGGAAACCGCTCAGCACGAAGAACAGGTCCACCCCGATCATGCCGCCGGTCAGGGCGGCGGGCCAGGCGTGGAACACCATCACCGTCAGCACGGCGCAACCACGCAACCCGTCCAGGCCCGGCATGTGGGCCGGGCGCGGAGCTGTGTGGCGATCAGTGATATTCATCGGCGCAGAACCCGCGCCGGCCCAAGGCCGGCAATCCAGCGCCCCGTACCTGCCGCAGGCAGGGAAACATCAGCGGCAATAGGTCTGCACACGAGGCTCACCGAACACGTAGCCATCGAACAGCTTGCGGCCCGCTGTTAGCGAGTAAGTGTCGAGTACCGTTCGGCCCAGCAGCGCCACCCCGGTCACCTTCTGCTCGCCATCCACGAAGAATACATAGCGGTAATGCTTGCCACCGGCGCTTCCCAGCTTGCCCTGGACCTGCGAGGCCTGGTGAGCGGCGTCTACCTGCCTGGCGTCCAGTTGCTCCACCGGGCAGGGCGTGGCCTGAAGCCCTGCGATGGGCTGGCCGATGCTGTTGGCCGGGAAGGCGGAGGCCGCGCTGAAGATGGAGACCCCGGCCTGGCGCGCATTGCCGAAGTAGCGACGCATTTCGTCGGCGCTGGCGAACGGGAACAGCCGCGCCGGCGCCTGCGGGTCATCGATCCCCATCTGCAGCCCCAGGGCCAGCACGGCCTTGGCGTGAGGAGCCAGGGAAATCGGATCCGGATCGTGGAAGTACAGGGCGCGCTGCTGTTGCCCGGTCAACAGCGCGGCAACCAGCAGGAACAGCACCCGGGCCGCGGCCTGTGCCTTGAAACGCAGTTGCCAACGCGCCACCACCAGGATCAGCAAGGCGCTCCACATGCTCAGCGCCGGCGTGGTGTAGCGGCTGGAGGCCGCCAGTTCGATGTTGAACAGCGAACGGCCGAAGGCAGTGGCGCCCGCGGTACAGAAGATGAACAGCACGTAGGCCAGCAGCCCCAGGGCGAACGGCGAACGTCGCAACGGCGACACCAGCAGGTAGAGGCTCAGCAGCACCGCGCCGAGCCCGGCGGCGACGGCCACCTGGATGTTGCCGAAGACCCAGTAGAAGGGATTGCCCAGGTAGGCCAGCGCATAGGCGATGACCTTGAACGGATGATTAACCAGCAGGCTGGGGCCGAACTTGCGTCCGGGCGTTTCCTCGTAGCCGAAGAAAAACAGCCCGATCGCCAGGGCCGCGACTACAACGACCAGCGCCGTACGGCGCCAGGAGCGCGTGGTGATGGCGGTGAGCAGGACCAGGATCGGCAGGGCGAAGATGCCATTGGCCATCGAGAAGGCGCTGCAGAACCCCAGGACCAGGCTGGCCAGCGCCCAGCCGGCGTTGCCGCCATGCTCGACGCTGCGCCCATGGGCGTAGAAGCACAACAGAGGGAACAGGTAGACCAGGTAGAACTGGCTCTGGAACTCCCAGGTGATGTTCTGCCACTGCATCCACGCCAGGCTGGTCATGCTCAGGCAGGCCAGCAGCAGCATCCGAACGTCCGGGCTGGCCGTGCCGAGGATGCGCAGGGCATAGCGGTACAGCATCCAGCATATCGCCAGCATCAGCGCTATGTTCAGCGGAATGAGCAGCAGATTGCGGCCGCCGAAGTAGTGCATGTCCAGCCAGAAGAAGATCTTCGAGAAGAAGATTCTGTGGTCGTAATGCTGGTGCCACCAGGCCCAGGGATCGGTGAGCGACCTCAGGTAGAAGTTGACGATGCCTTCCCAGCTGTCGCTGAGGGGCACCGGCGAATAGTTCAGCCAGGCGCCGTAGACTGTCGAGGCGAGGAACCACAGCGCGGCCAGGACCGCCAGCCAATGGAACACGCGGGAAGTCACTCTGTTCGCAGATTGCACCGTGTCATCCGTTTTCTTGTTGTACAGACTGCCGATCAAAGCAGGGTCCTCCGGCCGACGGGCCGTCTTGGAGTCAGAAGGTCTCAAGGCACTTGGCCGAAGCGAATTCGCCGGCCCCGACGAGAAACGCCTGGAACAGGCTCGGCGGACGCCGCTCGAGGGTCAGCCAGGGCAGGTTGTCTATCACGCCCAACCCAACCACGCGCCCGCTGTCGTCGCCCAGCGCCAGGTAATCGAAGCGGCGCGCCTGCGCCTCGGGCAGCGTGCCGCTGACCCGCAGGATCCCGCCGCTGGCGCTGCTCCACGCCTCTGCGCGCGCGTCCCGCACCTCGCAGGGCCGGCCTGACAGTTGCCCGATATCGCGTCCGAGCAACGCCGCCAGAGCAGAAAGATCCGAATGCGGATCGTCGAAAATGGAAATCCTGGCGGCACGGGCACGCTGGAATTGTTCCCGCGCCTCACCGGCGCCGAGCTGGCCCAAGGGCTTCTCGCTTTCGCCCAACTGATAAGACAACAGTGCGGCCTGCCGGGCCTTGTCGGGCACTGCCCAGTAGTCGATACGCAGCGTATTGAACTGACCCGCTAGCAGCACCAGGAACACCGCGAGAAAAGCCAGTGCCGGTACCCAGCGCGACAAGCGCCAGGCATCCGGCAACAAGCGCAGCGACAACAGCAGCAATGCCGCCCACATGAGCAACGCCGGGGTGGTATAGCGGCTGACCAGGGCCGTGTCGTAACCCATGAAGCTACGCCCCAGGCTGGTCAAGCCGGCGCTGATCACCACGTAACCGACGAAGCCCAGCAGTGCCAGGCAGAAGGGGTCGCGGCGGCTGCGCAGGCAATTCACCAGCAAGGCCGCAAACAGCGCCAGGCCCAGGTAGCCCATCGTCATTGCGAGGGGCACCTTGCCGTCCACAGCCACTGCCGGGGCCCCACCGAGGTAACAAGCCATGTAGTTGACGAAGGGCAGCGTATGCTCGACCAGGATCCGCAGGCCCAGATCGGTGGCAGGCCCTTTCACGTAGTTGGAGAAATACAGCCCCCACACCAATACAGCGGTGAGCAGACAGATGGCGAAGCGCCGGCCGGGCCCCCAGCGCAACAGGCTGAAGACGGCCATCACCGGCAGGCAGAACAACCCGCTGATCATGCTGAAGGTAGCCAGGACGCCCAGGGCGAGAGCCCCCCAGAAAGCCCCCCAGCCCTGCTCGGCGCGCGCCAGCCAGTAAAGCGCCAGCAACGGCAGTGCGAAGGCAGCGATGAACTGGTTCTGGAAAGGTGATGCGGCGTTATCGTGCTGCAGCCATGAGAAGCACATCAACGCCAAGGTGCAGTACAGCAACCAGCGTCCCTGCACCGAGTATCCGGGGAACAGCCGGCGCGAAAAGGCCACCAGCGTCGCCCAGGCCAGCCCCAGCAGCAGGAAATTCAGCACAACCAGAATGACGGCGCGGCCGGCGAAGTAACGCAGGTCCAGCCAGAAGAACAGCTTGGAAAGAAGAATCCGGTGCTCGTTATGCTGGCGCCACCAGGCCTGGAAGGACTCCGAGTCCAGGTAGAAGCCTATGTAGCCGGTCCAGGAGTCCAGGTAGGGGATGGGCGAATAGTGCACCCAGGCGAAATAGGCCAATGACAGCAGGAACGCCAAGGCAGCAGTTCCCGCCAGCAGGCAAGAAACGCCCAGCAGAGGCAGGGCCCGCTCGCGATTATCCGGCAGCATGGCGGCTGCATCAGCGCGCATCCGTCGCGCCCTCCATCGCCACCGGCTTGCTGGCGAAGACCGGCAGGCGGGCCTTCAGGTTGAGGAATGGCCGCTCGATGCAGCGGTAGCAGGCGAAGGACAGCAGCCAGATGAGCGGCAGGCTCCCCACCAGGGCCAGCCAGTGCAGTGGCTGCAAGGGCGTGGCCATTTGCTGGGTGGCCAGGCGTACCCAGTACAGCAGGTAGAATTGCACGGGAACATGCACCAGGTAGAGGGAGTAGGAAATCTTTCCGGCATGCTCCAGCAGCGGGTTGAGCAACAGCGATCTGACGCCGCCACGCAGGTGCAGGCTGCACAACAGCAGGCAGCCCCAGAGCAGGGCCTCCAGGTTGTGGTACATGGGCAGGCGGTCCATGGCCGGGCGCTGCCCGACCTGTCCATACCAGGCCAGCAACGTCAGCAGCGCTGCCAGCGCCACGCCGCCAACGAGCCCGGCCACGCCGCGGCGCCCGAGCCATCGCGTCGACCAGCCGGTGTTGTACAGCCAGGCGAAGAGCGCCCCCGAGAGGAAGGCGCCCCCTCGGCCGAACAGAGAGTCAGCGACGCTCCAGTGCCCGGGAGCCGCCAGCCATTGTCGATCGCTGAGCAGATACAGGTGCGCCCCGGCCCAGGCCAGCAAGGCCAGAGCCACCACCCAGCGACCCAGCCGCCAGCGCAGCAGCAGCATGGTCCAGGGCAGCAGCAGATAGAACTGGATCTCGGTGCACAGCGACCACCAGGGCACGCTGAAGGGAAACAGGCCGAAGCCGACCGGGATGAAGAACAGCGCCTTCAGGGCATCCGCGCTACCAGTGAAGAGCCAGGCGACCAGGATAGCCAAGTAGTACAGCGGCAGGATACGCAAGGCGCGCGCCCAGTAGAAACGCCGGATGTCGATGTCCCGGCGCTGCCGCAGCGCTTCCAGGAACGGCAGGCTGAGCAGGAAGCCGCTGAGCACGAAGAACAGCGTGACGCCGGTATTGCCGGCGGCGATTATCTTCATCCACGCCGGCGCCGCAGCGCCCAGGCCGTGATCGCCACGGTCGCCGAAAAGAATGCCGAAATAGTGGAAGCCGATGACCAGCAGGACCGCCCAACCGCGCAGCGACTCCAGTTCCGGCAGGTAGTGCGCAGGCCGGCGCAGCCCCTCAATGGTCTGCGACATGGCCCCGGGCCTGCAGCGATTCGCGCTTGATCTGCTCGTCGGCGAAGGGATCGCGCCCATCGTTGGCGAAGCGCTGGAAGCGCTTCTGCGCCCACTCGGCGGACCGCTCCAGGAAGCGCATCGCCGGCCATTTGAACTGCCCTAGCAGCAAGGGCTCCAGGGTCGGGGAATGGTAGGGCAGGCCGCGAATCGCCAGGTACTCCTCCTGCTGCCGCTGGAGGATCTGTTCGCGGCGGCCGGATTCGGAGGTGGTCACTCCACCATGCAACTGATGGAAGGAACCCTCCCCGGCCAGCACCACCAGTTGGGTAGCGGGAAGCATCGCCAGGCGCCGGTAGATGTCCAGGTTCAGCATGCCGCCACCGGGGCACTGGAAGCGCTCGTCGGCCTGGCCGATCTCGCGGAAGCATTCGGCGCTCGCGAACAGGCAGTTGCACTCCATGAACGGCTGCAAGGCCCCACGCGCGTTGCCGGGGCTCCAGCAGGCGATGTCGAACAGGCCATAGCCGTTGCGCGGCCAGTCCACCGACTGCAGCAGGTTTATCTCGCTGGTTTCCGAATAGCCATTGGTCAGGTGGAACTGCTGGTCGTGCTCGCCCAGGTGGAAGCCCGGCACCGCCACCAGCGCCTGCTCGTTCATGCGGAAGGCCATCAGGGCATGCTTGATCACCCCTGGGGTGAGCATGCGCGCCCCGTCGATCAGCAGTCCGATATAGCGCCCCCGGGCCTGGGCGAAGGCGAAATTGATCGCCGCCGCCGGCGATACCCCCGGCTCGTCCCGCAGGAAGTAGCGGAAGTCGCCCGGCAACTCCGCGATGGCCTGGGCATCCAGGGTGCGCGCGGAGCGGTTCTCCACCACTATCACTTCGTAGTCGGCGGCATCGGCATCCTGCTGGTAGTCGCTGGCCAGGCTGCGCAAGGTGTTCAGCGCCTGGCGCTGCATGTCGTAGGCGATGACGATGATCGATAGCAGGGGCTGGCGTTGCTCGCTCATTGCGGCCGTACCTGGGTCAGCGAATGTTCGAGGAAACGCAGCACGTGCGGGTGCGGCGAACCCAGCAGGATCGGCCGCACGCTCGGCGGCGAACGGTCGTCGCCGCGGATCTCGCGGTCCTGGTCGTCGAGTTGCTTGTAGACCCGCTCGCGCTCTTCCCTCAGGGTGCCGGTGGTCACGCCGCCGTGGAACTGGTGGAAGGAGCCTTCGCTGTAGAGCAGGTAGAAAGGCGTATCGGGCATCTCGAGGAGGCGCTTGTACAGGTCGAGGTTGGCGTTGCCGCCGCCGAAGTCGTTGTAGCGCGGGTTCACCCCGCCGAGCTGGCGCCACTTGCGCCGCGACATGGCGATGAAGTTGCTCTCGTAGTTGGCCTGGAAGAAGCCGCCCCGGCATGAACCGCTGAGTACGGCGATGTCGAACAGCCGATAGCCGTTCTCCGGCCAGTTGATCTGCCGCAGCAGGCCCGCCTCGACCTCCTCGTTGTATCCCTCGTTCACCGCCACCTGCTGCAGCTTGTGGCCGATGTGGTAGCCAGGCGCGGAGACTGCCGCATGGGGCTCCAGGCGGAAGGCATCGAGAGCGCCCTTGATCACTCCTGGGGTCACCATGCGCGCGCCGTCGATCATGATCGCCATGTGGCTGCCGCGGGCCACCGAGGCACCGAAGTTGATCGCATGCACAGGCGTGCGTTCGGTCTCCTGGCGGTGGTAGTAGCGGACGTTGCCGCCCTGTGCCAGGGCCCGTGTGGCCCCTAGCAGGCGGTCCGAGTGGTTCTCCACCACTATGACTTCGTAGTCGCTCTCGCGAACGCCGTGCTGATAGCGCACGCTCAGCGAATGCAGGGTCCGTTCGGCCTGGTCGGGCATCTTGTAGACGATCAGGACGATCGACAGCTTGGGTCTGCGCAGCAATGACAGCATGGGAACTCCGGCCTCAGCGGGCGATGGCCTGAAGTTGCCGGTAGATCTTGTCGATCTGCGCGGGCAAGGCTTCGGCATGCTGCGTCACATGATGGCGCAGTTCGGCGCTGAAGAAGCGCTCCTCGGGCAGGCGCTGCAGCGCCAGTTCATCGAGCACCCCGTTGAGCTTGCGGTGCAGCACCGCTTCGTCCTCGTCGAAGCACAGCACCGGGAAGGCGGCCTGCCGGTGCAGGTCCAGCAGACGCTGGTTGTAGGCCGCCCAGATGGCGAAGGCGCGCTCGCGCGGCATGCCGCCGCGGGCATCCAGGGACTGCGCCACGGCCTGCGGGTGGCGGAAGATGCCAACATAGCCCAGGGAAGGCAGCAGCTGCTGCCAGCCCTCGATCACCAGGACCGCCCGCGGGTCCTTGAACCCCCAGCGCGGCACCTCGCGGTAATCGTCGATCAGCGCCCGGGCTTCGGCGAACTCGGCATCACTCCAGCGGATCGGCACGTCGGGCGGGTTATCCCAGGCGAAGCCACGAGCCGCCAGGACGCGATCGTGGAAGCCGACGATGTCGAGGTTCTCGCGGTTGCCCTTGAGGTTGTGCGGGTTCCAGGTGCTGTGCTTGCCCAGCTCGAGGCCGGCCTGCTGCAGCGAACCGGTCAGGAAACTGGTGCCGCTACGATGCATTCCGACCACCATCAGGGTAGTGGCGGGCAGCTGCGGGGCCGTTTCACCCTTTGATTTGAACAAGGCTTGAATGAACCGCATCCTGAGCTCTTTTTGTTGGTTTTTTGTTAATTCGGCAGGGATCGCACGAAAATCGCGAGGCTTTTCTGGAACCGCATTGTGGTTAAATGGATACCCCATTTCAATCCAATAAAAAAGAAATGAAGTACAGGGATATCGTCCTCTACGGCGTCTACACCGATCTGCGTACCGAGGTGGCCCGGCGCTTCCTGGGGTTCCTCTGGTGGATCATCGAACCGGTGATGTACATGGGGGCTTTCTACATCGTCTTCGGCCTCGCCCTGCGCCAGAACACCCCCGGCTACGTCCCGATGCTACTGTCGGGCATGGTGGTCTGGAAATGGTTCGACGGCTCAGTCCGACTGGCCAGCAACGCCCTCTCGGCGAATGCCGGGATCATCCAGCAGATCTACGTGCCCAAGTACGTGTTCGCGCTGATCCCCATCCTCAGCAACACCTTCAAGTTCCTGATCATCCTCGGCCTGCTGATCGTCGCCCTGCTCGCCAGCGGCCATGTGCCGAGCGTGCACTGGCTGGGACTGTTACCGGTGATGCTGGTGCAGTTGTTTCTTATCGTCTCAATCGGCTTCCTGCTCGCCGCCATCCTGCCCCTCGCACCCGACTTAAAGCAGGTTGTGGATAATGTGCTGATGCTGATGATGTTCCTCTCTGGCGTGTTCTTCAGCGTCGACCACCTGCCCGAGAAGATGAAGCTGTTCTTCAACCTCAACCCGATGGCGCCGGTGATCACCGCGTACCGGGACATGCTCCTGCACAACGCCTGGCCATCCTGGGCCAGCCTGGCCTACGTGATACTGGTTTCGTTGCCGATCTTCGCGGTCGCGTGCGGCTTGCTGCACTACTATGACCGTAAATACGCCAAGCTGATGCTGTGAGGCCAGTAGTGAAGAACGATGTCATCCTCACCGCCGATCGCATAAGCCTCTGCTATCGCCAGCGCACCGGCGTGCTGCGTTACGAAAAATTCTGGGCGCTCCAGGACGTGTCCTTCGAACTCCACGAGGGCGAGACCCTGGGCCTGATCGGCGGCAATGGCGCCGGCAAGAGCACCCTGCTGCGGGTCATCGCCGGCATAGTCGAGCCCAACCACGGCCGCATCCAGCGCCACAAGCGCCTGGTGGCCAGCCTGCTGGCCCTGAACGTGGGCTTCAAGACCGACCTGTCCGGGCGCGACAACGCCATCATCGGCGGCCTGTTGCTAGGCCTGTCCGCCCGGCAGGTCCGTACTCGCCTCGATGAAATCCGCGAATTCAGCGGCCTGGAGAACTTCTTCGAACAGCCGGTGGCCAGCTATTCCACCGGCATGCGCGCCCGCCTGGGCTTTTCCGTGGCCATGCACGCGGACCCGGACATCCTGCTGATCGACGAGGTGCTCGGGGTCGGCGACCAGACCTTCAAGGATCGTTCGCAGCAGGCGATGCAGGAGAAGATCCGCTCGAACAAGACGGTGGTCCTGGTCTCCCACAGCCTCGACGCGGTGAGCAAGCTGTGCGACCGGGTGCTATGGATCGAGAAAGGCAAATCGATCGACTGCGGCGCGACCGACGAGGTGCTCGGGCATTACGACCGGGTGATCAAGGAAGTGGTACGTGAACAACGCAAGGCCCAGCGAGAGGCATTGATGGCCAAGGCCGATCCGGCGTAACGCGGAGCGGCCGATCAAGGGGGCACATTGATAATGACAACAACAAGAAAAGTCCTGGTCGTTCTCGGTATGCACCGTAGCGGCACCAGTGCGATTACCAAGGGATTGGAACTGCTCGGCGTGGAGCTGGGCAACAACCTGATGCCGGCAGCGAAGGGCAACAACGAGCGCGGCTTCTTCGAAGACCTGGATATCCACAACTTCAACCAGCAGCTCATCAGCGAAGTCCTGGACAACGACTGGGACAGGCTCGAGCCCCTGCAACTGGACAGGCTGGGGGCCGAACACAGGTCCGCAGCGCAGCGCCTGCTGGCGGAAAAGCTGCCCGAACGCCGCCCCTTCGCCTTCAAGGATCCCCGGGTCAGCCTGCTGCAGCCCTTGTGGGAATCGGTATTCGACAGCCTCGCCATCGATCATCGCTACCTGATCTGCGTGCGCAACCCGCTGAGCGTTGCCGGCTCGCTGTTCAAGCGTGACAGGCTCCACCCGCTGAAGGCCCAGTTGCTGTGGTGCCATTACATGCTGGCCGCCTTGCGGCATACCCAGGGCAAGCCCCGTGTCTTCGTGGATTTCGACTTGCTGTTCGAAGAGCCGCTCAACGAACTCGAGCGAATCGCGAAAGCCTTCGAACTACCTCAGCCTGACCGGGCGGCGGCAGACGTGCGCGCTTATGCCACCGACTTCCTGGCGCCGGCCCTGCGCCACAACCACAGCCACGATGAGCAACTCGAAGACCCGCGCCAGGCGTTGGCGCTGACCAGAGACCTGTTTCGGCTCCTGAAGCGCCAGGCCGATGCCTGCTGCGCGGATGAAATCGACGACGGGCAGCTGCGGGAACTGGAGAGCCGCTACGAGGAGCTGCTGCCGATTCGCCAGGACCTGGATCGAATCTACAGCGACCGGGACCGGCTCGAGACGCACCTGCTCATGATCAGCAACGATCACTTCAACCTGCTCGAGAACACCGACGGAATCTCCCGCCCGGTGTCGCTGGACGCATGGCGGGAGTACTACGCGAAGGAACTGCGCAAGGATCTCATACAGGCCCGCCGCGAAGAGGCCCATCACCGGCAGCTCCTGCAACACGAATGCTGGCGGCTGGAGGATCAGCTGAAAATCGCCCAGTCGCAGAAAGAAAGCGTGCAACTGGAGTTGCAGCGCATCTACATGAGCAACTCCTGGCGCCTCACCGAGGCGTTGCGTGCTCTCAGGCGCGCCCTGGTGACAACGCCCCTGAAGCTGCTGCGCGGCGAGGTGAAGATCAACCCTGGCAAGCCGCAGGCAACGGACCTGGACCGGCTAGGCTACGAAACCGACGCCGAAGCCGGTCGCTGACAATCCACCGCCCCCACCGGGCGGGCTCAATGCCCGCCCTTGCCCTGCTCCAGGGTTTCCAGCAGGGCGATCTGCATCCGCGAGTGCAGGCGGATGAACCAGCGCCAGCCCACCGCCAGCGCCAGCGCGGCCACCAGGCCCACCACCACCAGCAGTTCGCCCGGCGGCAGGATGCTCGAGCTGAGCGCCGCCAGCAGCAGCATCATGCCGCCCAGGGACAGCAGCGGGATCATCTCGGCGATCACCCGGCGCACCCGCGCGGTGTGGCGCCCGGCGCTCTCGGCCTTCACGCCCATCTCCGCCAGCAGCATGGCCAGGGCCTTGAGCTTGCGGTAGGCGGCGATCAGGAAGGGCAGCGACAGCAACAGCGCGGCGCCCCAGATCAGCGCCTTGTGCAGCGCCTCGTGCTCGACCCAGTTGGCCAGCCACTCGGCGATCCGCCCGGCGAAGAACGCCAGGCCGAAGAAGATGGCGATCACCAGCACCAGGTTCACCCCAACCTGCAGCAGGATGCGCCGGATCATCCCGGCCAGCACCGCCTTGTCGCCGCGCGGACGGATGCTGCGCAGCCATTCGCCGTACAGGCCGAACACCCGCACCATGGGCGAAGGCAGGGTGCGCCCCAGGTACAGCGCCAGGGGGTCGGCGGAGCGGATCAGGTAGGGCGTCAGCAGCGTGGTGATGGCCGACACCCCGACCACCACCGGGTAGAGGAAGTCGCTGGTCACCCCCAGGCTCATGCCCAGGGCGGCGATGATGAAGGAGAACTCGCCGATCTGCGACAGGCCCATGCCCACCCGCATCGAGGTGCGCCCGTCGTTGCCGGCGATGTAGGCGCCGGTGCCGCAGGACACCAGCTTGCCCAGCACCACCACCAGGGTGATGACCAGGATGGGCGCGGCGTAGTCCACCAGCACCCGCGGGTCGATGGTCAGGCCGATGGCGACGAAGAAGATGGCGCTGAACATGTCGCGCACCGGCTCCATCAGCCGCTCGATCTGCAGCAGCTGGCGCGACTCGGCCATGATCGCGCCGATCAGGAAGGCGCCGAGGATCATGCTGTACTCCAGCTTCACCACCAGCAGGCAGAAGCCGAAGCACAGGCCGAGCACCGTCACCAGCAGCATCTCGTTGCTCTCGAACTTCGCCACGTAGGCCAGCAGGCGCGGCACCAGCAGGATGCCGACGACCAGCGCCACCACCATGAACAGGCTCAGCTTGCCCACCGTGGAGACCACCTGGTCGGCCTCCACCGTGCCGCTCACGGCGATGCCGGAGAACAGCGCGATGATGCCGATGCCGAGGATGTCCTCGATGATCAGCACGCCGAAGATCAGCTGGGCGAAGCGCTCGTTCTTCAGCTTCAGGTCGCCCAGCACCTTGATGATGATGGTGGTCGAGGACATCGCCAGGATGGCACCGAGGAACAGCGAGTCCATGGTGTTCCAGTCGAACAGCCGGCCGATCTCGAAGCCGGCCCAGATCATCAGGGTGATCTCCAGGAAGGCGGCGATGAAGGCCGTGGCGCCGACCTGGAACAGCTTGCGCAAGCTGAACTCCAGGCCCAGGCAGAACATCAGGAAGATCACCCCCAGTTCGGCGAGGGTCTTGATGGTCTGCTCGTCGTGGACCAGGGCGAAGGGCGGCGTGTGCGGGCCGATGATCACCCCGGCGATGATGTAGCCGAGCACCACCGGCTGCTTGAAGCGGTGGCAGAGGATGGTGACGAAGCCGGCGATCAGCATGATCACCGCGAGGTCCTGGATGAAGTCGATGGCGTGCATGGCGGCGGTCCTCGCGCGATGAGACAGTGGGGGGATCGCGCGGCCAGCGGCCCCGCTAGGCCGCCAGACTATCAAACGGCCAGCGTCTTCGAGGCCGCTGAAAAACCCGGTAACAGACGTTCCCGCCAGTACCACCCGCTGCGCCCGGATGACGCAGGGCAATAGCCGGAAACAAAATCCGGCTGGTCGCTGGCGGCCAGGCTCGGCAACATGGCGCGCGTCGTATTCCAACCAAGAGAATGACCCCGATGAAGCGCTTTCTCAGCCTTGCCATGGCCTTCTGTGTCGCCGTGACGCTCAGCCTCGACGTCAATGCCGCCAAACGGTTCGGCGGCGGCAAGAGCATGGGCTCGGCGCCCAGCCACCAGACCCGCCAGGCGCAGCCGAACACCGCCCCGAACACCCCCAACGCCGCCGCCCCCGCAGCCGGTGCGGCCGCAGGCGCCGCCGCGGCCGGCGGTGCGTCGCGCTGGCTCGGCCCGCTGGCCGGCATCGCCGCCGGCGGCCTGCTGGCCTCCATGTTCATGGGCGACGGCTTCCAGGGCATGCAGTTCCTCGACATCCTGATCATCGCCCTGATCGCCTTCGTCGTCTTCCGCTTCATCGCCGCCCGTCGCCGCCAGCAGGCGCAGCCGGCCATGGCCGGGCACGCCCCGCTGCAGCGCGAGATGCCGGCCGCCCAGCCGTCGCCGTTCGGCGCCACCGCCCGTGCGGCCGCCGCCGCCCCGGTGATCAACGCACCGAGCTGGTTCGACGAGCAGCGCTTCGTCGGCGCCGCCCGCGAGCACTTCCTGTCCCTGCAGCAGCACTGGGACGCCAACGAGATGGACAAGATCGCCGAGTTCGTCACCCCGCAGATGCTGCAGTGGCTGAAGCAGGAACGCGCCGAGCTGGGCGACGGCTACCAGTCCACCTACATCGACAACCTGCAGGTGCAGCTGGAAGGCGTCGACGACCAGGCCGACAAGACCATCGCCACCCTGACCTTCAGTGGCCTGTCCAAGACCTCGCGCTTCGACCAGGGCGAAACCTTCAGCGAAAGCTGGCGCATGGAGCGCGCCCAGGGCCAGGACCAGCCCTGGCTGCTGGCAGGTATCCGCCAGAACGGCTGATAGCTTCTGCCGTAGCGCTGTTCGCTTAAGCAAGACAGAACGCCGTTTCCCTCCACCGGGAAACGGCGTTTTCGTTCCTGGCCGGTATGCACTGGCCCTGTGGGAGCGAGACAGCCATCCGTGCCAGGGTGTCCGCTCCTACGCCGCCACCGCTGTCCCACCTGTAGGAGCGCGCCCTGCGCGCGATTCGCGGGCAGGGCCCGCTCCTACGGCCGTGCTTCCTGGAACCGTAGGCGCGGACTCTGTCCGCGATTTGGCGGATAACGCCGTAGGCGTTATGCGCCCCAAGGGTTTCCAGCGAAATATCCGAGCGCACCGGAACGCCCCTCTCCCCCAGGGAGAGGGCTGGGGTGAGGGTACGGAACCACCCCCGCCCCCACGGCCACCGGCCTCCTCCCAACCCAACCCTTTCCACTCGTCCGCCAGACACCCCCAACGTGAACTTGCGCCCAGGGCCGGCTACTACTGTATAAAGCGCGCCAGTCAATCGAGAGGCCCCTGCCGTGGAAGATGTCATCGACCAATTGCGTGAACTCAACGAGCCCGTCCCTGTCCCCCTGGAGCTGCCGGACGAGGAACTGCTGGTGGAGATCGAGGAAGAGCTGCTGATCGGCCTTCCGTCGGAATTCCGCGAGTTCCTCCTCAAGGTCAGCGACGTCATCTACGGCCGCCTGGAGCCGGTCACGGTGACCGACCCGCACTCCCACACCTACCTGCCGGAGGTGGCCGCGGTGGCCTGGGCGATGGGCCTGCCGCGCGAGCTGATACCGCTCTGCGCCGATGGTGACGACTACTATGCGGTGGCCCAGGACGGCGAGGTGGTGCTCTGGGCGGACGGCGAACTGACCGAAGAAACCTGGGACTCGGTGTGGACCTGGGCACGCGACGTATGGTTGGACACCTGAGCCCGGACCACTGAATTTCCAAGCGGAGCGGTTGTCACAGTGGCTACCGAGCGTGTACCCAAACCTTCTGCCAAGGCCGGTCCACGATGTCCCTTGGAGACTCTATGAAGCTGAAATACCTATTCCTCAGCGCGCTGCTGCTCGGCCTGGCCGGCTGTGCCGACAAGGCCGTGGTGACGCTGAACGACGGCAGCGAGGTCCTGGTCAAGGACCACGCCGATTTCGACAAGTACCACGACTACTATGAATTCGAACAACTAGACGGGCAGACCATCCTCATCCGCAAGGAAAACGTCCGCTACATCAAGACCGAGTGACGCGCCCTCAGCGCGTCACGCTCACTCCCGACTCCAGCGCCAGCAGATTCAGCAGGTACTGGCCGAAGTAGGCCAGGTCCTGTTCGATGGCCGCCCGCGCGGCGCGGGCATCGCCCCGCCGGATCGCGTCCAGGGCGTGTTCGTGGAAGTCGTTCAGGCGCAGCGACAGGTCGGCGCCGGTGAACAGCCGGTTGAAGAAGGGCCCGACCTGCAGCCAGAGCGCCTCGATCATGCGCAGCAGCGTGGGGTTGCCACAGGCGTGGTAGAGCGTCAGGTGGAAGCGGCTGTTGTGCTCCAGGTAGGCCTGGACGTCGCGCCGCTGCACGGCCTGCGCCATGGCCCGGGTGCAGTCCTCCAGGACCTCGATGTCCGCCCCCTGCAGGCGCGGTACCCCATCCTCGACGGCGAGCCCCTCCAGTGACTGGCGAATCTGCAGTATCTGCAGGAAGCGCTCGCGGGTCATCACCGGCACCCGCAGCGAGCGCTGCGGCTCGCCCTCCAGGGCGCCCTCGGCGACCAGCCGCTGCAGCGCGGCGCGCACCGGCATCGGGCTGGTGCCCCATTCGTCGGCCAGATCGCGGATCTTCAACCGCTCGCCGGGCTGGAAGCGCCCGCTGAGCAGGGCCTGGCGCAGGTTCTGGTACAGCTGTTGCTGGAGGTTCTCGGCCATGGCGTCACTCCGCGCAGGCCGGTGGCGCCGGCAGTTGGGCGAAGGTCAGGCTGCATTCGTGCGTCATTTCGAATCGTCCTCGTCGGGGCCCCTTGCCAGGGCCGCATATTTTTGTGATCACAAATCCTGTTGCGTCGAAGATTAACAGGCGTCACTCAGCATGTATTGACTTTTTTGTGATCACAAACGGAAGATGTGCAGAAAAACAAACGAGGTGTGCAAGATGACCGCCAGCGGAATCGCCCAACAGGCCGTGGATGTATTCACCGCCCGCGAACGCCAACGCTTCCTGGAACAGAACCCGAAATCCGTGGCCCTGGCCGAGCGCGCGCGCAACTCGCTGTACGCCGGCGTGCCGATGCACTGGATGGCCGACTGGTCCACCCCCTGCCCGCTGTTCGTCGAGCGCGCCAAGGGCGCCCGCTTCTACGACGTTGACGGCCACGAGTACGTGGACTTCTGCCTGGGCGACACCGGCACCATGTTCGGCCATTCCCCCGATCCGGTCGCCAGGGCGCTGGCCGAGCAGGCCAACAACGGCCTGACCACCATGCTCCCGGGTGAGGACGCCGTGGTCTGCGGCGAACTGCTGGCCGCGCGCTTCGGCCTGCCGTTCTGGCAGGTCACCGCCACCGCCACCGACTCCAACCGCTACGTGCTGCGCTGGGCCCGCGCCATCACCGGGCGCAAGACCCTGCTGGTGTTCGACGGCTGCTACCACGGCACCGTCGACGACGTCATGGTGCGCTACCGCGACGGCCAGACCGTGCCGCGTTCCGGGCTGGTCGGCCAGGCCTACGACCTGACCCAGTACAGCCGCTCCATCCCCTTCAACGACGTCGAGGCTCTGGAAGCCGCGCTGGCCCGGGGCGACGTCTGCGCCCTGCTGTGCGAGCCGGCGATGACCAACATCGGCATGGTCCTGCCCGATCCGGGCTTCCTGCAGAAGTGCCGGGAGCTGACGCGCAAGTACGGCGCGCTGCTGGTCATCGACGAAACCCACACCATCTCCACCGGCATCGGCGGCTGCACGAAGCTGTGGAACCTCGACCCGGACTTCTTCGTGGTCGGCAAGCCGATCGCCGGCGGCGTGCCCTGCGGCATTTTCGGCTGCAGCGCGGAGATGGCCGAGAAGATGCTCGCCTCGCGGCAGAAGGCCCAGGAAGACAGCCACGGCCACAGCGGCATGGGCACTACCCTCTCGGCCAACGCCCTGGCCATGCACTGCATGCGCGCCAACCTGGAACAGGTGATGACCCAGGCCGCCTACGACCACATGCTGCCGCTGGCCAGGCGCCTGGCCGACGGCTTCCGCCGGCTGATCGCCAAGCACGGCCTGAAGTGGTCGGTGACCGAACTGGGCGCGCGCAGCGAATTCCAGTTCTGCACCGTTTCGCCGCGCACCGGCGCCGAGGCCGAGGCCGCCTTCCACGACGAACTGCAGATGGCCCTGCACCTGTACCTGATCAACCGCGGCATCCTGATCACGCCGTTCCACAACATGACCCTGTGCTGCCCGGACACCACCGAGGCCGACGTCGACCGCCTGATCGACACCCTGGATGCGGGCATCACGGAGCTGCTGGCGATTCCCGGGGCTCGCGAGGCCTGAACGCCACACCACTCCCTGCAGGAGCGAGCTTGCTCGCGAACGCTCTTCCGAAACGTCGCCGCGAGAACGGTTCGCGAGCAAGCTCGCTCCTACACAAAGAACACCCGGCGCGCCGCGCCAACCGAGGACCACCATGCAATTCGCCGATCGAAAGGAAGCCGAAGCCTTCCTCGCCGCCCACCCCGAGGTGCGCAGCATCGAGCTGTTCATCATCGACGCCAACGGCATCCCCCGCGGCAAGCTGCTGCACCGCGACGAGCTGCTGGCCATCTACGACAATGGCCGGCCGCTGCCCAGCTCGATCCTCGCCCTCACCGTGCAGGGCGAGGACGTCGAGGGCACCGGGCTGGTCTGGGAAGTGGCCGATGCCGACTGCTGGACCTACCCGCTGCCCGGCAGCCTGACCCTGCAACCCTGGCGCAGCTCGCCCACCGGCCAGCTGCAGGTCAGCATGCACCCGACCCAGGGCCTGCCGGCCACCCCGGCCGACCCGCGCCAGGCGCTGGTGCGCGTGGTCGAGCGGCTCAAGGCCGATGGCTTCCACCCGGTGATGGCGGTCGAGCTGGAGTTCTACCTGCTGGACAAGCAGCGCGACGCCCAGGGCCGCCCGCAGCCGGCGGTGCAGATGAACGGCGTGCGCCCGCAGGCGCCGCAGGTCTATGGCGTGTACGAGCTGGAGCAGGTGCAGCCGTTCCTCGACGACCTCTACGCCGCCTGCGAGGCCCAGGGCCTGCCGGTGCGCACGGCCATCTCGGAATACGCGCCGGGCCAGCTGGAGCTGACCCTGGAACACCGCTTCGACGTGCTCCAGGCCATCGACGAAGGCGTGCGCTACAAGCGCCTGGTCAAGGGCGTGGCCAACAGGCACGGGCTGCAGGCCTGCTTCATGGCCAAGCCGTTCGGCGACCGCGCGGGCTCCGGCATGCACCTGCACGTCAGCCTGGCCGATGCCGAGGGCAACAACCTCTACGCCAGCGAGCTTTCCGACCTTGAAGGCCCGCAGGGCACGCCGCTGCTGCGCCAGTCCATCGGCGGCATGATGGCCACCCTGCTCGACTCGCTGGCCATCTTCTGCCCCAACGCCAACTCCTTCCGCCGCTTCCAGGCCAACAGCTACGCGCCGCTGGCCAAGAGCTGGGGGGTGAACAACCGTACCGTGTCCTTCCGCGTGCCCGGCGGGCCGGCACAGAGCCGCCACATCGAGCACCGCATCTGTGGCGCCGACGCCAACCCCTACCTGGCCGCCGCGGCGATTCTCGCCGGTATCCACAAGGGCATCCGCGAGCAGCTCGACCCCGGCGCGGCCATCGAGGGCAACGGCTACGAGCAGGCCCGCGAGTTCCTGCCCACCGACTGGCTCACCGCGCTGCGCGCCCTGGAAGCCTCCGGCTGGGCCCGCGAGGCGCTGGGCGAGGAGTTCCTCAAGGTGTTCCTGGCCATCAAGTGGGAGGAGTACCGGCAGTTCATGGGCGAAGTCGGCGAACAGGACTGGCGCTGGTACCTGCACCACGCCTGAACCGCGACCATCAGTCGCCTGCGAAAGCTCCAGCGGGATTTACGAAAAAATTACCCTGGCAAAGCGAAGATTCTGGTCTTTTCTTGGTCAGTAGAGACAGAGGGCCGCCCGTGCGGCCCTCTTCCTTGCGGCGTGCCGCCACTGCCTGACGGCGCGCCGTTTCCCTATCAGGCAGGGAGATCACTCAGTCAATGAGCACACCCGTTGTTCTGATTACCGGGGCCGCTGGCGGCCTCGGCAAGGCCATCGCCAAGCGCTTCGCCCAGAGCCACTGGCGCATCGCCGCCACCGACGTCGACAAGAGCGGGCTGCATGCGCTCAACGCCCAGGTGCCGCTGGATGCCAGCGCCGTGGCCGACCTGCGCCGGGCGGACAATTGCCAGAGCCTGGTGGCGGACATCCTCGCCCGCACCGGGCGCCTGGACGCGCTGATCAACGCCGCCGGCGTCTGGCGCGAAGGCCCGGTGGAAAGCTTCAACGAGGACGACTTCGACCTGGTCCTGGGGGTCAACCTCAAGGCCGCGTTCTACATGTGCCAGGCCGCCACGCCCTACCTCAAGGAGAACCGCGGCTGCATCGTGAACATCTCCAGCGACTCCGGGCGCCAGGCCTACCGCGGCTCGGGGGCCTACTGCGCGAGCAAGGCGGCGCTGACCATGCTCACCCGCACCCTGGCCCTGGAGCTGGCCAGCGACGGCGTTCGCGTCAACGCCATCTCCCCGGCCGACATCGCCACGCCCATGCTCGACTACCAGGCCGAGCGCTACGGCCAGGGCAACCCGGCCGCCTACAAGATCGCCCTGCTGCGGGATTATCCACAGGGCAAGGAAGCGCGCTTCATCCGCCCGGAAGAAGTCGCCGACCTGGTCTGGTACCTCTGCGGCCCGCAATCCGAGGCCATCACCGGCGCCGACCTGGCCATCGACTTCGGCCTCTCCGCCGGCCGCTGAGCCGCGCCGCGCGCCAATCGCCCGGCGATTGGCGCGCGCCCCTGTTCGCCGGGGCCAATGGGGGGTATAGAAAAGAGTGTGTCGCAAGGCCAGGCGCAGTGCGTCCAGTCTTGGTCCCCCCACCCGCCCTGCGAGAGCGATATGGAACCCGGCAACCACCAACTCAGCATGACCGTCCTGATGACCCCGGACATGGCCAACTTCTCCGGCAACGTCCACGGCGGCACCCTGCTCAAGTACCTCGACGAGGTCGCCTACGCCTGCGCCAGCCGCTACGCCGGCCACTACGTGGTGACCCTCTCGGTCGACCAGGTGATCTTCCGCGAACCGATCCACGTCGGCGAGCTGGTGACCTTCCTCGCCTCGGTCAACTACACCGGCCGCACCTCCATGGAGATCGGCGTGAAGGTGGTCACCGAGAACATCCGCGAGAAATCCGTGCGCCACACCAACAGCTGCTTCTTCACCATGGTGGCGCTGGACGACGAGCGCAAACCCACCTCCGTGCCGCCGCTGCAGCCGGCCACCCGGGAGGAGCGCCGGCGCTTCGCCCAGGCCCAGCAGCGCCGTCAGCTGCGCCAGGAGCTGGAGCAGCGTTACCAGGCAATTCGTGAAGAATGGGACAAGGATGCCGACATTTCTTGACAAGATTTCTCAAGTGCCACTGAAAAAGTCCGGCGCGTCAACGAGTTAACCTTGAGCGTCGGCAAGGCCGAAAGCCTTGCCAGCGCCTAGACTTGCCCAATCCGCGGGTTTGCCCCCGTGATCCACCTTCGAGCCGCCGCCCGCCCGGGGCGCTGGCTCCCTGCGTGCCCGGAGCCCAGACCATGCACCACACACCGCTACTGACCACCCTCGCCGTCGGCTTCGTGCTGGCCTTCATCCTCGGCGCCCTGGCCAACCGCCTGCGCATCTCGCCGCTGGTCGGCTACCTGCTGGCCGGCGTGCTGGCCGGGCCCTTCACCCCCGGCTACGTCGCCGACCAGGCGCTGTCGACGGAAATCGCCGAACTGGGGGTGATCCTGCTGATGTTCGGCGTCGGCCTGCATTTCTCGCTGAAGGACCTGCTCTCGGTGAAGGCCATCGCCATCCCCGGCGCGGTGGTGCAGATCGGCGTGGCCACCCTGCTCGGCATGGGCCTGGCCTGGATGATGGGCTGGCCGCTGGGCGGCGGCCTGGTGTTCGGCCTGGCACTGTCGGTGGCCAGTACCGTGGTGCTGCTGCGCGCCCTGGAGCAGCGCCAGCTGATCGACACCAAGCGCGGGCGCATCGCCATTGGCTGGCTGATCGTCGAGGACCTGGCCATGGTCCTCACCCTGGTGCTGCTGCCGGCACTGGCCGGCACCCTCGGCGGCAAGGCCGAGGACGGCGCCAGCGGCGGCATCCTGCTGCCGATCCTGCTGACCCTGGGCAAGGTGGTGGCCTTCGTCGCGGTGATGATCCTCGGCGGCCGCCGCGTGGTGCCCTGGGCCCTGGAGAAGATCGCCGCGACCGGCTCGCGCGAGCTGTTCACCCTCGCCGTGCTGGCCATCGCCCTGGGCATCGCCACCGGCTCGGCGGTGGTGTTCGGCGTGTCCTTCGCCCTCGGCGCCTTCTTCGCCGGGATGATCCTCAACGAATCCGAACTCAGCCACGAGGCGGCGGAAAACTCGCTGCCCCTGCGCGACGCCTTCGCCGTGCTGTTCTTCGTCTCGGTGGGCATGCTGTTCAACCCGGCGATCCTGATCCACGAACCGCTGCCGGTGCTGGCCACCTTCCTGGTCATCGTGTTCGGCAAGTCGGTGGCCGCCTACGTCATCGTGCGCCTGTTCGGCCACCCCAACAGCACCGCGCTGACCATCGCCGCGAGCCTGGCGCAGATCGGCGAGTTCTCCTTCATCCTGGTCGGCCTGGGCGTGACCCTCGAGCTGCTGCCCGAGCAGGGCCGCGACCTGGTGCTGGCCGGCGCCATCCTGTCGATCCTGGTCAACCCGCTGCTGTTCATCGCCATCGAGCGCCTGCAGGCGCGCAAGGAAGCCGCCCAGCCCAGCGAAGCCCAGGCGCAGGACGAAGACCTGCCGCCGCCGGTGCGCGAGCACGAGCACGCCATCCTCATCGGCCACGGCCGCGTCGGCGAACTGGTCAGCGCGCGCCTGCAGAAGGACGGCACGCCTCTGGTGGTGATCGAGGACAAGCGCGAGAAAGCCGCCGAACTGCGCGAGCGCGGCCTGAGCGTGGTGGTCGGCAACGCCGCCAACCCGGAAGTGCTGGCCCTGGCCAACATCACCACGGCGCGCTGGCTGCTGATCGCCATCCCCAACGGCTTCGAGGCCGGGCAGATCGCCAGCCGCGCACGGGCGGCCAACCCCGAGCTGGACATCATCGCCCGCGCGCACTTCGACGCCGAGGTGGAGTACCTGGAGCAGAACGGCGCCAACCTGGTGATCATGGGCGAACGCGAGATCGCCCAGGGCATGTACCAGCGCGTCGAACAGCACGACACCCCGGCGCCGCAGCCGGATGGGCTGCCGCAGTCGGCTTGAATCCGCGGCGGGTGCCGGTCGCTACTGGCGCCGCCTGGAGGATAGCGGCTGACGCACCCTCAGATCGCCTTCGCCTCGAACCGCACCCGCGGGTGCGCGATGCGGTCCTGGGCGCGCACCAGTTCCAGCTCGTAGCTGCCGCAGTGCTGGGTTTCCAGCAGCACCTCGTGCACCGCCGCGGCGGTGAACTCGAAGGCCGTGCAGGGCGCTTCGCCCAGCAGCAGGCGGGCCAGGAACAGGCCGGAGGTCAGGTCGCCGACGCCCACCGGCTGGCGCGGGAAGGCCAGCAGCGGGCGGCGCAGGTGCCAGCTGCCCTCGGCGCTGACCAGCAGCATCTCGAAGGCGTCCGACGGCTTGCCCGGGTAGTTCAGGTGCTTCACCAGCACCGCCTTCGGGCCGCGCGCCAGCAGGCTGCGGGCCATGTCCACGCAGTCCTCCAGGGAGCGCGGGCTGCGCTGGCAGAAACTGTCCAGCTCCAGCTGGTTGGGGCACAGGTAATCGGCCACCGCGGCGGCCTCCTGGAGCAGGAACTCGCCGACCTCCGGCGCCACGATGCAGCCCTTGTCCGGGTGGCCCATCACCGGGTCGCACAGGTAGATGGCCCGCGGGTTGGCCTCGCGGATGCGCGCCAGCGCCTCGAGGATGGCGCGGCCCTGGGCGGCGCTGCCCAGGTAGCCGGACAGCACGGCATCGCAGTTGCCCAGCTCGCCGATGGCGGCGATGCCTTCCACCAGCGCCGGAATCTGCTCCGGCGGCAGCACCTGGCCGGTCCAGTGGCCATACTGGGTATGGTTGGAGAACTGCACGGTGTTCAGCGGCCAGACGTTCACCCCGACGCGGCGCATCGGGAACACGGCGGCGCTGTTGCCGGCATGGCCGAAGACGACGTGGGACTGGATGGCGAGGACGTGGGGGGTACGCGACGACATGGCGAATTCCTGCAACTGGATGTGTCAGTATGGGGCGCAATTCACCACCTGGGAACCAGCGGCTCTCGCCGCTTTCCTACAGACTCGGTAAGCTGAAGCGCCTCTTCCCGAGCGGAGCCTTGAAGTGACCTTGGGCAACCTTTTCGTATTCCTCCTGCTGGCCACGGCCGCCGCCTGGTGGTGGCGCGCCCACGGCATCCGCGAGCGCGCCCTGCAGCTGGCGCGCCAGCACTGCGCGCGGCAGGGGGTGGAGCTGCTCGACGAGAACGTCGCCCTGCGTCGCCTGCGCCTGCGCCGCGGCGCCAACGGCATGCTCTGCCTGGCCCGGGAATACGGCTTCGAGTTCACCGCCAGCGGCCAGGACCGCTACAACGGCAGCATCACCATGCTCGGCCAGCGCCCCGGCCCCATCGAGCTGGAGCCCTTCCGCTTCCACCCCGAGCCCCACGAGGTGCGCGCGGTGGTGGAAATCGCCCAGGCCCTGCCGGCCCCCGAGCCGGAAGCCGCGCCGCCGCGGCACAAGGCCGAGGTGGTGCGGCTGGACGAATGGCGCCGCAACCACTCGAGCAAGAAGGTCGGCGACTGACTATTCGTGGCCGAGCAGGAAGCGCGCCACCCGCTCGGCGCTGTCCTGTGGATATTCCTGCATGAAGCAGTGCCCGCCGGCGACGTTCTGCCCGCCGACGTGGGTGTTCTGCGCGCACCAGCGGGCCACCGCCTTGGGCACGAAGGGGTAGGTCCGCTCGCCGAACAGCACCAGGGTCGGCGTGCCCACCTTCGCCAGCGACGGCCACAGGCGCTTGGGGAAGGAGCTGAAGATCTCCGCCTCGCGGCTCGGCCGGCACTTCAGCTCGACGCCGCCGTCCACCGCCTTGATGGCGTTCTCCACGTAGGCCCATAGCGCCTCGTCGGTCCAGCCCCGGAAGATGCCGCGGCCGTGCAGGCCGGCGTAGGCGGCGGCACGGTCCGGCCACTGGCTGCGCCGGGCCCTGGCCTTCTGCACCATGGCCCGCCGCTCGTGCAGGCCGAGCACCTCGGACAGCGCCATCACGCCGATCATCGCCGGGGTGAAGAGCACCGGGTCGAGCAGCACCGCGCGCTCGAACAGCTGCGGATGGCGTGCCAGGATCAGGCTACTGAGCACCCCGCCGAAGCTGTGCCCGCAGGCATGGCGCGGCACTTCGCCGTAGGCCGCGCGGCCGGCCTCGAAGGCCTCCACGGCCATCTCGGCGTTGCGGTTCCAGCCGTGGAAGCGCCCGCCGTGGTCGCTGTCGCCGTGGCCCTGGACGTCGCACAGCCAGAGGTCGAAGTCCCGCGCCAGGTGCTTGAGCATCGGCTCGTAGGCACGCCCGCAAAAGCCGTTGCCATGCAGGAAGTGCAGCAGTGGCTTGCCGCTGGGTTCGCTGCGCCAGCCACGCAGGGTGAAGCCGGCGGAACAGGGATGGGACCAGGCGATCAGCTGCATCGGACGTTCTCCTCGAAGGTCGCGCAGTGTAGCGACCCGCAGTCGCGCCGGACCAGTGCCCGGACGTGCTATGGTCGCGCTCCGCCCACCCGCCCCGAGCACCATGACCTTCAACCGTCCCCCGCGCCTGATCCTCGCCAGCCTGCTGGTGCTGGCCGGCCTGCTGCTGTCGGTGTACTGGGCGGGCGAGAAGGCGCGGCACCGCTCGCTGCTCGCCGAGGCCGAGGCGGCCCACGAGCAGCTGGGGCTGTACGTCAGTTCCCTGCGCACCCTGCTGGAGCGCTACCGCAGCCTGCCGGCGGTGCTGGCCCTGGACCCGGAGCTGCGCCAGGCCCTGGCCGGCCCGGTGCAGGGCGATGCGCAGCGGGCGCTGAACCTCAAGCTGGAGCGCATCAACGCCGCCGCGCGCTCCTCCACCCTGGAGCTGCTCGACCGCGACGGCCTGGCCGTGGCCGCCAGCAACTGGCGCCTGCCGACCAGCTACGTCGGCCACAACTACGCCTTCCGCCCCTACTTCCGCCAGACCATCGCCCAGGGCACCGGGCGCTTCTACGCGGTGGGCGTGACCACCGGCATCCCCGGCTACTTCCTGGCCAACGCGGTGCGCGACGAGGCCGGGCGCTTCCTCGGCGCCATCGTGGTCAAGCTGGAGTTCCCCGACCTGGAACAGCAGTGGAGCCAGACCCCCGACCTGGTGCTGGTCAGCGACACCAAGGGCATCGTCTTCCTCGCCAACCACCCCGGCTGGCGCTACCGCGAGCTGCAGCCGCTGGACACCTTCGCCCGCCTGGAGCTGGCGCAGACCCGCCAGTACGACCGCCAGCCGCTGACCCCGCTGCAACACCGCACCCTGCAGCCGCTGGGCGAGGACAGCCGCCTGGTGCGCGTCGGCGCCAGGGGCGACGAGACCGACTACCTCTGGCAGTCCCTGAGCCTGCCCGACGACGACTGGACCCTGCACCTGCTGCGCGACGCCCGCGGCGTGCAGAGCGACGTCGCCACCGCGCGCCTGGCCGCCGCCGGGGCCTGGCTGGCCCTGGTGTTCCTGGCCATGCTGCTGCAGCAGCGCTGGCGCATCGCCCGCCTGCGCCAGCGCAGCCGCGAGGAACTGGAGCGCCTGGTGGAGCAGCGCACCGCCGACCTGCGCACCGCCCAGGACGGCCTGGTGCAGGCCGCCAAGCTGGCGGCCCTGGGGCAGATGTCGGCGGCCCTGGCCCACGAGATCAACCAGCCGCTGACCGCCCAGCGCATGCACCTGGCCAGCGTGCGCCTGCTGCTGGACGCCGGGCGCAACGACGAGGCCCGCGCCGCGCTGGCGCGCCTGGACGAGCTGCTGGAACGCATGGCCGCGCTGACCGGCCACCTGAAGACCTTCGCCCGCAAGACCCCCGGCGGCCTGCGCGAACGCATCGAGCTGGGCCACGTGCTGGAACAGGCCCTGCAATTGCTGACGCCGCGCATCCGCGCCGAGCAGGTGGAGATCAGCCAGGTGCTCAGCATGCCGGCCTGGGTGCTGGGCGACGCCATCCGCCTGGAGCAGGTGCTGGTCAACCTGCTGCGCAACGCCCTGGACGCGGTGGCCGGCGCCGAGCGCCCGCGCATCGAGGTGACGCTGCGCCACGAGGGCGAACAGTGGAGCCTGGAAATCGCCGACAACGGCCCGGGGATCGCCGGCGAACACCTGGGCAACGTCTTCGATCCCTTCTTCACCACCAAGCCGGTGGGCGAGGGACTCGGCCTGGGACTGGCGGTATCCTACGGCATCGTCCACGAACTCGGCGGCCGCCTGGAGGCCGCCAACCGCCCCGAGGGCGGCGCGCTGTTCCGCCTGGTGCTGCCCGCCGCGAGCGAAGAGACATGACCGAACACGTGATTTTCGTCGATGACGAAGCCGCCATCCGCGAGGCCGTGCAGCAGTGGCTGCAGCTCTCCGGCTTCGAGGTGCGCCTGTGCAAGAGCGCCGAGGAGTGCCTGAGGAACCTGGAGCGCGGCTTCGCCGGCGTGGTGATCAGCGACGTGCGCATGCCCGGCACGGACGGCCTGGCCCTGCTCGAACGCCTGCAGCAGCTGGACCGCGACCTGCCGGTGATCATGGTCACCGGCCACGGCGACGTGCCCATGGCGGTGCAGGCCATGCGCAACGGCGCCTACGACTTCATCGAGAAGCCCTTCACCCCCGAGCGCCTGCTGGACAGCCTGCGCCGCGCCCTGGAGAAGCGCCGCCTGGTGCTGGAGAACCGCCAGCTGCGCGAGCAGGCGACGCTCAAGGACCAGGTGGCCTCGCGCCTGCTCGGCGTATCCAAGCCGATGGAAGCCCTGCGCCGCCAGGTCATGGCCCTGGCCGACACCCCGGTGAACGTGCTGATCCGCGGCGACACCGGCAGCGGCAAGGAACTGGTCGCCCGCTGCCTGCACGACTTCGGCCCACGCGCCGGCAAGCCCTTCGTCGCGCTGAACTGCGCGGCCATCCCCGAGCAACTGTTCGAAAGCGAGCTGTTCGGCCATGAAAGCGGCGCCTTCACCGGCGCCCAGGGCAAGCGCATCGGCAAGCTGGAGCACGCCAACGGCGGCAGCCTGTTCCTCGACGAGATCGAGAGCATGCCGCTGGCCCAGCAGGTGAAGCTGCTGCGCGTGCTGCAGGAGCAGCAGCTGGAGCGCCTGGGCTCGAACCAGAGCATCCGCGTCGACCTGCGGGTGATCGCCGCGACCAAGCCCGACCTGCTGGAGGAAGCCCGCGCCGGGCGCTTCCGCGAGGACCTGGTGTACCGCCTGAACGTCGCCGAGCTGCGCCTGCCGCCGCTGCGCGAAAGGCGCGAGGACATCCCCCTGCTGTTCGAGCACTTCGCCCGGCTGGCCAGCGAAAAGCTCGGCCGCGAGGCGCCGCCGCTGTCCACCGCCGAGCTGGCGCGGCTGCTGGCCCACGACTGGCCGGGCAACGTGCGCGAGCTGGCCAACGCCGCCGAGCGCCACGTGCTCGGCCTGGACCGCGCGGCGCAACTGGAGGCGCCGGCCGGCAGCGGCCTGTTCGAACGCATGGAGGCCTACGAGGCCGAGTGCATCCGCCAGGCCCTGAGCCAATGCAAGGGCGACATCAAGGCGGTGATGGAACTGCTCGGCCTGCCACGCCGCACCCTCAACGAGAAGATGCAGCGGCACGGGCTGAGCCGCGGGGAATTCCTCGGCGAAGGCTGACGACCACCGCGCCGCCCCGGAACCGTAGGAGCGGACTCCGTCCGCGATTTCGCGCGCAGGGCGCGCGCCTGCAGGAGCACGATGTGGTGGCGCGGCGTAGGAGCGGATCTCATCCGCGAATCGCGCCTATACCTCCGGCTATCGCGGACAAGGTCCGCTCCTACAAGGCTGGAGACACGCCGCCGCAGGTGAGGCGACGGATAACCGCGAACGGTTATCCGCCCTACGCGCCCTGACGCTCTTGTAGGGCGAATGAAGCGGAACGCTTCATCCGCCGTTGCCGGTCACAGCCCCGTGGCCAGCTCCCCGGCCTTGCCGCGCTTGTGCAGCACCGCCAGGTACACCAGGCCCACGGCGATCCAGGCCAGGCCCAGGTACTGGGCGTCGGCGCTCATGCTGACCAGCACGTAGCCGATGATCGCCAGCCCCACCAGCGGGCACAGCAGGTGGCGCGCCACCTTGCCGCTCTTCTGGCGGATGAAGTAGTGGTTGATCACCGCCAGGTGCAGCAGGCAGAAGCCGGTGAGCGCGCCGAAGTTGACCAGCGAGGTGAGCACGTCCGGGGCGTCGAGGAAGGCCACGCCGATGCCCAGCGACAGCACCGCCACCAGGTACAGGCTGACGTGCGGGGTCTGGTAGCGCGTGTGCACCTTGGCCAGCACCCGCGGCAGGCGGCCGTCGCGGGCCATCGAGTAGAGCAGGCGCGAGACCGCCGCCTGCGAGGTGATCGACACGGTCACGCCCCAGGCCAGCGCGGTGGCCACCGCGGTCAGGGTGGACAGCCACTTGCCGCCGGCGGCCTCGGCGATCTCGTAGAAGGCGGTGTCGGCGGACTGGAAGGTCATGCCGGCGGCGAGGTCGGTGGCCAGCCAGGTCTGCAGGACGAAGATGCCGCCCATGACGAACAGGGCGATCAGCGAGGCGCGGCCGATCTGCCTGGCCGGGTCGCCCTTCACCTCTTCGGCGAGGGTGGAAATGGCGTCGAAGCCGAGGAACGACAGCACCGCGATGGACACCGCCTTCATCACCAGGCCGAGGTCGAAATGCTCCGGCTGGTACAGCGGCGCCAGGGTCAGCCGGCCATTGCCCATGCCGCCCTCCAGGGCGTGGTAGCCGACCGCCAGGAAGATCGCCAGGACGATCATCTCGGCGATCAGGAACAGCAGGTTGAAGCGCGCGGCGAAGGTGATGCCGCGCAGGTTCACCAGGGTCGCCGAGACCAGGAAGGCGAGCATCCAGGCCAGCTTGGGCACCTGCGGGAACAGGTGGTTGAGCGCCAGCGCGCTGAACACGTAGAGCAGCGGCGGGATCAGCAGGTAGTCCAGCAGCAGCACCCAGCCGGCGAGGAAGCCGACGTGCGGGTGGATGCCGCGCTGGGCGTAGGAGTACACCGAGCCGGCAATGGGGAAGGCGCGGGCCATGGCGCCGTAGCTCAGGGCGGTGAACAGCATCGCCAGCATGCCCACCAGGTAGGCCATGGGCACCATGCCCTGGGAGTCGGCGTGGACCCAGCCATACACGCCGAAGGGCGCGATGGGGATCATGAAGATCATCCCGTAGATGACCAGGTCGCTGAGGGAAAGACTGCGGCGGAGCTGTTGCTGGTAGCCAAACTGTTCGATGGCCATGGGGGAGTCCTCTCGATTCGGCAGCTTTGTCGTTGTTGTCTGCGCCGCGAGCGCGACGGCGTTTCTTGTTCCGGGGCTTACAGCCAGGGCGCCAGGCGCTCGGCCCAGGCCTGGATGGCGGCGGCCTCGCGCAGGCCGTCGTTGCGGATTTCCAGGAGCACGGCGTCGATGCCGCGCTCGTCACCGTGCACCGGCACGGTCATGTCCTCGGCCGGGTCGATGTCGTAGGGCTGGTTGGCGCCGATCTCGCCGCCGCCTTCGCGCAGGCCGTCGACGATCCGCCGCGCGTAGCCTTCGGCGCGGCCGTACAGCACGCCGGCGATCCATGGCCGGGGTACGCCGCGGTAGCTCGGGGTGAAGCTGTGCACGCCGACGATGCGCGTCGGCTGCCCGGCCGCCTGGCGCTGGTCGATCAACTCGGCCAGGGCGCGGTGGAAGGGTTCGAACAGGCGCGCCTGGCGTTCCCGGCGGTTCGCCTCGCTCAGCCCGAGGTTGCCCGGGATGGGGTAGACCTCGCTGTGCCCGGGGATGCTGTCCGGCGCGGCCAGCGGGCGGTTCAGGTCGATCAGCAGGCGCGAATAACCGGCCGCCAGCAGCGGCGCGTCGAGGCGCTCGGCCAGCGCCTCGGCCAGGGCCAGCGCGCCGATGTCCCAGGCGATGTGCTCCTGCGCCGCGGCGTCGTCCAGGCCGAGCTGCGCCAGTTCCGCCGGGATGTAGCGGCTGGCGTGCTCGCAGACCAGCAGCACCGGGCTGCGCCCGTTCGGGTTGAGCAGGCGGAACGGCGCTTCGCGGTAGATCCCGCTTTCAGTAGAGGCTGGCATAGCGTTGGCACACCTGGTCGTCGGTGAGGTCGCGGGTCAGCGCCAGCTCCTGGCGCTTCATGGCGAAGTAGGTCTGCAGCAGCGCCGGCGGCAACTGCGCGCAGAGCGCGTGGTCGTCCATCAGCAGTTGCAGGGCCTGCTCCAGCGAGCCGGGCAGCGCCTGGATGCCGAGGGCCTGGCGCTCGGCGGCGTCGAGCGAGTCCGGGTCGACGTCGGCCACCGCGCGCAGCGGCAGGCGCTCCTCCAGGCCGAGGCGGCCGGCGATCAGCACCGCGGCCATGGCCAGGTGCGGCGAGGCGGTGGCGTCCATCGGCCGGAATTCCAGGTTGAACTGGCGCGCCAGCGGCTTGCCGCCGAGGCTCACCACCGGGCAGATGCGCAGCGCCGCCTCGCGGTTGCGCAGGCCCAGGCAGGCGTAGGCGGCGCTCCAGTGGTGCGGTTTCAGGCGCAGGTAGGAAACGGCCGTTGGCGCGGTCAGCGCGCACAGCGCCGGCAGGTGGCGCAGCACGCCGGCGGCCCAGTGGCGCGCGGTCTCGGAGAGGTTGTTCGGCTGCGTGGCGTCATAGAACAGCGGCGTGCCGTCGAGGCTCTGCAGGCTCAGGTGCAGGTGCACGCCGTTGGTCACTTCGCCGGGCGCCCGCAGCGGCGAGAAACAGGTGCCCAGGTCCATCTGCCGGGCGATCTCGCGGACCACCTCGCGCACGTTCACCGCGCGGTCGGCGGCGGCCACGCCCTGGGTCGGGCGGCAGGTCACCTCGTACTGGCGGCGGCCATATTCGGGCAGGAACATCTCCGGCTCGGCGCCGGCCTGCTCCAGGGCGGCCATCAGCCAGCCGGGGAAATTGCCGGCAGCGCGCTGGGCCTGCAGCGAGAAGGCGCCGCCCGGGCCCTCGGGCAGGCCCAGCAGGGTGAATTCGTGTTCGAAGGCGGCGGTGACCTGCAGGCCCAGCTCGCGGTAGCGGGCGATCTCCTCGCGCAGCAGGGTGCGCGGGCACACCGGCCAGGGCGTGCCGTCGGTCTCCACCAGGTCGCCGTGGTAGTAGTCCAGCGGCGGCGCCAGCGGGTCCGGGCCCTGCTCCAGGTACAGGTGCGCCTGGGGGTCGGGCAGCAGGCGCAGGTCGCCGTGGCTGCCCCAGGGGTTGTCGTCGGCGATGATGTCCTGCGGCGTCAGCGCGCTGTTCGCCGGCACCCAGCCGCAGCCGCTGGCCAGTTGCTCGGCGACCGCGGCGGCCGGCAGCGAACGGCCGCGGGTGACGCCGGCCAGGTCGGTGGTGACGAAGCTGCTCAGGTGCAGCGGCCCGGTGGGATGGCTCATGGCGTGCTCCGCGGTCAGGCGAGGTCGGCGATGCGGGCCAGCACCGCGTCGGTGTCGGCGATCCAGCAATAGCCCTTGATGGCCTCCAGGCAGGCCTGGTGGCGCTCGGCGGTGTGGGTGGCGCAGGCGTCTTCCACCAGGGTCACCAGGTAGCCGCGGTCGGCGGCGTCGCGCACGGCCATGTCCACGCACTGGTCGGTGACCACGCCGCAGACGATCAGGTGGCGCACGCCGAGGTTGCGCAGCACGTAGTCGATGGCGGTGGAGTTGAAGACGCCGGACGAGGTCTTGGGCAGGACGATTTCGTTCTCGGCCGGCACCAGCACGTCTATCACCTGGGCGTCGGGGTGGCCCTTGGGCAGGTGCATGTCCGACAGCTTGTGGTCCAGGGAGCGGTCGCGGCCATCGGCGGTGAGGCTCTCGATGATGGTGTGCAGCACGTTCTGCCCGGCGCCGCGCATGGCCGCCAGCAGGCGCTGCTGGTTGGGGATCACCTGGTTCTGCACGCGCTCGTAGAAGTAGCGGGCCTTGCCGGCCTCGACGTGGGCGTCGCGGCCGGGGATGACCCAGGCGTTCTGCATGTCGACGAACAGGATGGCGGTCTCGCCGCGGCGGTACGGCAGGTCGCGGGGCGAGTGGTGGGGCAGGCTGAACATGGTCACTCCTCGAGCAGGTGGGCGTTGAAGGCGGCGCGCAGTTGGTCGATGCCCTCCAGGCGCTCGTCGAGCTGGGCGTCGCTGCGCGCCACCAGGCTGGCGATGAGCGCCTCGACCTGGGCCATGGCCGGCACCAGCGAGTCGAAGGGCGAGGTGGATTCCACCGGCGCGCTGACGATCAGGTCGGCCAGTTCGCGCAGCGGCGAGGCATAGATGTCGGTGAACAGCACTACCCGCGCGCCGCGGGCCTTGGCGGTCTGGGCGACGAGCTGGGCCTGGGCCTGGTAGCGGCGGTAGTCGAACAGCACCAGCAGCGACTGGCGGTCCATGTCGTGCAGCAGGTCGGGCAGCGCCATGCCGTCGTCCAGCCACAGGCAGCCGCCGCGCAGCAGGCGCAGGTGGGTGACCAGGTAGCCGGCGAGGAAGCGGCTGAAGCGGCCGCCATGGCAATACAGGCGCTGGCGCGGGTCGAGCAGCCAGTCGCCGAGCAGGCGGATGTCGTCAGCGCGGGTCAGGTTCAGGGTGTGCTGCAGCTTGTCCGAGGCGTCGGCCAGGTAGCTCGACCAGGGATCGTCGTGCTCCATGCGTTCGCGGCGTTCGGCGAGCAGGGTGCGCGGCGAGCGCAGGCGGTCGTCCACCTCGATCAGCAGGGCATCCTGGAACTCGCCATAGCCGGCGAAGCCGAGCTTCTTCACCAGGCGCAGGATGGTCGGGTCGCTGACCCCGGCCTGCCGCGCCAGGCGCGCCATGGGGCCCAGGCCCAGGCGCGGGTAGTCGTCGAGAAGGGCACGCAGCACCTTGCGCTCGGCCGGCGTCAGGGCGACGTCCGGTGCGGCCAGGCGGTCTTTGAGGCTGGACATGGCAGCTCCCTTGGCGGTTATGCCTGGTCTTGTAGTGAATATTTCAAATCATTGCAAATACTTTATTTATGTTCGATTCACTACATTTTCCGCGCACAGGCATCCGCCCGCTCTATACCGGGCAGCGGCACGGGCGCTTCGGCAGTCGGGATTTGTTCCGGGCAAAAAACGGCCGCTGAGTGCAGCGGCCGGAAAGAAGACGTCGATTGGAGCAATCGGATATCGGCGTCGGGAAGCAGCGCCAGTCGGCGTTGGAGGAACCGGCTGGCGTGAGGGGGCGGAAGATTCGCAGTCACCGCACCCTCGGGTGACACATCAGGCTGATCGTGTCGGGCCTGCCGGGGAAACCGGCAGATAAAGACAAGTATATTGACCTAACTATTGCGGATAAAGCGCGAAGACGGCGAAAGACTTTTTCAAAAAATGAAAGAATCACCGCCCCCGCCGGGATAAAAAAACGCCGCATCTCGTATGCGGCGCAAGGCATTGGGAATACCGGCTCACGCTCCGGGCTTCCCGGGGGAAGGGAACGCCGATCAGGAATCGGCGTTAGGCTGGGCAGCGGCCTTGCCGGCGGTACGCTCGGCGTCGGAGGCCTGCTGGGCAGCGGCGATGGCGGCCTCGTTGGCTTTCACCATCTTGTCGGTCATCAGTCGGGACTCTTCGGCGAAGCTCAGTTGCACGAAGGACAGCGAGCAAACGGACAGCAGGGCAGCAACAACAAGTTTACGGGACATGATTTTCGAACCTTTGATTGGCCCCGCTCGTTGGGGGCGATGCAAAGGTTACGACTCGGTGACAGACGGAAAAATAGCTGGCTCACCAACAGACCATTGCCTAAAAAGCAACAATCCCGTCAGGCCCAGTGGGACGGATCGCTCAGCACCTGCTCGTCGGCATCGAAGGCCTTGGGCAGTTCTTCCTTGAGGAATTCCACCCAGGTGCGGATCTTCGCGTCGAGGAAACGCCGCGACGGGTAGAGGGCGAAGATCTGCCGTACGTGCAGGCTGCGCTCGGGCAGCACGCGCACCAGTTCGCCCTGGCTCAGCGCCGGCGCGGCCACGTAGCTGGGCAGCAGGCAGATGCCCATGCCGGCGCGGGCCGCCCCGGCCAGGGCCTCGGCGACGTTGACCATGAAGGTGTCGCGCGGGCGGATCACGCTCGCCTCGTTGTCCTCCTCGAAGGCCCAGCCTTCCGGGAAGGTCGGGTCCTGCAGGCGCAGGCAGCGGTGCTCGCGCAGGTCGTCGATGCCGCGCGGCGTGCCGCGTTCGGCCAGGTAGCCGGGGCTGGCGCAGAGCACGCTGTAGATGGTGCCGAGGGTCTGGGCGACGTATTCGGAGTCGGGCAGTTCGCGGTCGCGGGTGATGACCACGTCCTGGCCTTCTTCGAGGATGTCCGGCTGGCGCTGGGCCAGGGTCAGCTCGATGTAGACCTCGGGGTACCCCTGGCAGTAGCGCGAGATCAGCGGGATCAGGTGCTGCTGGCCGAGCCCGGTCAGCGAGTGCACCCGCAGCCGGCCGCGCGGGCTCAGGTGCGCGCCGTTGGCCTCGGCCTCGGCCTCGTCGACGTCCACCAGGATCGCCCGGCAGCGCTGCAGGTAGCGCTCGCCGGTCTCGGTCAGCGCCAGGCGCCGGGTGGTGCGGTGCAGCAGGCGCGCCTGCAGGTAGGCTTCCAGGTCCGAGACCACGCGGGAGACCTGGGCGGTCGACAGGCCCAGGGCGTTGGCCGCAGCGGTGAAGCTGCCGGCATCGACCACGCGGGCGAAGACCCGCATCGCATGTAAAGTGTCCACTGTTGCCCCGTCTGCAAAACTGAATCGCAGTATAGGGTCATTTTCCCCGGACAGTTGCCGGGTATAGTGGCAACCAGGTCGCTGCAGCAGCGACGGGCCCAACCGGCCCGTCGTATGGCACCCGGCACACCAGCCGGTCGCCAACACTCCCCCGCGCATACCAGGCTGCAGCGGCTGCCCTTTTCCTCCAGAGGCGCACGTCTTGATTGATGTGCGCCTTTTTTCGTTCCGGGATGCGGGCTGGTTGGGGCCGTAGGGCGTATAACCGTTCGCGGTTATACGCCGCTACACCCATCCCATGCCCGGCTCATTGGCCGAGATCGGAGTGCTCGGGACAGGTGACCCAAGGCCGAGTCGCGGTGATGGGTATCGCTTCGCTCAACACCATCCTACGACGGTGCGCCACGGCATCGAGGCGTGCCGCTCAGCGCGGCAGCGGGTAGAGGCGCTCGTCGAACTGCTCCAGGCGGGGGAATTCCAGGGGCCGATCCTGATCCAGGCGCTGCAGGCGGTCCTGGTACTGGCGCAGGAAGTCCTGGCGCGCATCGTTGCTGATGTAGGGCACGTGCCAGGCCACGAACGGCGGCAGCACGGTCATGCCGGTGTAGGCCAGGGTGCCACGCAGGATCGGCCGCAGCATGTCTTCCAGCGGGCCGTGGATGGCGCCTTCGCCGAACATGTGCTCGCGCCCGCCGAGGGTCACCGTCACCAGCGCCTTCTTGCCGGCCAGGCCGCCCTGGTCGTAGAAGCGCTTGCCGCCGTAGCAGATGCCCGAGACCAGCACGCGGTCGAACCAGCCCTTGAGGATGGCCGGGGCGGAGAACCAGTAGATCGGGAAGTTGAAGATCACCAGGTCCGCCCAGAGCAGCTTGTCCAGCTCGGCCTGGATGTCCGCGGCCAGGGTATGCGCCTTGGCGCCTTCGCGCTGCTCCAGGGCGTAGACCAGGTAGTCCGGGTTGGCGCGGGCGCCGAAATCGGCGGCGCTGGCCACCGGGTTCCAGTGCATCGCGTACAGGTCCGAGACCTGCACTTCGTGGCCCTGGCCCTGCAGGGTTTCCTCGGCCAGCTTGTACAGCGCGGTGCTGAAGGACTGGGGTTCGTTGTGGGCGTGGACGATCAGTACGTTCATGTGGATTCCTTGATGGTCAGGCATCGGCGCTGGGCTCGGCACCCTCTCCCCCAGCCCCTCTCCCTGAAGGGAGAGGGGAGCTATCCGTGCCAGCGCGAAACTTCACCGCCGCGCTGGACTGCTCTTGCCCCCTCTCCCGCTTGCGGGAGAGGGCTGGGGAGAGGGTGCTCTTCAGGCGCTCAGAGTTGGATGGCCTTGTGCTCGACGAACTCGGCCAGGCCTTCCTCGCCCCATTCGCGGCCGTTGCCGGACTGCTTGTAGCCGCCGAAGGGCGCGCGGTAGTTGAACGCACCGCCGTTGACGAAGCATTGGCCGGCGCGCATGTGCCGGGCCAGGCGCAGGCCATCCTCGCGGTCGCCCGCCCAGACCGCGCTGGACAAGCCGAAGGGCGAGTCGTTGGCGATGGCCAGGGCTTCGGCCTCGTCGGCATAGGGGATCAGGCACAGCACCGGGCCGAAGATTTCCTCGCGGGCGATGCGCATCGAATTGTTCACGCCGGCGAACAGCGTCGGTTGCACGTAGTGGCCGCGCTCCAGGCCGAACGGCCGCTCCGCGCCACCGCAGAGCAGGCGTGCGCCCTCCTCCTGGCCGACGCGGATGTAGTCCAGCACCGTGCGGCGCTGGCCGGCCGAGCACATCGGGCCGAGGAAGCTGTCCGCCTCCAGCGGGTCGCCCAGCTTCAGCGCCTCGGCCTCGGCGCGGGCGATCTCCAGCGCCTCGGCGTAGCGGCTGGCGGGCAGCAGCATGCGCGTCAGCGCGGTGCAGGTCTGCCCGGAGTTGATCATCACGTCCTGCACGCCGTGGCGCACGGCGGCGGCCAGGTCGGCGTCGGCGGTGATCAGGAACGGCGACTTGCCGCCCAGTTCCAGGCACACGCGCTTGACCGTCGGCGCCGCCGCCTCGGAAACCTTGATGCCGGCGCCGGTGGAGCCGGTGAAGGAGACCATGTCCACGTCCGGGTGCCGCGCCAGTGCCTCGCCGACCTTCGAGCCGGGGCCGCTGACCAGGTTGAACACCCCGGCCGGCAGGCCGATGGCGTCGATCATCTCGGCCAGCAGGAAGGCGTGCAGCGGGGTGTCCTGGCTGGGCTTGACCACCACCGTGCAGCCGGCGGCCAGGGCCGGGGCGAGCTTGCCGATCAGTTGGTGCAGCGGGTAGTTCCAAGGGTTGATGAAGGCGCAGACGCCCACCGCTTCCCTGACCACCAGCGAGTTGCCGACCTCGCGCACCTCGTCCATGTGCGCGGCCAGCGGGATGTAGCTTTCCAGGCCCTCGATCGGCCCGTCGACCTGGACCATGCGGCACCACTGCACCGGCATGCCCAGCTCGGCGGTGATCAGCGCGGCCATCTCGTCGGCGCGGGCCCTGAGCTGTCCGGCCAGGGCGCGCAGGTAGCCGGCGCGCACGCTGGAGGGCGTCCGCGACCAGGCCGGGAAGGCACGCCGCGCGGCTTCCACCGCGCGGTTCACGTCGGCTTCGGCGCCCAGCGGCACGCGGCCGATGGTTTCTTCGGTGGCCGGGTTCTGCACCTCGGCCAGGCCCTGCCCTTGCGGCGCCACCCAGGCGCCGTCGATGTAGAGCTGCAGGCGGTCATGCATAGCGTTTCTCCTTCAGCAGTTCGGCGGCGCACAGGGCGATGCGCCGGCAGGCCTCGCGCAGCGGCTCGGCGCCGAGCACCAGGCCCAGGCGGATATGCCCGGCGGCGCTGGGGCCGAAGGCCTCGCCGGCCAGCACCGAGACGCCGTGGCGGTCCAGCAGCAGGTCGGCGAAGGCCTGGGCGGACAGGCCGGTGGGGCGGATGTCGACCATCACGAACATGCCGCCGTCCGGGCGCAGGGCGCGCAGGCCGACGCAACCATCCAGGCAGTCGAGGACCAGGTCGCGGCGCTGGCGGTAGGCCTCGCGCATGGCTTCCAGTTCCGGCAGCCGGGCTTCCAGCGCGGTGCAGGCGGCGTCCTGGATGAAGTCCGGCGAGCCGTAGAGCATGCACAGGGCGAGGTTCTCCAGGTGGCCGCAGAGTTCGCGCGGGCCGACCACCCAGCCCACCCGCCAGCCGGTCATGGCGTGGGACTTGGACAGGCTGTTGAGGGTCGCGGTGCGCTCGGCCATGCCCGGCAGGCTGGCCGGGCTGATGTGCTCGCCGTCGAACACCAGCTCGCTGTAGACCTCGTCGGAAATCATCCACAGGTCGTGCTCGATGCACAGCACCGCCAGGGCTTCCCAGGTGGCGCGCGGCAGGCTGGCGCCGGAGGGGTTGTGCGGGCTGTTCAGGGCGATGGCGCGGGTGCGCGGGGTGACGAGTGCCGCCACGTCCCCGGGCTGCACGCGGAAGCCGTTTTCCGAACGCACGGGCACCGGCACCACCTTGGCCCCGCAGGCGCCGAACACCGCCTCGTAGGTCACGTACATGGGCTCGGCGACTATCACCTCGTCGCCCGGGTCGAGCAGGCACTGGGCCACGGCGTAGAGCGCACACTGCGCGCCGGCCAGCACCACCACGGCGTCCGCGTCCACCGCCTGGCCGCTGCGCTGGCTGTGGCGGCGGGCGATGGCCTCGCGCAGGTTGCGCTTGCCGCGCACGTCGGAATAGTGGGTGTGGCCGGCCAGCAGGCTGTCGATGGCCGACTGCACGATGGGCGCCGGGGTGTCGAAGTCGGGGTCGCCCACCGACAGCAGCAGGATGTCGTCGCCCTGTTCCATGCGCGCCAGGGCGCGGTAGTGGATGTCCCAGGCGGCGGCGCCGTCGCCGGCGATGCGTTGGGTGAGGTTGGAGTAGCGCATGGGAAGTGTCCTTCAATGCACCAGGGCCCGTGTGGGCCCCGGCGGGTACGACGGGGCCTACTGGGCGCAGGCGTGTTTCAACTCGACCAGGGTCACGCCGGGGTGGGCGAAGCCGGCGCACAGGTCGCGCTCCAGTTCGTCCAGGCTCTGCGGCTGGCGCACTTCGCAGCCGTAGGCGCGGCCGAGCAGGGCGAAGTCCGGGTTGCGCGGCAGCACGCCGATGGGCTCGATGTCCAGGCCGAGCATGTCGTCGCGGATCTGCCCGAGGGCATCGTTGTTCCACAGCAGCACCACCAGCGGGCTGTCCAGCTCCTCGGTGGCGGTGGCCAGCTCCTGGGCGGTGTAGAGGAAGCCGCCGTCGCCTACCAGCACCAGGCCGGGGCGCTCCGGCGCGCCGAACTTGGCGCCGATGCCGGCCGGCACGCCGTAGCCGAGGGTGCCGTAGCCGGTGGGGTGCAGCCAGCCGCGGGGGGCGCGGCTGGGGTACAGGTAGTTGGCGGTGTAGGCCAGCTGGGTCATGTCGCTGGCGATGAAAGCATTGGCCGGCAGCGCCTTGGCGATGCGTTCGAGGATAGCTTTGTGGATAAGCTGCAGCGGCGCGTGGCTGGCTTCCAGTTGCTGGCGAAGCTGGGCCACGCGGTCGATGGCGCTGCCGGCGTCACGCCTGGCAGCCGGCAGCGCGGCCAGCAGCGCCTCGGCAGTGGCCTTCGCGTCGCCGAGCAGGGCCACGGCGCTGGGGTAGAAGTCGTTGAACTTGCGCGAATCGACGTCGACGCGGATCACCTCGCCGGTCAGCGGCAGGCGCTCGCGCCAGAAGTCGGTGTCGGCCATCTCGGTGCCGATGGCGAGTACCAGGTCGGCCTCGGCGATCATGTCCCAACCGGCCTGGGTGCACAGGGTGGCGCCGGCCGCCAGCGGGGCTTCCGCGGCCAGCAGGCCCTTGCCGGCGACGCTGGTGAACAGCGGCGCGGCCAGGCGTTCGCTGAGCGCGGCCAGGGCCTGCACGGCATGCAGCGCGCCGCCGCCGGCGATGATCATCGGCCGCTTGGCCGCGGTGAGTTTATCCACAGCCTGGTGCAGCGCGTCGGCGCAGGGCTGGCCGCGGCCGGCGCGGCGCACCACTTCGCCGGTCCAGTCACGGGCGATGGGCGCGGCCAGCACGTCCAGCGGCACCGAGATGTGTACCGGGCGCGGGCGCTCGCTGTCGAACACGGCGTAGGCGCGGGCGATCAGCTCGGGCAGGTCTTCCGGGGTCAAGGCCACGGCCGAGAACGCGGTGATCGGCGCGGTCATGGCGCGCTGGTCCTGGGTCTCGTGCAGGCAGCCCCAGCCCTTGCCCAGGCTGGCGGTGTGGTTGACGCTGGAAATCACCAGCAGCGGGATGGAGTCGGCATAGGCCTGGCCGATGGCGGTGGCGGCGTTGGTCACCCCCGGGCCGGTGATGATGAAGGCCACGCCGGGCTTGCCGCTGACCCGCGCATAACCGTCGGCCATGAAACCGGCGCCCTGCTCATGGCGGGTGAGCACGTGGCGGATGCCGCTGCCGGGCAGGCCGCGGTAGAGCTCCAGGGTGTGCACGCCGGGGATGCCGAACACGGTGTCGATGCCGTAGTTGGCCAGCAGGCGGACCAGGGCCTGGCCGCCGGTGAGGGTCTTCTGTTCTTGCATGGGGTGTCTCCTCGCAACTCGTTGTTCCGGGACGGACGCCGAACTCGCGGCGGGCGCCGGAATGCTTTGCCCCCTCTCCCGCTTGCGGGAGAGGGGAGCGTTCGTGTTCCCCTTCAGGTCCTCAGCCGTCGCCCAGCCGCACCAGCGCATCCACCGCCACGGCGCCTTCGGCGTTCACCAGCAGCGGGTTCACGTCCAGCTCCAGCAGGCTGTCGGCGTGCTCGCAGGCGTAGTCGGCCACCGCGCGGATGGCGTCCACCAGCTTGTCCATGTCCACTGCCGGGCGGCCGCGGAAGCCGCTGAGCAACGGCGCGCTGCGCAGGCCCAGGAGGGCGTCGCGGATGGCCGCGTCGGTGGTCGGCAGCAGCAGGCTGCGGCTGTCCTTGAGCAGCTCGACGAGGATGCCGCCGGCGCCGAGCACCAGGGCCAGGCCGAAGCCGACCTCGCGCTTGATGCCGACGATCAGCTCGGCCAGCGGCGGGCTGGCCATGCGCTCCAGCAGCACCTGCTCGAACTTCACCTGGGGCGCGTGCCTGGCCAGGCTCTCGCGCATGTCGAACAGCGCCGCCTCCAGGGCCGCCTCGTTGCGCAGGTTGAGCGCCACGCCACCGGCCTCGGTCTTGTGCGGCAGCTCGGCGCTGACCGCCTTGAGCACCAGCGGGTAGCCCAGGTCGGCGGCGGCCTCGCGGGCCTGGCCGGGGGTGCTGAGCACGGCCGCCGGCAGCGGCAGGCCGAAGGGCTTGAGCGCCTGCTTGGAAGCCCATTCGTCGAGCAGCCGGCCCTCGCCTTCGATGGCTTGTGGGCACAGCGGCACCAGCGCCGCTTCACCACGGGCCAGCAGCGCATCGCGGCGCTGGCGGTAGTGGGCGATGCGGCCCCAGGCGGCCAGGCCGTCCTCCACGCCCTGCAGTGCCGCCACGCCGTGGCCGTGCAGCAGTTCGCGGGCATGGGCCGGCAGCAGTTCGGGCAGCGCCGAGGCGATGAAGCCGACCTTGTCGTGGCGCTTCAGCGCGGCGCAGTACAGCTCCAGCAGCAGGTCGCACTGCGGGCGCTCGCCGGTTTCCTCGCCGGGGTAGTCGAGCACCAGCAGCGCGGCGTCGGCGGGCGTGCGCAGGGCGCTGTCGAGCATCTTCTCCAGCGCCGGGCCGTCGCCCCAGATGGCGGTGGTGAAGTCCAGCGGGTTGGCGATGTTGGCGTAGTCCGGCAGCACCTGGGCCAGCTCGGCGCGCTGCGCCTCGACCAGCTTGGGCAACGGCAGGCCGTTGCGCTCGGCGTAGTCGGCGATCAGCCCGGCGTCGCCGCCGGAGCAGGCCAGCGCGGCCAGGCTCGGGCCGGCCGGCAGGTTGCCGCAGGCGGCGGCCTTGAGGGTTTCGATGAAGCTCACCGGGCCGCTCACGCGGATCACCCCGAGGCGGTCGAAGAGCGCGTCGTACAGCGCGTCGGAGCCGGCCAGCGAGCTGGTGTGGCTGAGCGCCAGTTCCGCGCCTATCTGCGACACGCCGGTCTTCAGGGCGATCACCGGGATGCCCTTCTGCAGCGCCTTGTAGGCGGCGCGGGCGAAGCCGGGAACGTTCTTCAGGCCTTCCAGGTGCAGGCCGATGGCGGTGACGCGCGGCTCGTCGAGCAGTACGTCCATCAGCTCGGCCACGCCCAGCTGCGCCTGGTTGCCCACCGAGGCCATGTAGGCGATGGGCAGCGAGCGGTCGCTCATCGACAGGTTGTAGGCGAAGTTGCCGCTCTGGGTCAGCACCGCCACGCCCTTCTCGACGATGTGCCCGCCATGGGCCACCGGCCACAGGGCCGCGCCGTGCAGGTAGTCGAGCAGGCCGTAGCAGTTCGGCCCGAGCAGGGCCATGTCGCCGGCCACGTCGAGCAGACGCTGCTGCAGGGCCTGGCCTTCGGCGCCGGTCTCGGCGAAGCCGGAGGCGTAGCAGATGGCGCCGCCGGCGCCCTTGGCGGCCAGTTCGGCGACGGCCTGCAAGGTCAGCTCGCGGTTGGTGGCGACGAAGACCGCGTCGGGGCCTTCGGGCAGTTCGGCGACGCTGCGCACGCAGGGTACGCCTTCGAGCTGGTCGTATTGCGGGTTGACCAGCCACATCGGCCCGGCGAAGCCGCCCTCGGCGCAGCGCTTGAGCGCGCGGGCCATGCTGCGGCCGCCGATGAAGGCCAGGTGGCGCGGGGCCAGCAGGCGCTTGAGATTGTCACGTTGGCTCATGGGATCACCGATCAGCGCAGCAGCGGCCGCAGCAGTTCGCGGGAGATGATGTGGCGCTGGATTTCCGAGGTGCCTTCCCAGATGCGCTCGATGCGCGCGTTGCGCCAGATGCGCTCCACCGGGCCCTCGTCCATCAGGCCCATGCCGCCGAAGATCTGCACGGTCTCGTCGGCGACCTTGCCCAGCACTTCGCTGGCGAACAGCTTGGCCATGCCGGCCTCGCCATCGGTCATGCTGCCCTGGTCCATCTTCCACGCGGTGTGCAGGGTCATCAGCTCGGCGGCGCGGATCTGCGTGGCCATGTCGGCCAGCTTGAAGGAAATGCCCTGGTAGCTGCCGATGGCCTGGCCGAACTGCTTGCGGTCGGCCGACCATTGCAGGGCCAGGTCCATGGCGCGCTGGGCCTGGCCGACGCAGTTGGCGGCGACCATCACACGGCCAGCGGTGAGCCAGGCGTTGGCCACTTCCCAGCCCTTGCCCACTTCGCCGAGGACCTTGGCGGCCGGCACGCGGCAGTCGTCGAAGAAGATCTCGTAGGTGTGGTAGCCCTTGTTGCTGACGCAGCGCGGGCCGCGGCGCACGGTCATGCCCGGGGTGCCCTTGTCGACCAGGAAGGCGGTCACGGCGTTGCGCTTCTTGCCATTGTGCTCGTAGGTGTCGGTGACGGCGAAGACGATGGCGAAGTCGGCGTGCCCGGCGTGGCTGATGAAGTGCTTGGCGCCGTTGATGACGAAGTCGTCGCCCTCGCGCACGGCGCGGGTCTTGATCGAGTTGGCGTCGGAGCCGGCGCCCGGCTCGGTGAGGGCGAAGCAGTCGATCTTCTCGCCCTGCACCACCGGCAGCAGGTAGTCCTGGACCTGCTGGCCCTTGCAGGCCATGAGGATCTTCGAGGGCCGCGCGACGAACACGTGCAGCGCCCAGGAGACCTTGGACAGCTCGCGCTCCACCAGCGCCTGGGACAGGTAGTCGAGGCCGCCGCCACCGACTTCCTCGGGCATGTTGAAGGCGTAGAAGCCGGCGGCGATGGCCTTGCCGCGGATCTGCGCGGCCAGCTCCGGGGACACGGCGTCGGCGCGGTCGACTTCTTCCTCGTGGGGCAGCAGTTCCTTCTCGACGAAGGCCTTGACCGCCTCGACGAGCATTTCCTGTTCCTGGGTCAGCTTGAAATCCATGGAATCACCTCGCCGCTCAACGGCCTTGGAATTGGGGGGAACGTTTCTCGGCCACGGCGCGCAGGGCCTCGGCGGCATCCTCACTGCACCCGCAGAGCAGCCCGGCGGCCTGCTCGGCTTCCAGTTGCTGGGCCAGGGTGCGGCCGGCGCCATCGCGGATCAGGCGCTTGGTCTGGGCGAAGGCGAAGGTCGGGCCGGCGGCCAGGCGCGCGGCGAACTCGCCGACACTGGCCAGCAGTCGCTCGTCGGCGACCACTTCGCCGACCAGGCCGGCAGCCAGGGCGCGTTCGGCATTCCACAGCTCGTCGAGGAACAGCAGGCGCTTGGCCGCCTCGCTGCCGATCAGCCGCGGCAGGTGCCAGCTGGCGCCAGCGTCCGGGCAGTAGGCCATGCCGGTGTAGCCGGCCTTGAAGCGCGCGCTGGCGCCGGCGACGCGGAAGTCGCAGCACAGCGTCAGGTCCATCCCGGCGCCGACGGCGGTGCCGTTGACGGCGGCGATGGTCGGCTTGTCCAGGCCGTGCAGGCGGCGCATCAGGGCGTGGGCGGTCTCGGTCCAGCCGTAGGTTTCCAGTTCGCCGCGGGCCTCGGCCTCGGCCCATTCGGCGAGGTCGGCGCCGGCGCAGAAGCTGCGGCCCTCGCCGGTCAGCACGATGACGCGCACGGCCGGGTCGGCCTCGAAGGCGTCGAGCAGGGCGTGCAGGTTCTTCAGCGTCGGGATGTCCAGCGCGTTGCGCTGTTCGGGGCGGTTCAGGGTGATCCAGGCGATGCCGTCCTGGACCCGGCTGAGCGGGGATGCGTGAGTCATGCTGGCCTCGTTGTTGTTGTCGCATGAGGGCGGTGTTGGCCACCATACTAAACAAGTGTTCAACAAGACGGCAATGCACCCGAATGGGGAGCTTGTAACGCCCCGCCGGACGGCGGGAAGGCCGCGTGGTGCGGGGGCTGTGGGGTTCAGGAGGGGTGTGGCGGGAGAGTCTGTTACAACTTCGAACAAATGCCGGTACGGCTGGCTTTTGTAGGAGCGCGCCCTGCGCGCGAATCGCGGGCAGGGCCCGCTCCTACAGAAAATCAAAAGCCCCGCAAAGCGGGGCTTTTGTCTGCGGCATGGGTTCAACCGATGCTCGGCACTGCCTCGCTGGCCAGCTGCGGGCGCTTGCGCTTGAGCACGTAGTAGGCCAGGTAGCACGCGGCGATGAAGCCGAAGCCCCAGTACAGCGACGGGCGCTGGGTCGGGTCCATGGCCAGGAACACGAACAGCGAGCAGCAGATCGCTATGCAGGCCAGGGGGATCAGCGGGAACAGCGGCGCGGCGTACTTCAGGTCCTTGACGCTGCCCCCCTTGGCCATGTGCTCGCGGCGGAAGCGGTACTGGGCGTAGGCGATGACGATCCAGGTCACGGTGCCGGCCATCCCGCTCACCGCCATCAGCACCATGAACAGGGTGTCGGCGGCGACAACGCTGGTCAGCAGCGAGAGCAGGGCGAAGGCCAGGCTGATCAGCAGCGCGTACAGCGGCACGCCGCGGGCGCTGAGCTTCGACAGGCCCTTGGGCGCCATGCCGGTCCTGGACATGGCCCAGAGGATGCGCGTGGAGGCGTACAGGCCGGAGTTGCCCACCGAGAGGATGGCGGTGAGGATGACGAAGTTCATCAGGTCCGCCGCGTAGGGGATGCCGACCATGTCGAACACCTGCACGAAGGGGCTCTCCACCAGCCCGGCCTTCTGCCAGGGGATGATGGCGGCCAGCACGAGGACCGCCAGGACGTAGAAGATCAGCACGCGGAACACCACGTTGCGCACGGCGCGGGGGATGCTCTTCTCCGGCTGGTCGGTCTCGCCGGCGGCCACGCCCATGATCTCGCAGCCCTGGAAGGCGTAGACCACCGTCATCATCACCGCGAACACCGCCGACAGGCCGTTGGGGAACAGGCTGTCGCCGACCAGGTTGTCCAGCCCCGGCGCCGGCGCGCCGTCGTTCAGGTGGATGCCGCCGAAGATCACCAGCACGCCGACGATGATGAAGGCGAGGATGGCCGCCACCTTGATCCCGGCGAACCAGTACTCGGCCTCGCCGAAGGCGCGGGTGGCCAGGGCGTTGAGGGAGAACAGCACGACCACGAAGAAGCCCGACCAGATCCAGATCGGCACCTCGGGGAACCAGCGCGTCATCAGCATGCCGGCGGCGGTGAATTCCAGGCCGACGGTGGAGGCCCAGCTCATCCAGTACACCCAGCCGATCATGAACCCGGTGGCCGGGCCGATGAAGCGTGTGGCGTGGGCCTGGAAGGAACCGGAGACGGGCATCTGCACCGACAGCTCGCCCAGGCAGACCATCACCAGATACATCAGCAGGCCGGCCACCAGGTAGGCCAGCACGGCGCCGGCCGGGCCGCCCTGGTTGATGGTGACGCCGGCGCCCATGAACAAGCCGGTGCCGATCACCCCGCCGAGGGACAGCATGAAGATGTGGCGGCTCTTGAGCGCGCGGGAGAGCTGGAGCTTCGAATCAGACATGGCGCACCCCCGGCAGACGGCGGGCGCGGCGCAGCGGAACTCTACGTTGGATCATTGTTGTTATCTCCAATCAGTCAGAGGCCGTGGCTCGGGCACGGATACCGCCGGATTATTCGAAGGGGATGTAAGGTCGCGTTGAACGGCGGGATCGAAGATGTAAAAAGCTGTAAGGAATTTGTAGCGGGCTAGTCCCCACGCCCTCGGGACAACGTCCGGCTGACTCCGAAACATCCAAGCCTGCCGAACGGCCCCCTCTCCCTTCAGGGAGAGGGGACTGTCCGTGCCTGCTGGATGCGCGTGCCTCCCTGCTGGGTCTGCGCATTCTGTGCCTTTCGTAGGAGCGAGCTTGCTCGCGAACCGCATGGCACCGCAGCCGCCGGGGGATCCGTTCGCGAGCAAGCTCGCTCCTACAGGAGGTGCGTCCTGGCGGCGCTGAGTTGCGTGTCGAGTCTTTTGCTCCAGGCTTGCAGCGGCTCGCCGGCCTGGGCCGCTTCTTCCAGGCCGTGCAGGCATTCGCCCAGGCCGCGCAGGCCCATGGAATGGCAGCTGCCCGCCAGGCGGTGGGCCAGGCCGGCGGCCTCGCTGGCGTCGCCGGCGCGGATGGCTTCGTGCAGCAGCGGCAGCTGTTGCGCCAGCAGGTCGCGCAGCACGCCCAGCAGTTCGTTCACCCGGTGCTCGCCCAGCAGTTCGCGGTGGGTCGCCAGCACCTGCGCGTCGATCGCCCCGTCCGTTGCCGGCTCGGGCGCAGGCGCGTGCAGGTTGGCCAGGGCGCGGCGCAGATCGTCCAGGCGCAGCGGCTTGGCCAGCACGCCTTGCATGCCGGCGTCGAAGTAGCGGCGCACCAGGGCCGGTTGCACGCTGGCGGTGAAGGCCAGGATCGGCGTCTCGCGGTTGCGGCCGTCGGCCTGGGCGCGGATCGCCTGGCACAGCTCGATGCCGCCGAGGCCCGGCAGGTGCATGTCCAGCAGGATCAGGTCGAAGGCCTGTTCGCGGCAGGCGGCCAGGGCCGGGTCGGCGTCCTCGGCCAGGCGTACCCGGTGGCCGTCGCGCTCCAGCAGGCCCTGGGCCACTTCGCGGTTGAGCGGCACGTCTTCCACCAGCAGCACGCTCAGGGCACGCTCGCTGCGCGGCGCCGCCCGCGGTTCCGCCATGGGGGCCAGCGCGGCTTGCAGCTCGACCTCGAACCAGAAGGTGCTGCCCTCGCCTTCCACGCTGCGCACGCCAATGCGGCCGCCCATGGCCTCCACCAGGCGCTTGCTGATGGCCAGGCCCAGGCCGCTGCCGCCGTAGCGCCGGGTGACTTCCTCGCTGGCCTGGGTGAAGCGTTCGAAGATGCGCGCCTGCACCGCCGCGGGAATGCCGATGCCGTCGTCGACCACGGCGAAGCGCAGGCGCTGGGCCTCGCCCCGTTGCGCCAGCAGCGTCACTTCCAGGCGCACCTCGCCCTCCTCGGTGAACTTCACCGCGTTGGCCACCAGGTTGCTCAGGACCTGGCGGAGGAACTGCCCGGCGCCGCGGCAACGGCGGCGCACGGCCGCGTCCAGGCGCAAGGAGAGCACTGTGGCATTGGCTGCCGCGCGCGGCTCCAGCAGCGTCAGCACCTCGTCGAGCAGTTCGCCGAGGTCGAAGTCCACCGGCTCCGGCAGGCTGGCGCCGTCCTCCAGCTTGGCGAAGTGCAGCACTTCGTTGAGCACCGCCAGCAAGCCTTCGCCGGCCTTGTGCAGGGCGTGCAGGCGCTTGCGCTCCAGCTCGCCCAGGGGCGCGTCGCGCAGCAGCTCGGCCATGCCGAGGATGCCATTGAGCGGGGTGCGGATCTCGTGGCTCATGGTGGCCAGGAAGCGCGTCTTCGCCTCGTTGGCCGCCTCGGCCTCGTCCTTGGCCCGGCGCAGGCTGGCGGTGCGCCGCTCGACCTGGCGCTGCAGTTCGTCGCGTTCCTCGCGCAGGGCCTGGCGCATGTCGTCGAGGGCGTGGGCCACGGTGTCCAGCTCGTCGTCCTCGGCGCGGATGCGCTTGTCCAGCCGCAGCGGCTGCTGCAGGTCGCCGCCGGCCATGCGCCCGGCGAACTCGGCCATGCGCTCCAGGTGGCGCGTCACCAGCTTGTGGAACAGCCAGCTCAGGGCCACCGCCAGGCCGCAGAGGAACAGGCCCATCCACAGCAGGTTGCTCAGCCCGCCGAGCCACAGGCGGCGGTAGATGGCGCCCAGGTCGATGGCCACGGCCAGCTCGCCGAGGGCCCGCGATTCGCCGTCCGGCGGCTGGTAGCTGAGCGGGAAGTGCTCGACGCGCAGCGGGCCGGGGGCCTGGATGTCGCCCTGGACAAGGTTGAAGTCGGCGCTGGCCAGGCTGGCCCAGGCGATGTCGGGGAAGTCCACCAGGCCGTGCAGCTGTACGTTGAGCTGGGCCTGGTTGAGGTCCCACAGGCTGCGCTCGAAGCTGGCCAGGTAGCCGCTGCGGATCAGCTCCAGGCGGGTCTCGATGTCGCGCATCTCGCGGCGGTATTCCAGGTACAGCTGCACGGCGCCGGCCAGCAGGGTGAAGCACAGGCTGAAGGCCAGCACCCGTAGCAGCAGGCGCCGCGCCAGCGGGCCGGGGGCGCGCAGGGCCCTCACGGCTGCGCCCCGGCGGCGAGCATGGCGCGGTAGTCGCGCTCGCTTTCGTCCAGCCAGCGCGCCAGGCTGCCGTCGGCCTGCAGACGGCGCAGCGCGGCGTCTATCTCGCCCAGGCGGGCCTGCAGCGGCGAATGCCGCGACACCGCCAGGCGCAGGTAGTCGACGGTGATCGGCCGCGGCGCGTCCACTATGTCCGCGCCGCCCGGCAGGCGCTCGACGAACAGCCGTCCGGTGCGCCGCTCGTAGGGGATGAAGTCGATGCGCTGGCGGATCAGCTTGCCGAAGTTCTGCCGGCTGTCGGAGACGTACTCGATGTTGTCGTGGCTGGCGACGAAGCGGTCGAACCCGGCGCCGTAGCTCTCGCCGAAGAGCAACCCGCCGCGGTAGCGGGAGAGGTCGTCCAGGCCCTGGAAGCGCACCGGCTTGCGGCGGTTGTAGAACAGCGCCACTTCCTCGCGCAGCACCGGCGCCTCGGCGAAGGCCAGGCCCTGGTCGCGCTGCTCGGTGCGGTAGGCCAGCACCACGTCGACGCGCCCGGCGGCGGCGTCCAGCAGGCAGCGTTTCCAGTTGCCCAGCACCACCACCTGCACCTCGTAGCCGAGCCCGCCGAGCACGCTCTTCACCACCTGCGGCGCCAGCCCGCGCACCTCGTGGCCGTCGCTCCAGGACACCGGCGGGTACACCGGGTAGTCGCAGTAGCGCACGCGCTCGGCGGCCGGCGCCAAACCACACAGGGTCAGGGCGAGCAGGGCCAGCCAGCGCATGCTCAGGCGTCGCTGGGGGCGGCGGTGAACAGGTAGCCGGCGCCGTGGATGGTGATGATCAGCTCCGGCTCGGCCGGGTCGTCGCGCAGCTTGCGGCGCAGGCGGCCAACCAGCACGTCGATGGAGCGGTCGTTGGGCAGCCATTCGCGGTTGCGGATCTGGTCCATCAGCTGGTCGCGGCTCAAGGTGTGGCCGCTGTTGCGCAGGAACACGCTGAGCAGCTGGAACTCGCCGTGGGTCAGCGGGGTTTCGCTGCCGTCGCGGTCGACCAGGCGCCGGCGGTCGGCGTCCAGGCGCCAGTGGGCGAAGCGCTTGAGCGGCTGGCGCGCCGGCGTCGCCGCGGCCGGGGCGCGGGCGTGGCGCACGCGGCGGATCAGGTTCTTCGCCCGCGACACCAGCTCGCGCGGGTTCGGCGGCTTGATCACGTAGTCGTCGGCGCCGCATTCCAGGCCGACGATGCGGTCGATGTCGTCGTTGCGCCCGGTGATGAGGATGATGCCCACCTCCGAGCGCACCCGCAGTTCGCGGGTCAGGGTCAGGCCGTCCTTGCCGGGCAGGCGGATGTCCAGCAGCACCAGGTCGAATGGCGGGCCGCCCTGCTCGGCGTCGGCCAGGCTGGCCTCGGCCTGTTCGGCGGTGCTGGCGCAGGCCACCTCGTAGCCCTCGCCGACGAGGTAGGACTGGAGGAGTTCGCGGATCAGCGGATCGTCGTCGACGATCAGTACACGGGGAGCCATCGCCAATACCCTGCTGCGGCCGCCGGCGAGGTCGCGGCGGATTTCTTATTAGAGGATGGACGCCTGCGGGAAATTTCCCAGGGGCCGGCGCAGAGTAGCGATTGCTGAACGGCCGATCAACAGTCCGCCGGCCGACGGCTGAAGCGCTGCCGCCCGCCGGCCTGCAGGCCGTCGACCCAGGCCTCGCAGACCTGGACGCCCTGCTCGGGGGTGAAGGTGTTGGGGTTCAGCCCGGATTCCAGCCACAGCCCGTCGAGCATGGCCGACAGGGCGATGGCGGCGAGGTCGGCGTCGAAGTCGGCCCAGCCCTCCTCCTCGGCCAGCTGGTCCAGCGCCTGGGCCAGCAGGGCCCGGTACTCGCCGTAGGAATGGTCGTGGGCGCGGTTGATCGCCTCGGCGGTCTTCACCGCGCCCCAGAACGCCAGCCAGGCGTCGAGCAGCTGGGGGTCGAGCAGTTCGGCGCTGAACGAGGCGCGGAAGAACGCCGAGAGGCGCGCGCGGGCATCCGGCGCAGCCTGGTCGATGGCCTCGCGCAGCAGCTGCATGACGCGCCCGGTGACCGTCAGGTAGGCCTCGGCGACCAGTTCGTCCTTGCCCGCGTAGTGGTGGTTGATCAGCCCCACCGAAACCCCGGCCTCGGCGCAGATCTTGCGGATGGACGCGCCCTGGAAGCCGTGCTGCTTCAGGCACGCCAGGGTGGCCTCGATCAGCAGCGCCTTGCGCTGCTCGGGTTCCAGCCGGGAAAAGCGCACTGCCTGGTTCATCGCCTGCCGCTCCTGTGTCCGAGGCCGCCAATCTGAACGAATGTGCAACAGCATACCAGCCCCACCCACCCATTCGGGGAATGGCCCGGCGAAGGCCGGCGGCGGACAGTGGCCACAGCCGACACGACCCTCGAAAACAACCACAGGTGGGAGTGACATGTACAAACCCTTCGCAGCGATCCTGGGCACGGCCCTGGCGCTGAGCCCCTTGCTCGGCCAGGCCGCGGACGCCAACGGCGCCAACACGCTGAGGCTGTACAACTGGTCCGACTACATCGGCGAGCACACCATCGCCGACTTCGAGAAGGCCACCGGGATCAAGGTGGTCTACGACACCTACGACTCCTACGAGACGGTGCAGGGCAAGCTGTTGCCCGGCCGCTCCGGCTACGACCTGGTGGTGCTCAACGCCGCGCTGGTGCCGCCGCTGCTCAAGGCCGGGGTGTTCCAGCCGCTGGACAAGAGCCGGCTGCCCAGCTGGAACAATCTCGACCCCGAGGTGCTCAAGCACCTGGACCACTATGACCCGGGCGTGCAGTACTCGGCGCCCTATACCTGGGGCAGCAACGGCATCACCTACAACATCGACAAGATCAAGCAGCGCATGCCCGACGCGCCCATCGGCTCGCTGGCGATGCTGTTCGATCCCAAGGTGGTGTCGAAATTCGCCGACTGCGGGGTGACCATCATCGACTCGCCCACCGACGTCATCCCCCTGGCCCTGGCCTACCTCAAGCGCGACCCGAACAGCGCCAACCCCGAGGACCTCAAGGCCGCCCAGGCGCTGCTGCAGTCGATCCGACCCTACATCCGCAAGTTCGACTCCACCAGCTACCTCAACGGCCTGGCCAACGGCGACCAGTGCATGGCCATGACCTGGTCCGGCGACTACGCCACCGCCCAGGCCCGCGCCGACGAGGCCGGGGCCAAGGTCAAGCTGGGCTACTTCGTGCCCAAGGAAGGCTCGCTGATCTGGTTCGACGACTTCTACATCCCGGCCGACGCGCCCCACGTGGCCAACGCCCACAAGTTCATCGAATACATGCTGCAGCCGAAGGTGGCCGCCGACGTCAGCGACTACATCCGCTACGCCAGCAGCAACATCGCGGCCAAGCCGCTGCTGGCCACCGAGGTGCGCGACGACCCGGCGATCTACCCGGACGCCGAGACGCGCTCGCGGCTGTTCACCCAGAAGGTCCAGGGGCCCAAGGCCACGCGGCTGATCACCCGGACGTGGAATGCGGTGAAGACCGGGACCTGATGAGCTGACTTTCAAGAGCCCCCTCTCCCCAGCCCTCTCCCTTCGGGGAGAGGGCTGGGGAGAGGGAAACGGAATTAACGAGTTGAAACCGCACTATCGAGGTACTGCCATGACCACCCCATCCGCCGCCTTCTTCGCCCAGTTCGACGACGAAAAGCTGGTCGCCGCCGACAAGGCCCACTACGTCCACGGCTACCACGTGTTCGACGACCACCGCGAGAACGGCGCGCTGAACATAGCCGCGGGCGAAGGCGCCTACATCTACGACACCAAGGGCAACCGCTACCTGGACGCCGTGGGCGGCATGTGGTGCACCAACATCGGCCTGGGCCGCGAGGAGATGGCCGAGGCCATCGCCGGGCAGGTGCGCCAGCTGGCCTACTCCAACCCCTTCTGCGACATGGCCAACGTCACCGCCATCCAGCTCTGCGAGAAGCTCGCCAAACTGGCCCCGGGCGACCTCGACCACGTGTTCCTCACCACCGGCGGCTCCACCGCGGTGGACACCGCCTACCGGCTGATCCAGTACTACCAGAACTGCCGCGGCAAGCACGCCAAGAAGCACATCATCAGCCGCGTCAACGCCTACCACGGCTCCACCTTCCTGACCATGTCCCTGGGCGGCAAGGTCGCCGACCACCCGGCCGAGTTCGACTTCCTCAAGGACCTCATCCACCACATCTCCTGCCCCAACCCCTACCGCGCGCCGGAGGGCATGACCGAGGCGGACTTCCTGGAATTCCTGGTCAAGGAGTTCGAGGACAAGATCCTGGAACTTGGCGCCGACAAGGTCGCGGCCTTCTTCGCCGAGCCGATCATGGGCTCGGGCGGCGTGATCATCCCGCCGAAGGGCTACCACAAGCGCATGTGGGAGGTGTGCCGGAAGTACGACCTGCTCTACGTCGCCGACGAGGTGGTGACCTCCTTCGGCCGCCTGGGCGCCTTCTTCGCCTCCGAGGACGTGTTCGGCATGCAGCCGGACATCATCACCACCGCCAAGGGCCTGACCTCCGGCTACCTGCCGCTGGGCGCGTGCATCTTCTCCGACAGAATCTGGAAGGTCATCGCCGAGCCGAACCAGGGCCGCTGCTTCAGCCACGGCTTCACCTACAGCGGGCACCCGGTGAGCTGCATCTCGGCGCTGAAGAACATCGAGATCATCCAGCGCGAGAACCTGCTGGAGCACGTCAAGGACGTCGGCGCCTACCTGGAGCAGCGCCTGCAGGAACTGGCCGGGCTACCGCTGGTGGGCGACGTGCGCTGCCAGAAGCTGATGGCCTGCGTTGAGTTCGTCGCCGACAAGCGCAGCAAGACGCTATTCCCGGAGGAACTGAACATCGGCGAGAAGATCCACCTGCGGGCCCAGGCCCGGGGGCTGCTGGTGCGCCCGATCGTGCACCTGAACGTGATGTCGCCGCCGCTGACCATCACCCGCGAGCAGGTCGACGAAGTGGTCGACACCCTGCGCGAGGCCATCCTCGAGACCGCCGAGGACCTCAAGCGCAGCGGCGACTACGCGGGGCATTGATGCGCGGACGCGGCGCTTTGCAGCTGGTCGGCGGCGGCCGTATGCTGCCGACCATGAGCACACCGGCCACCCCACTCGATGCCCCACTCAACAGCCCGGCCCTGCATGCCTGGCATGCGGGGCTGGCGCGCGCCATGGCCGCGGTGGCCACGGCGGAATTCCCGGCGCGCCTGGTGGAGGCGCTGAACGCGCTGGTGCCCATCGAGTCCTCGCTGTTCGGCCTGGAGCGCAAGGGCCAGCCGCCGCGCCACCTGTTCCAGCACGGCATCCCCGAGGCCTACCGCGAGCCGCTGACCGAGCGCTACTACGCCCGCGGCTACCTGCTCGACCCCTTCTGCCTGGCCATCGAGGGCGGCCTGGCCGAAGGCTTCTACCCGCTGGCGGAAATCGCCCCGGACGACTTCTTCGCCAGCGAGTACTACAAGACCTACTACCTCAAGTGCGGCTCGGTGGAAGACAGCCACTACATCGTCGACCTCGACGCCCAGCGCAAGCTCTCCCTGTGCGTGTACCAGGGCCGCAGCGGCGCGCGCTTCAGCGAGGCGCAGACCGAGCTGCTGCGCGCCGCCCTGCCGCTGGTGCGCGAGCTGTGCCGGCAGTTCGAGAGCCGCGGCGGCCTCGACCTGCTGCTGGCCGGCGGCGACGCCGGCGCGCAACCGGCGGCGGCGCTGAACCGGCACATCCGCGAAGCCTTCATGAACTTCGGCGGCGACTGCCTGACCGAGCGCGAACGGGAAATCGCCCACCTGCTGCTGCGCGGCCACTCGGTGAAGTCCAGTGCGCGGGTGCTGGACATCTCGCCGGAGACGGTGCGCATGCACCGCAAGCACCTCTACACCAAGCTCGAGATCAACTCCCAGGCGGAGCTGTTCTCGCTGTTCATCGACTGGCTGACCCGCGACGGGCCCGCCTGAAACGCCGATCGCCCGGACACCCATCCATCGCGGACGGAGTCCGCTCCTACGGGGGAGTCCAGCAACTGTCTAACCGGCTACGCCGAGGGGCTCTTCGTAGGAGCGAGCTTGCTCGCGAACAGACTCCGCTGCGGGGCTCATTCGCGAGCAAGCTCGCTCCTACGAGAAGCCGTGCCCACCGGAATGGTAGGAGCGGACCTTGTCCGCGATAGCCGGAACCCCCGGGCGCGATTCGCGGATAAGATCCGCTCCTACGCCGCCCCACCCGCGCCATTCGCCTGGCGCGATGGCACCCACGCCCTTCCCAGCCCTGGCCCTCCCCAGGCATGCTAGGGCATTCCCCACGCCCTCCCGAGGAAACCCCATGTTCCGACGCTGGCTCCCCGCCCTGCTGCTGGCCGCCGCCCTGCCGCTGCAGGCCGCCGATACCCGGCCAACCTACGGTCCCGAACTGGAACGCTTCAACTACGCCTACCCGGTGGGGCACTTCAGCTTCGCCTCCCAGGGCAAGCACGTGCACATGGCCTACATCGACGTGAAGCCGGCCAAGCCCAACGGCCGCGCGGTGGTGCTGCTGCACGGCAAGAACTTCTGCGCCGGCACCTGGGAGGCCAGCATCGCCGCCCTAAGCGCCGCCGGCTACCGGGTGGTGGCGCCGGACCAGATCGGCTTCTGCAAGTCCACCAAGCCGGAGCACTACCAGTACAGCTTCCAGCAGCTGGCCAGCAACACCCACGCCTTGCTGGACAAGCTCAGGCTGCACAAGGTGACGCTGCTCGGCCACTCCACCGGCGGCATGCTGGCCGCGCGCTACGCGCTGATGTACCCGCAGCAGGTCGAGCAGCTGGTGCTGGTCAACCCCATCGGCCTGGAGGACTGGAAGGCCCTGGGCGTGCCCTACCGCACCCCGGACCAGTGGTACGAGCGCGAGCTGAAGACCAGCGCCGAGGGCATCCGCAAGTACGAGCAGGCCACCTACTACGCCGGCCAGTGGAAGCCGGAATACGACAAGTGGGTGAACATGCTCGCCGGCCTCTACAACGGCTCCGGCCACGAGCGCGTGGCGTGGAACTCGGCGCTGCAGTACGACATGATCTTCACCCAGCCGGTGCTCTACGAGTTCGGCCAGATCCAGGCGCCCACCCTGCTGATGATCGGTACCCAAGACAACACCGCGATCGGCAAGGACATCGCCCCCGAGCCGCTGCGCGCCAAGCTGGGCAACTACGCCGAGCTGGGCAAGCGCACCGCCCAGGCCATCCCCCACGCCACCCTGGTGGAGTTCGACAAGCTCGGCCACGCGCCGCAGATCCAGGACCCGCAGGCGTTCCACGCGGCATTGTTGAAAGGCCTGGCCGACCTCAAGGCCGCCCCGGCAGCCGGGCACCCGTAGGAGCGGATTCATCCGCGATCCGTGCCGGTGATTCCGGCCATCGCGGACGAAGTCCGCTCCCACGACCGTGCTTCCTGGAACCGTAGGAGCGGACTCTGTCCGCGATTTGGCGCATAACGCCCCAGGCGTTATCCGCCGTCGACCCCGCGCCAGGGCTATCGGCGGATAACCGCGAACGGTTATTCGCCCTACGGAAGCTCCAACGCAAAACGAAAACGCCGGGCATCTGCCCGGCGTCTTCGCTTCCTCGGCCCCGTCAGCCCAGGTTCTTGCCCAGCAGCGCGTGGTACAGCTCGCTGTCGCCGAGCACCCCGACCACGCGGCTCTGCTCTTGCAGGACCAGCTTGTGGCCGGTCTGGTAGCGGATCTGCAGGGCGTCGCGCATGCGGATGTTGACGTCCACCAGGGTCGGCTCGTGCTTGAGCCTCTCCACCGCGTCGCCCGGGCGCCATTGCTGCAGGTCGATGATGTTGCTGCCCTGGCGCGCGGTCTTGATCTGGTTGGTCTCGGTGAGGCCGATCCAGCAGTCGCGGCCCTGGTCGAAGCACACCTCGCCGTCCTGCCGGCGGCACTGGTCCAGGCCGCGCATCAGGCTGGAGCCGCACAGCACGTTGAGCGGGTTGGTGTGGGCGACGAAGGTGCGCACGTACTCGTCCGCCGGGCTCAGCACGATCTCCTCGGGCTTGCCGTGCTGGATGATGCGGCCGTCCTTCATGATGGCGATGCGGGTGCCGATCTTCAGCGCCTCGTCGAGGTCGTGGCTGACGAAGACGATGGTCTTGTGCAGTTGCCGTTGCAGCACCAGCAGTTCGTCCTGCAGCTGCTGGCGGATCAGCGGGTCGAGGGCCGAGAAGGGTTCGTCCATCAGCAGGATGTCGCCGTCCATGGCCAGCGCGCGGGCCAGGCCGACGCGCTGCTGCATGCCGCCGGAGAGCGAGTCCGGGCGTTTGTCGCGCCACTGCGACAGGCCCACCAGCTCGAGCTTTTCGTCGATCACCTTCTTCCGCTCGTTGGCCGGGCGGCCCTGCATCTCCAGGCCGAAGCCGATGTTCTCGGCCACGGTCAGCCAGGGCATCAGGGCGAACTTCTGGAAGACCATGGCGATGCGCTTGGTACGCATGGTCTTGAGCGTCGCCGGCGAGCAGCTGGCGATGTCCACCTGCTGGCCTTCGTGCTCGATCAGCAGCTTGCCGCGGCTGACCTTGTTGAGGCCGTTGATGCAGCGCAGCAGGCTCGACTTGCCGGAGCCGGACAGGCCCATCATCACGCAGATCTCGCCACGGTTGACGTCCAGGCAGGCGTCCTCCACGCCGAGCACCTGGCCGGTGCGCTTGAGGATTTCCTCGCGGCCCATGCCCTGGTCGAGCAGCTTGATGGCCTCCTTGGTGTGGGTGCCGAAGATCACATCCACGTGTTCGAAGCGAATCGCTGACATAGTGCTTACCTCCCCCGCAGCGAGCGTTGCTTGCACACCCGGTCGAGCAGGATGGCGAGCAGGACGATGGCCAGGCCGGCCTCGAAGCCCAGGGAGATGTCCGCGGTGTTCAGCGCGTTCACCACCGGCTTGCCGAGGCCGTCGGCGCCTACCAGCGCGGAGATCACCACCATCGACAACGACAGCATGATGCACTGGGTGATGCCGGCGCCGATGCTGGGCATGGCGTGCGGCAGTTCGATACGGGTCAGCAGCTGCCAGCGTGAGCAGCCGAAGGCCTTGCCGGCGTCCATCAGCTCCGCCGGCACGTCCTGGATACCCAGGCAGGTCAGGCGGATGGGCGCGGCGATGGCGAAGATCACGGTGGAGATCAGGCCCGGCACCACACCCAGGCCGAACAGCGTCAGGGTGGGGATCAGGTAGACGAAGGTGGGCACCGTCTGCATCAGGTCCAGCAGCGGCCGCAGCGCGGTGTAGAACCAGGGCTTGTGCGCCGCGAGTATGCCCAGGGGCACGCCGATGGCGACGCACACCAGGGTGGCGAAGATGACCTGGGCGAGGGTCTCCATGGTCTCCTGCCAGTAGCCCAGGTTGAGGATCAGCAGCAGCGAGGCCAGAGCGAACAGGGTCAGGCCGATGCTGCGCTGGATGAAGTGCACCAGGCCCACCATGATCGCGGTGAGCAGCAGCGGGTGGAACCACAGCAGGCCGCCGGTGACACCGTGGATGAGGAACTCGAGGACATCCGAGATCTTGTCGAAGACCGCCGAGCCATGGCGGGTGAGCCAGTCGACGAAGGCGGCGATGTGCTCACCGAGGGGGATCTTGTGTTCAGTCAGAAACATAGTGCGGGCCCATCAAGCAAGGTGGAAGCGACCGGCCGAGGTCACTTGGCGAAAGCGACCTTGGCCGCGGCGAGCGCCGGCTTGCCGTCACGCGTGGTGACGCCAGCCAGCCAGGCATCGAGCAGTTCCGGATGATCCTTCAACCAGGCCTTGGCCGCGTCCTCGGGCTTCTTGCCCCCGTTGAGCACGGCGTCCATCAGTTTGTTTTCCATGTCCAGGGTGAAGGTGAGGTTGGTCAGCAGCTTGCCGACGTTCGGGCATTCCTGGACGTAGCCCTTGCGCACGTTGGTGTAGATGGTCGCGCCACCGTAGTTGGGGCCGAACACGTCATCGCCACCCTGCAGGTACTGCATCTTGAAGCGGGTGTTCATCGGGTGCGGTTCCCAGCCCAGGAACACGATCCACTGGTTGCGCCGGTCGGCACGGCCCACCTGCGAGAGCATCCCGGCCTCGCTGGACTCCACCAGCTTGAACTTGCCGAGGTCGAACTGGTTCTTGTCGATCATGCCCTGGACCAGGCGGTTGCCGTCGTTGCCCGGCTCGATGCCGTAGATCTTGCCGCCGAGCTTGTCGGAGAACTTGACGATGTCGGCGAAGTTCTTCAGCCCGCCGTCGTAGGCGGCCTGGGTGACCGCCAGGGTGTACTTGGCGCCCTCCAGGTTGGCCCGCACGGTTTCCACCGAGCCGTTGTCGGCGTAGGGCTTGATGTCGTTGGCCATGCTCGGCATCCAGTTGCCGAGGAAGACGTCGAGGTCCTTGTTCGCCAGCGAGCGGTAGGTCACCGGCACGGAAAGCATGTTCACCTTGGTGGTGTAGCCGAGCGATTCCAGCACCTGGCGAGTGGTCGCGGTGGTGACGGTGATGTCGGTCCAGCCGACGTCGGAGAAGCGAACCGTGCCGCACGACTCAGGTTCAGCGGCCTGAACCACCAGCGGCGCACTCAGGGACACTGCCAGCAGCAAAGACTTGCAACCTTTCATGAGCGTACTCCTCTGCGGGATAGGGCGATCTGCGTGGGTTTCTAGGTGGGCCGCGCCGGGACGCGGGCCCTTTCTTCGTCGATTCGGAAACGATCATGGAACAGGAAAAATCCGCCGCATACCGGGTGCGTCGCAACCAGTGCAGGCGAAGTCGCAATCAGCACCAGGGGTGTCGCATCCAGTTCCACGGCCCTGTTCCGACGGCCCGGGGACGTCGCCTTCACTGCTGGACGACGGCCTTGGACGGGGCCTGGGCGCGCGGCTGCACGCCCTTGAGCCAGGCGTCGCGCACCTGCGGGTTGGCCTGCAACCAGTCCTTGGCGGCCTGGCGCGGATTGCTCCGTTCATTGAGCACCGCGTCCATCAGGCGGTTCTCCATGGCCAGGTCGAATTCCAGGTTGCGCAGCAACTGCGCGACGTTCGGGCATTCATCAAGATAGCCGGCCCTGACGTTGGTGTAGACGGTGGCACCGCCGTAGTTCGGGCCGAAATAGGCATCGCCGCCTTCCAGGTAGCGCATCTGCAGGCGGGTGTTCATCGGGTGCGGTTCCCAGCCGAGGAAGACGATCGGCTGCTTGAGGGCGCCGGCGCGGCGCACCGAGGCGAGCATGTCGGCCTCGCTGGACTCCACCAGCTTGAAGTCGCCCAGGCCGAAGGCCTTGTCGGCGATCATCTTGCGGATCAGCTGGTTGCCGTCGTTGCCCGGTTCGATGCCGTAGATCCGGCCGCCCAGCTGCTCCTTGAACTTCGCGATGTCGGCGAAGCTCTTCAGGCCGGCGTCGTAGGCGTACTGGGGAACGGCGAGGGTGTACTTGGCGCCCTCCAGGTTGGCCCGCACGGTCTGCACCGAGCCATTGTCGGCGTAGGGCTTGATGTCCGCGGCCATGCTCGGCATCCAGTTGCCGAGGAAGACGTCGATGCGCTTCTCGGCCATGGCCTTGTAGGTATCGGGAACGGAGAGACGCTCGACCTTGGTGCGGTAGCCCTGTTCGCTGAGCACCAGGCGGGTGACGGCGGTGGTGACGGTGATGTCGGTCCAGCCGACATCGGCGAAACGGACCAGTGAGCAGGACTGTGGTTCGGCGGCCTGGGCCAGGCCTGAGCAAAGAACGGGTAACGCCAACAGCGACAACAGAAGACACTTCATGAGGTCAGCCTCTAGCAATTACGGGGAGGGGTCAAGCACAGGTCCGAAGGCGAAACCCTAGCCGTTCGTCGACCGTTCATCATGAAACACCCCGAAATATGGGGCTGTCGACTGATTGATGTTGTCTATCGACTGCGTCTCAAATCCGTAATTATTTGTCGCATGAGCGACACCAACTGGCACGATTCTTCCCATGTCGCACGCCGCGGCGCTTTTGGATAAGGCCAAGTCGGTGCCGGACGCCGGCTCCACCGGCCGAGGGCCGATGATGCCCCGCATCAGGGGTGCCCGCGGGCGCTCCGCATCAGCCCAGTTCCTGCGGAGGCCGGCATGGCTATCAGTGTGTTCGACCTGTTCAAGATCGGTATCGGCCCCTCCAGCTCGCATACCGTCGGCCCCATGCGCGCCGCCGC
>NZ_JAZAQP010000022.1:0-103408 GCF_036231725.1 Pseudomonas sp. JH-2 | reverse complement strand
GTTTCGCCCCCTCGGGCGAGTCCCTTTTGTCAAACGCCACAAAAGGAACCAAAAAGGCTTGCCCCGACATACGGGCCCGATGAAGCCGGGCTACCCTCGCGAATTCCCCCGCCACGGAGGCCCCCCCCGACAGCACGTCCCTGTGCTGATCGGGGCTCTCGCGACATCCATGTCGCATGACCTCCTGAGCGCCGGTTTCGCTCGGCCTTCTGAAGGGGCGTTCCGGTGCGTTCGGTTGTTTCTCTGGAAGTCCAAAAACCAGAGCAAGAGCCGCTTTTGCTCTTCGTAGGAGCGAGCTTGCTCGCGAACCCCGGCTTCCCGCGCTCGCGGGAATGGCGACGGGGAGATAGGCGTCTCAGGATAACTCTGGAGTTTCCGGCAACTCGGGACAGCCCCCTCTCCCTTCAGGGCGGGGCGCGCAGCCGAGGGTTGGGGAGAGGGCGCTCTTGAACCCAACACCTACGTCACCGGTAACCACTGTTCGCGAGCAAGCTCGCTCCTACGAAAAGCCGCCCCCACAGGCCGTCACAAAGAAAAAGCCCGCCGCTCCCCTGGCGGAGAGGGCGGGCTTTTTCACGACGTCGCCCTCAGATAGGGCGGCTGCCGTATTTGCTGTCCGGCTTCTTCGGCGGATCGGCGACCACGTTGGGCTCGATCTCCTGGACCTTGCCACCACGGGAGAGGAAGTCTTCCATGGCCTTGGCCAGGGCGTCGCGCTCTTTCTGCTTGGCCTCGACCGAGGGCAGTTCCTCTTCTTCTACGGCTGCCTTGGCTTTCTTGCCGCCAGAGGAAGCCGGGGCCTCGTCGGCTTCGCCTTCGGCGTCGCCATCGTCAGCTGCAGCCAACTCCTCGCCGTCGTCCTCGTCGCCGCTTTCCAACTCGTCTTGTTCCAGTTCTTCGTCGCTCATTATTCAACCTCGTGGTGCTGCAAAGCAGGTTAGTTATAGCCCAGCCGCGCGCTTTGACGAACGCTGCCGGAAAAAATTCACAGAGCCTCGCCCTGCAGGGTCGCCAGCACCTTGCGCGGCCCGCCGTGATCGCGGTGTTCGCCCAGGTAGATGCCCTGCCAGGTGCCCAGCGCCAGTCTCCCGGCGCTGACCGGCAGGGTCAGCTGGCAGCCCAGCAGGCTGGCCTTGAAGTGCGCGGGCAAGTCGTCCGGCCCTTCGTAATCGTGCTCGTAGCCACGCTCGCCCTGCGGCACCAGGCGATTGAAGAATCGCTCGAAGTCCCGCCGGACCGAGGGGTCGGCATTCTCGTTCAGCGTCAGCGACGCCGAGGTGTGTTGCAACAGCAGGTGCAGCAGGCCGGCCCGGCAACGCGCCAGGTCCGGCAATGCCGCCAGCACCTCGTCGGTGACCAGGTGGAAACCGCGCGACCGCGGGCGCAGGGTGATCTGGGTCTGCTTCCACATGGCGGGGCCTCCTGTTGGCTACCGATCGGGGCGCATTCTAGCGAAGCGCAGAAAAAAACAAAGGGCGCCCGAGGGCGCCCTTCGTCGAACCCGAGCGAACTTACAGGTTGTAGCCGCGCTCGTTGTGCAGGGCCAGGTCCAGGCCCACGGTTTCTTCTTCCTCGGTGACGCGCAGGCCGATGACCAGGTCCAGCACCTTGAGGATCACGAAGCTGACGATACCGGTGTAGACGATGGTGAAGGCCACGCCCTTGAACTGGATGAACAGCTGGGCGCCGATGTCGGTGACGGTGCCGAAGCCGCCCAGGGCGGGCGCGGCGAACACGCCGGTCAGCAGGGCGCCGACGATGCCGCCGACGGCGTGCACGCCGAAGGCGTCCAGGGAGTCGTCGTAGCCGATGGCGCGCTTGAGGCTGGTGGCGGCGAAGAAGCAGATCACGCCGGCGGCCAGGCCGAGGATGATCGCGCCCATCGGGCCGCAGGTGCCGGCGGCCGGGGTCACGGCCACCAGGCCGGCGACCACGCCCGAAGCGATGCCCAGGGCGCTGGGCTTACCGTGGGTGATCCACTCGGCGAACATCCAGCCCAGGGCGGCGGCGGCGGTGGCGATCTGGGTCACCAGCATGGCCATGCCGGCGGTGCCGTTGGCGGCGGCGGCGGAACCGGCGTTGAAGCCGAACCAGCCCACCCACAGCAGGGCGGCGCCGACCAGGGTGTAGCCCAGGTTGTGCGGGGCCATGGCGGCGGTCGGGTAGCCCTTGCGCTTGCCCATCACCAGGCAGGCCACCAGGCCGGCGACACCGGCGTTGATGTGCACCACGGTGCCACCGGCGAAGTCCAGTACGCCCCAGTCCCACAGCAGGCCGCCGTCACCGCTCCAGACCATGTGCGCGATGGGGGCATAGACCAGGGTGAACCACAGGCCGGTGAAGATCAGCAGCGCGGAGAACTTCATGCGCTCGGCGAAGGCGCCGACGATCAGCGCCGGGGTGATGATCGCGAAGGTCATCTGGAACATCACGAAGACGCTTTCCGGGAACAGCGCCGAGGCGGAGGTCAGGCCTTCGCTGGTCAGGCCGCTGAGGAAGGCCTTGTCGAAGCCGCCGACGAAGGAGGCGAAGTTGATCACGCCCTTCTCCATGCCGACGGTGTCGAAGGCCAGGCTGTAGCCGTAGACGACCCACAGGATGCTGATCAGCGCGGTGATCGCGAAGCACTGCATCATGATCGACAGGACGTTCTTGGCGCGCACCATGCCGCCGTAGAACAGCGCCAGGCCGGGGATGGTCATCATCAGCACCAGGGCGCTGGAAATCAGCATCCAGGCGGTGTCACCACTGTTCAGGACGGGGGCCGCTGCCTCGTCGGCCATGGCCAGTGCGGGCATTGCGAGGGGCAATAGGGCGCCTAGCCCTGCGAACTTGCGCAGAGTCATTGTTGTTTCTCCTGGGGCGGGGGGTTCGGTTGGCTTAGATGGCGTCGGTACCGGTCTCGCCGGTACGGATGCGGATCGCCTGTTCCAGATTCACGACGAAAATCTTGCCGTCGCCGATCTTGCCGGTGTTGGCGGCCTTGGTGATGGCCTCGATGACGCGGTCCAACTGGTCATCGGCGATGGCCACATCGATCTTCACCTTGGGCAGGAAGTCGACGACGTATTCCGCACCACGGTACAGCTCGGTGTGCCCCTTCTGCCGGCCGAAGCCCTTGACTTCGGTCACAGTGATGCCCTGCACGCCGATCTCGGACAGCGACTCGCGCACGTCGTCGAGCTTGAACGGCTTGATGATGGCTGTGACTAGCTTCATGAAACTCTCTCCCGTGTTTTGGTGGACTCGCCCCAGGAAAACGAACCCGGGGACAAGTCTAAGCGCAGTGTCTGGCTTTGTAACGCGCCGGCCGCCCTACCTCAGCACTCCGACCTCTTCCAGCCGCTTCCCGCGAAGCGCTCGTCAGCTCCGCCAGCCGCACCGGACCTGCATCGGTGCACGCTATGTCAGCGCCGAAGCAGGAACCTTGCCAGCTCGGCGAAAAGCCCGCCGATTCAGCCTCTTAGCGAAAAACAGCGGCGCCGGGGCGATGGCCGGGTGCCATGTCGCGCACCAGAACCGGGCAGTCATGCCACCAAGCTTGCGCAAAAATCGTGCAGCGGCCCCTTTTTCCCGCCAAACCGGGGGGCCGACCTGGGCCATCCGGGCTGCGCCATAGGGAAGAGGCTCGACCAGCGCTGGACCAGGGCCATCTCTCCGAAGGGATTTTCCGAAAGCCTGAAGGCAAGTTCCTCAGTATCCGAGCGGGCGTCGCCGCAGGAGTCGAAAGACCTATCTTTCGCCGATTTGCGGAAAACCAGCGATGAGCCTTCTCCCCAGCCGCCGCGCCCGGTCCGGCCAGACGAAACCCACGCCCGCCAACCACTTCAGGCAGGACATCAACGGCCTGCGAGCCCTGGCGGTGGTCGCGGTCATCCTCTATCACTTCGACGTCGGCGGACTGGACGGCGGATTCGCCGGCGTGGATGTGTTCTTCGTGCTCTCCGGCTACCTCATGGCGGGGATCATCGGCACCGGCCTGCAGCGTGGCGGCTTCTCCGTCCTGGCGTTCTACTGGGCCCGGGCCAGACGCATCCTTCCGGCGTTGCTGGTGGTCTGCGCGGTCGTGCTGGCCGTCGGCTGGCTGCTGCTCGCGCCAAACGACTACAAGACCCTCGGCCGGCACGCCCGACAGTCCCTGGCCTTCCTGTCCAATCACCTGTATCTGAAGGAAGCCGGCTACTTCGACAGCGCCAGCCAGGCGAAATGGCTGCTGCACACCTGGTCGCTGTCCGTCGAGTGGCAGTTCTACCTGGCGTTGCCGCTAATCCTCGCCCTCGCCTGGAAGCTGCTGCCCCGGCGCGGCACGCTCGTGGGCGTGCACCTGGCGCTGTTCTCCTGCTCGCTGGCGCTGTGCATCACGCTGACCGCCAGCCATCCGGAAAAGGCTTTCTACCTCCTGCCCGCCCGCGCCTGGGAAATGCTCCTGGGCGGATTGTGCTTCCTGCTCTGCTCGAACCTCGGGCTCCCGGCGACGGCACGGCGCCTGCTGGAAGCCGGCGGCCTGGCGCTGATAGGGGCGTCGGTGTTCCTGCTCGACGAGTCCGCCGCCTGGCCCGGTGCGCTGGCGCTGCTGCCGACACTGGGAACCGCCATGGTGCTGGCGGCCCGGCGGGAAGCCTCGTCGTGGTGCACCCATGGCGCCGTTCAGTGGCTGGGCACGCGTTCCTACTCCCTGTACCTGTGGCACTGGCCGCTGGTCGCCTGGCTGTTCCATGCCGGCCACCGGCAAGCCCCCCTGTGGATCGCCGCAGCCCTGCTGCTGACGCTATTGCTGGGCGAGCTCTCCTACCGGCTGGTGGAACAACCGACGCGGCGCTGGCTGGGCACTAGCCGGCGAGCGTTCGCCGTGGCCGGACTGGCCGGCCTGATGATCCTTGCCGGCTACATGGCGCAGGTGGTGGTCAGGGCGAAAGGCTTCCCGCAACGGATGCCCGCGGACATCCTGGCGATGCGGGAACAGGCCCTGCAGGGCACGCCGCGCAACGGGGAGTGCCTGAGCAAGGGCGCGGGCTGCGTGTATGGCGGGCCGGACATCCAGGCCATGCTCATCGGCGACAGCCACGCCGCCTCCGTGGTCACCGCCGCACAACTCGCACTGCCTGACGCCGGCCAGGGCATCTACCTGCGGGCCGCACCGGCCTGCCTGCCGGTTCCCGGGCTGCACATCCGCGAACACCCGCGCGACAACCCGGAGGACACCTGCAACCGCATGCGCCGGCAACTGCCGGCCGAACTCGGCGACGCGCCCAGCCGGGTGCCGCTGATCATCGTTACCCGCACCTCCGTCTACCCGCTGGGTTACAACGGCATCGACCAGAACCGCAAGAACCGGCCGCAGGCCTACGTCAGCTCGCCCGTGGACGAGCCCAGCAGCGAATGGCTCGAGGCGTTCACCCGGCTCTACATCGACCACGCCTGCGCCCTGGCGCGGCAGCGCCCGGTCTACCTGGTGCGGCCGATACCGGAAATGCGCGTCGACGTGCCGGATGTGATGAGCAGGAAGATGCTCCAGGGGAAGGCGCCGCAAGTAACCCTCAGCCGGGCCGACTACGAGGCGCGCAACGGCTTCGTCTGGGGCGTGCAGGACCGCGCCCGCGAAGCCTGCGACGTGAACATTCTCGATCCGCTTCCCTACCTGTGCGACGAAGGGCAGTGCTACGGCGGCCGGGAAGGACAGGCCTACTACGCCGATGACAACCACCTGAACGCGGCGGGCAGCCGGCTCCTGGCGCCCATGTTCGCCAAGGTCTTCGCGGACCTGTCCACGGCCCAGGCCGATGCCCCGCGCTAGCACGCAGAACCTGCGGCGGCTGCCCCGGTCCGCGCCAGCGGCACCGGGCAGCGTGATAGACTCCCCACCCAGTCCCAACTGGAAAACCTCGCCATGCTGCCGCCCAAAGCCTTCCTCGACGCCCTCGGCCAACAGGCCAGCCGCCTCTTCGGCGGTGAATCGCCGCTGCCCCGCGCCGAGCTGGAGGCGCAGTTCAAGGTCCTGCTGCAGAGCGCCTTCGGCAAGCTCGACCTGGTCAGCCGCGACGAGTTCGACAGCCAGATGGTGGTGCTCGCCCGCACCCGCGCCCGCCTGGAGGCGCTGGAAGCCAAGGTCGCCGAACTGGAGGCCAAACTCGCGCCGCCCGCCGAGGCCGAATGACCCGGCGCGTGGCTGCACGGCATCGACTTGGGCCGGCTTACGAAAGCCCCCTTCCATTGCCCCTGACCAACGGGAAGTTTCCTACCGGACATTAGCGCCCTTACAGCGGCAGCGAGCATGACCCCGGCATCAGTGACCTCCTAAACTCGGGGTTTGCTCTGGAAGAAGCTGCCCTGCCATGTCCCTGGCCATCGTCCACAGCCGCGCCCAGGTAGGCGTGGAAGCCCCCGGTGTCACCGTCGAGGCGCACCTGGCCAATGGCCTGCCGTCGCTGACCCTGGTCGGCCTGCCGGAAACCGCGGTCAAGGAAAGCAAGGACCGCGTGCGCAGCGCCATCCTCAACGCCGGCTTCGAGTTCCCCGCCCGGCGCATCACCCTCAACCTCGCCCCGGCCGACCTGCCCAAGGACGGCGGGCGCTTCGACCTGGCCATCGCCCTGGGCCTGCTCGCCGCCAACGGCCAGTTGGCCGGCGCCAACCTGGACGGCCTGGAATGCCTCGGTGAACTGGCCCTGTCCGGCGCCCTGCGCCCGGTCCAGGGCGTGCTGCCGGCCGCCCTGGCGGCGCGCGCCGCGGGCCGCGCCCTGGTGGTGCCGAAGGAAAACGCCGAGGAAGCCAGCCTGGCCAGCGGCCTGACCGTCTACGCCGTGGGCCACCTGCTGGAGCTGGCCGCGCACCTGACCGGCCAGGCGCCCCTGCCGCCCTACCAGGCCCGCGGCCTGCTGCGGGAAACCCCGCCCTACCCCGACCTCGCCGAGGTCCAGGGCCAGGCCGCGGCCAAGCGCGCCCTGCTGGTGGCAGCCGCCGGGTCGCACAACCTGCTGCTGAGCGGCCCGCCGGGCACCGGCAAGACGCTATTGGCCAGCCGCCTGCCGGGGCTTCTGCCGCCGCTGAGCGAAGACGAGGCGCTGCAGGTGGCGGCCATCCACTCCGTGTCCGGGCGTGGGCCGCTGACGCACTGGCCGCAGCGCCCGTTCCGCCAGCCGCACCACAGCGCCTCGGCCGCCGCGCTGGTGGGCGGCGGCAGCCGGCCGCAACCGGGGGAGATCACCCTGGCCCACGAAGGCGTGCTGTTCCTCGACGAGTTGCCGGAATTCGACCGCAAGGTTCTGGAAGTGCTGCGCGAGCCCCTGGAAGGGGGAGAAATCGTGATCGCCCGGGCCAACGGCCGGGTGCGCTTCCCGGCGCGCTTCCAACTGGTGGCGGCGATGAACCCCTGCCCCTGCGGCTACCTCGGCGACCCCAGCGGCCGCTGCCGCTGCACCCCGGAGCAGATCCAGCGCTACCGCGCCAAGCTGTCCGGCCCACTGCTGGACCGCATCGACCTGCACCTGACCGTGGGCCGCGAGACCACGCGCCTCGTCCCCCAGGAGGGCAGCCTGGGCAGCGCCGAGGTCGCCGCGCAGGTGGCCCGCGCCCGCGAGCGGCAGCTGGCGCGGCAGGGTTGCGCGAACGCCGTTCTCGACCTCAAGGCGATGCACCAGAATTGTGCACTGGACGACCAGGACCAGGCCTGGCTGGAAACCGCCGGCGAGCGCCTGGACCTGTCCCTGCGCGCCCTGCACCGCATCCTCAAGGTCGCCCGCACCCTGGCCGACCTGGAAAGCGCCGAGCGCATCGCCCGGGCGCACCTGGCCGAAGCCCTGCAATACCGCGCCGGGCACTGAAGCTCAGCAGCGCCAGAACGGCCGCAGCGCCTCGATGCGCGCCTGCTCGCGGGAAATGCCGATGTCGCGCAGCTGTTCGTCGCTGAGTTCGAGCAGTTGCCTGCGCGTGCGCACCCGCCGCCAGAACTGCCGCCAGCGACTTTCCGCCGGGCCGCGCGGGACCAGCTTGCCGTCGTCGAGGCCGAGCAGTTCGCGCTGGTACAGGGTCAAGCGCACATCTGTCATGCCGTTCATGTCGCCCCTCCTTCTCCGAGCCTGTGGATAGGGTGGCGAATGGGCCAGTCTCATTACAGATTCAAGGAAATGGAATTTTTTCCATACAGAAAGCGGAAAAAACCAACTGAATGGCGTATTTTTGCCCAATCTGTACTGGTCTTCGCCGCCATGGCGCGGCACGGGGCAACTGTCATGAAGCGCTACGCACAACTGGCCAGCACCCTGGGCGAACGCATCGAGCAGGGGCTTTACCGCCCCGGCGACCGCCTGCCCTCGGTGCGCGCGCTAAGCGAGGAGCACGGCGTCAGCATCAGCACCGTGCAGCAGGCCTACCGGGTGCTGGAGGATGCAGGGCTGGTCGAGCCGCGGCCCAAGTCCGGCTTCTTCGTCCCCGAACGACGCCCGCAACCGGCCATGCCGGCGATGACCCGCCCGGCGCAGCGGCCGGTGGACGTATCGCAGTGGGACCAGGTGCTGGAGCAGGTGCGCCGCGCCCCCGGCGGCGATTTCGTCCAGCTCGGCCGCGGCACCCCGGACATCGCCAGCCCTTCACTCAAGCCGCTGCAGCGCGCCATGGCCAATGCCGCGCGGCGCACCGACCTGCAGGCCCTGGGCTACGAAGGCATCCAGGGCTCGCTGGCCCTGCGCGAACAGATTTCCCGGCTGATGCTGGACTCCGGTTGCCAGGTGCCGCCCAGCGAAATCGTCATCACCACCGGCTGCCAGGAGGCCCTGGCCATCACCCTGCGCGCCATCTGCCAGCCGGGCGACATCGTCGCCATCGACTCACCGAGCTTCCACGGCGCCATGCAGGCGCTCAAGGCGTACGGCCTGAAGGCCCTGGAAATCCCCACCGACCCGACCAACGGGGTGAGCCTGGAAGCCCTGGCGCTGGCCATGGAGCAATGGCCGGTGAAGCTGATCCTGCTCACCCCCAACTGCAACAACCCGCTGGGCTACATCATGCCCGACGCGCGCAAGCGCGCCCTGCTCAGCCTGGCCCAGCGCTACGACGTGCCCATCCTCGAGGACGATATCTACGGCGAGCTGGCCTATGCCTACCCGCGGCCGCGCAGCATCAAGTCGTTCGACACCGACGACCGCGTGCTGCTGGCCAGCTCCTTCTCCAAGACGGTGGCGCCGGGCCTGCGCACCGGCTGGGTGGTGCCGGGGCGCTACCTGGACCGCATCCTCCACTTCAAGTACATCGCCAGCGGCACCTGCGCGCCGCAGCCGCAGATGGCCCTGGCCGAGTTCGTCGGCGGCGGCCACTACGAGCCGCACATCCGCCGCATGCGCGCCCAATACCAGCGCCACCGCGACCTGATGACCGACTGGATCGCCCGCTACTTCCCCGAGGGCACCCGCGCCACCCGGCCACAGGGCGGCTTCATGCTCTGGGTGGAACTGCACCCGCAGTTCGACAGCGTGCGGCTGAACCGCGAACTGCAGGCCGAGCGCGTGCAGGTGGCGGCCGGCAGCATCTTCTCGGCCTCCGGCAAGTACCGCAATTGCCTGCGCCTGAACTACTCCAACCGCGACCTGCCGCGCATCGAAGAAGCCGTGCGCAAGGTCGGCGCCTGCGCCACGCGTCTGGTGGAGGAGCTGCACGCCGAGGCCGGGGAAGACACAGCCCTGGCGTGAGGAGGCACGGTCGTAGGAGCAACTGTCTTGCGGCCCGCGCCGAAATGCTCTTCGTAGGAGCGAGCTTGCTCGCGAATAAACCCCGCTGCGAAGTCCGTTCGCGAGCAAGCTCGCTCCTACAGGTTGCCGGAAGGTGTGGCATTTCCCTGTAGGAGCGGGCCCTGCCCGCGATTTCGCGCGCAGGGCCCGCTCCTACAGTGGAATGGCGTGGGTGAGCGGCGTAGGAGCGGATCTCATCCGCGAACTGCGCCGGAACCTCCGGCTATCGCGGACGAAGTCCGCTCCTACGGGGGAACGCCGTGCCTCGGGGCAATATGGGGTCGAAACATTTATCCACAGCACCGCTCACGCCCGGCAGCGCGGGACTGCGATACTCGCGGCCCGCCTCCCGGAGACCGCCATGACCAGCCTGATCCTCGGCCCGCTCGCCATTCCCATGCCCCAGGCCCTGCTCTACCTGGGCTTCCTCGCCGCACTGCTGGGCGGCTGGCTGGCCGGGCGCAGGCGTGGCGGCAACCCCGAGGGGGCGCTGTTCGCCATGCTCCTGGCCGGCCTGCTGGTGGCGCGCCTGGCCTTCGTCGCGCGCTACGCAGGGCAATACGCGGCGGCGCCCTGGGGCGTGCTGGACATCCGCGACGGCGGCTTCCTGGCCTGGCCGGGCGCACTCGCCGCGGCATTGCTCGGCACCTGGCTGGCCTGGCGCAACGACGGCCTGCGCCGGCCGCTGGCCATCGCCCTGGTGACAGGCGTCTGCGTCTGGGGCGGCGGCACCGCGCTGGTCTCCGCCCTGGACCGCGGCCAGCGACTGCCGGCCCTGGCGCTGAGCGACCTTCAAGGCCGGCCGGTGAATCTCGGCCAGTTGGACGGCCGCCCGTTGGTGGTCAACCTCTGGGCCACCTGGTGCCCGCCCTGCCGGCGCGAGATGCCGGTGCTGGAAGCCGCCCAGCAGGCGCGCCCGGACGTACGCTTCGTGCTGGCCAACCAGGGCGAGTCGGCCGAGGCCGTGGCCGGCTTCCTCGCCAGCCAGAAGCTGAAGCCCCGGGAAGTCCTGCTCGACAGTGGCAACCAGTTCGGCCAGGCCACCGGCGCCTACGGCATGCCGACCACGTTCTTCTACGCCGCCGACGGCCGCCTGCGCCACAGCCACATGGGCGAGTTGTCCGCCGCCAGCCTGGAGCATGGCCTGCAGCAGTTGGCCGAGCCCCGGCGCTGAGCCGGGGCGTGATAACCGACCAAACTCACGCCGAACTCGATACCAAATGACCGGAGCGCATCCTGAACCTCATTACAGGCTTTTCTATTAAACGATAAGTCATCGCCGAAAAGGCAATTACGCAAATCAACGCCAGGAAACTCATGACAGAGTTCTGGTATGCACTACCGGACAGGATATCAAATTTCTCGACGATGGAAAGAATCGGCATATGAAAGAGATAAACGCCATATGACCAATGCCCTAGTGCCTCAAGAGCCCGTCGGAAGAGCAAACCAATCCGCGACACGCGGATAAGCTGCGGCTTGGCGTAAAGCATCGTAAAGCCCAGGAACCAGAGTCCAAGCAATGGCAAGAGAAGGTAGAGAGTGAAGGCGTCAACCTTGCCTTTCTGAAACAGAGCATCTCCTACAATTCCAGTTCTCGCGAACATCAGCAGAATCAACGATGCCAGTGAAACTTTGAAAAACAATTGGCCACGCACAGTACCTCTCCGAGATTGACCATTGACATAAAAGGCCGCAATCCCGCCCAGAAGAAACACTTCGAAATTGTAAATCACATCATGGTGAGCCAGTCGGTTCCATATCACGCGACTCATTAAAAAGCCATCGTCATAAGGAATATCCCAGAATACAATTGCGCTGTATATAAAGTATGCAAGAATAATGAAGAGCAAGGCTCCAAGCGCACCAAGGCTCAAGCAGAGCCAACGCATGAAAAAGAACAAGACTGGCGCCAGGACGAAGAAAGCCACTTCGACAGGAAGGCTCCAGTAAACATGATTGAAAATTATGCCACCATCAATCTTATATGCACCAACGAACCCAAACAAAGCCAGAACCTCATCCCAGCGATAGAATGACTCTGGCCAATAGATCAAGAGACAGGCGAGAATAGAAAAATAATACAACGGCAACACTCTCAACGCTCTATTTCTGTAGTACCCCCAAACACCTAAAACAGAACCCGGCTCATAACGACCGAGTATAAAGTTCTGGGTAATCAGAAACCCACTCAAGCAGAAAAAAACAAGAACCGGTATGTAGCCGAAGGGTCGCAACAGCCACTCCAGGTGGGAGGTACCAAGAGCCGTATAGAACTCAAACGGGTAATTTCTCAACACCACTGCAAAGGCGCAAGCCCCTCGCAGAATGAGCAGATAGTCGAATGACTGGAGGGAGCTATCTCTTTTTTCCAAACTGTAAAACTCTCACAAAGTCTAAAAATATAAAATCTGAAAACTTCCAGCCCCTGCAAGCAGCTCACGACTAACAGAATCACCAAGCCTGGCTTGAACGCCAAGTTTAGATCCGATTAACCTTGCAACTTAGACCCTCTCCCGCCGAGAGTAAACAAAACTACAAAGGGGAGTAAAATCCCGTTTAGGTTCGACTGTACTTAGGTGATCTATATTAAACTTATCGATCAAAATAAATTAATTTACGATCAAGAAAATAGCGGATCAATAACTCACCATTACCACTATATCCAACAGCTATAGCTCTTATATCTTGATTTATCTCACCGAGCATTACGATCCGAAAAAATATCACTAGCCAACCTTTATCCTCTTGTAACAGTTGGACCAACTCTTCCGTCAACACCTACTGACCGTCCAAATTCCACAGTTGGGTTTCCACGTGCACCTATTCCAACAATCAAATACTTTTGGAATACGTTCAGCATTCAATTTCTTTCGAAATTGAGTCCCTGGCCAGAATCAAAGCATCTACAAATCCAGACAACGGAACTTTCAGGCTTGAACTACCTAGCCCGACAAAAATTTCTAACTCTAACCTATCCCTCCCCATATCTTGATTAATCTGAGCGACAGGCTCTCCTTTATATTGGACCTCGATGGTCAGTTTCTTATAGCGACAATCGCTATATCCTAATAACTCGAAGTCTTTGTCAATTTCAAGCTTCATGCCGTCCCTTGACGTCTAGAAATCCAGAAAAAGATCCAGCGCTATTGTAGTGCGACCTCGTTCAATATGACGCTCGATCCTCCAACCCGCCTTAACTCAGGTTAGAAAATTTAAAGCCTCGAATAAAAAAGCCACTCCATTTAACAAGCCGTCAACCCGTCACTAAACTGCAGAAAAGAGCCTGGACTATTAGTAAAACTTTCAATATGAGAGGAAATACGCGAAAGGCATGAAAACTAGATGTTCCTTATATCTAGCAGTTACCCGCGCAAGCAGCAACTCAACTACCAAGCAGGGTTGTCTTTTTTGGCCTTCTTTACTGCTTCAAGCCAATCGTCCCATGCTGCAGGATCTGGCGGTCCCGAGTTATCAGACAAGACTGTCCAATCAAGAGAGCTAAGTATTATCGCTATGTCCTCAGATTTTGTTAGCTCATATTCATTTTCAAGAAAGTAAAACATCGCACAAAAAGCTTGTTCTAGAGTCAATCTTTTATCATTTTCCATCTTTACTTCCTCTTGGCTTAAGTGATGCCAATCCTCTTTCAGGGTCATATGGCTTAGGTGCTTTATTAATTCCGCCATTGATCACCTGGCCTCCTCTTGTTTGCACCCATGCCTGGCTACCATCCGGCAATAACTTCGCAGACCAGATGGTTCCGTGGCGATCCACCCCAAGCACTGATTTATTGTCATTCGCCAAGTTTGTAAGTAACTCTCGATTGGCGGGAGTATCGGGTATGTGTCCTTCAGCCTTTCTAAAGATATGACCAACTCGGTTTTCAGGTATTGCTATTGTTGCTTTTGCAGCAATGGATCCTTCCTTTGCCAGAATATACCCCCGCCTGAGTACATTCCCGGCCAAACCTCCCACCAAATGAGCCGCTACAGCCTTGCCCACCTCCGCCTGCGCGGCCTCCATTCCGCCCCTGCGGTACTCGGAATAGATGCCATGGATCGTCAATCCAGCATCCAGCACACCCAACGCGGCGGCCACCCAACGTCCATCCGGATCGCTGTAGCCGTAGGGATTGTTCAGGGAATAGGCATAGCGATTGAAACTTCCCGGTGTTTCCTCGCTGGCCTCCTTCGGATCCACCGACAGGAATCGCCCTATCAAGGGGTCGTAATAGCGAGCCCCGGCATAGACCAGACCGTTGGCCTGGTTCTGCGCATGACCGGTGAAACCGAGCGTGCCGTAGCCCTGGTAGCCGGGGCGGTCCTGGCGATCTCCATAGGGCCGGTAATGCTCTCGCCAGAGCAGGTTTCCGGTTTCGTCGGTGGCAGCCACCGGCGAGCCCAGATGGTCGTTGTGGTAGTAGGTGACGAAGACCTCGTTGGCGTTAACCATGCCGCAGAGCAGCAGCAGGCAAAGGCCAGCCAGCTTTATCCATTGACGCATGATCGTTCCCCCTGGCCGATAGTCAGAAAACGGTGCCCTGGCGACCATTCACCGGGTAGCGCTTTTCCTTGCAGTTGGAGACGCCGTTGCCGTCGTCGTCGACGAACTCGCATTGCATGCGGGAGGCGATCCGCTCATCCGCCAGGTAGATGTGCTCGACGAACCCGCCATCGGCGGGGAAGTCCTCGCGCAGCAGCCGCCCCTCCTGGCCATACAGGGAAAGCACCTGGGTACCGTCGGCGAATGCGGTCGCACTGCGGTAACCGCGCGGGTCGTAGCGGTAGGTTTCGCTGGGGGAGGGACAGTCCCATTGCGGGCTGGCGCAGTACAGCAGCATCTGGCTGGCGCCGTTATAGGTGTAGCGCGACCGTCCCTGGGTGACGTTGCCTCGATTGTTGTAGGTGAAACCGACATTCAGGGAGCCATTGAGCGCGGCAAGGCGCCCCTGGCCGTCGTAGCTGTAGTCGATCCGGGCGCCACCGGTCTGCTGGAAGGTCAGGTCGCCGCGGCCGTTATAGCCATAGCTCGCTTCACCCCAGGCGCCATTGGCGGACACGAAGCGGTTCAGCCCGTCGTAGCGCATCGACTGACTGTGACGGCCATCCACCTCGTCGACCAGTTGGGTCAGGTTACCGGCAGCGTCGTAGCCATAGCGCAGCGCCATGGGCACGTTGAACTGCGGTAGCCCGCCCACGCGCCTGTCGGTCGGGCGCAGGCGCCGGGGGTCCTGGCCGATGCTCAGGGTCCTGCCGTTGGCGTAGGTCAGCGAGCGTAGCGCACCATTGGCATGGAAGCTGACGCCATGGGCGAAAGCACCCACCTGGGTCGGGCGCCCATACACATCGGGGTTGTAGAAGACCTCAAGGCCACTGGGGTAGGTGATGGTGTGCAACTGGTCCCGCGAGTTGTAGCCATACCCCATGGTCAGCGCGCGCGATGCGCCGGGCTCGGTGAGGGTCTCGCGGATGATCTGGTCGTGGGCGTTGTAGGCGAAGTCCCAGACAGTGCCCTGATAGGACGTCTGGCGCACCAGCCGGCCGCCCGGATCGTAGCTGCGGGTGAACGTCTGTACGCCGCCATAGCTGCTCGACACCAGGCGGTTCATGGCGTCGTAGATGAAATGGTCGGTGGCCGCCGCACCGACCTTGCGGCTGATACGGTTGCCTACAGCATCGTACCCATACTGGGTCGTCAGGGTTTCCGGGTTGTATTCGCTCACCAGGAAACCACGGCTGCCATAGGCATAGGTGCGCCGCAGGCCACCCTGTTCGAGCACGGTGACACGCCCCAGGGGATCACGGCCGACATGGGTGACGACGCCCCCCGGCTGTTCGATGCGTACCCGTTCGCGTTGGTCCGGGTCGCCATAGGCCAGGTAATGGCTGGTGATCGCGTTGCCGTTCTCGTCCCACTGCGTCTGGACGTTGCCTGCGCCATGGGCGGTCGTGGCGGCGCTGCCATCGGCATGGCGCACTCGCGTGAGCCGCCCGAGGCCGTCGTACTCGTAATATTGGGCATGGGGATTCAGCCCCCCGTAGCCGGGCAGCGAAAGACTTATCTTCTGGCCATCCGCCCGGTAGATGGCAGCAGTCTCGATGGTCGATGCACCGCCGGCCTCGATCTGGACGATGAGCTGGCCCAGGGAGTTGTATTGCCTGGCCAGCGTATAGCCGGCACGAACGGCCGTCTGCATGACGCCCGTGGGACCGAAGGCATAGTTGATGTCGTAGCGGGTATGGCTGCTTTTCGGTAACTGGATGCGGGTTACCCGGTTCATCGCGTCGTAGGTATAGCTGCTGACCCGGCCCAATGGATCGGTCAGCGACGCCAGGGTGCCGGTAGGGTTCACCGTACGCCGGACCAGCCCGCCATCGGCCTGGCGAGTCAGCCTGGGAATTCCCCGGAAGTGGTCGGCATACGTGGTGACATGGCCATTGGCATCGGTCTCGCTGGTCAGGTCGCCACCGGCACTGTAGGCATAGCGAGTGACCACGCCGAACATTGATTTCTGTGCCAGCCGGCCGCTGCCGGTATAGCTGTTGGCTATCTCGCCGGGAATACCCGAAATGGATTGGTGGGAAACCTTGCCGAGCATCCAGCGCCCGCCCGGACGGGTATAGCGAAACCGGGTCGTCCTGCTGCCCTGCCCCTGCTCGGCCACGGTCAACGGCTGGCCGTAGGCATCGTGGGTGTAGCGGGTCACATAGGTGGCGCCATCCTGGGTGATGGCGCGCTGGACCAGTACGGGGGCCCGGGTCCTGTTCTCGACGAGCAGGTTGTAGCGGCGCATTTCCTTCTGCGGGGAAATCTCCTGGCGGTCCCAGGCGTAGGTCTCCTCACGCAATGTCGGCCCGCAGCCCACTCCCGCCCGGCCAGTCATGGTCTTGCGCACCAGACTGCCGACCTTCCACAGGCCCTGGTCGACACCCGAGGCGCCATTGGCGATGGTATTGGTACCTACATGCTCGTAGGTGACGCACTGCAGCGGCCCTCGCTCGAAGGTCTGGTCGTTCCCGGGAGCGAAGCCCTTGACGTATTGGTACTCCCAGACGAGGTCGCGCGGCTGCGTTCCCAATATCCCGGACAGGGTCCTGCGCTGTACGACGTTGAGCTTCTCCGCAAGATCGACGCCCATCTGCTGGAAGCCGTATGCGTAACCGACACGCAGGCCGAGCGGACTGGTCATGCCGGTCATCGAGAAACGACCGGGCACGGTACCCACCAACGAGTTCGCATTGTTGTAGGCATACGCCCAGCGAGTGCCGTCGGGGTAGTTCACGCTGGTCAGGTAGTGGGGCTTGGCTCCGACATTCCAATTGGCGTCGGCATAGCCGTAACCGATGCTGACGCCATTGGCGGAAACGCCCGTCAGCACGGCCCTCGGGCCATTCTCGTCGTGGTAGCTGAAGTCGACCACGCGCCCATCCGTCGCCGTGATGCGCTTGAGCAGGTGATGCCGTGCCAGTTTGTTGGATTTCGAAATGTTGTAGCTGAAGTCGAGGGCATTTCCGTCGGCATCTTCGATGCGCGTGACGAAATAGCTGCGCAGTTGCTTGTCCGGAGAAACGGTGCCAAGGAGGTCGAAGACGTACTTCCGGCCATCGGGGGAGAACACCAGCAGACCGCCATCCCCCTTGTTCTGCTTGGTGGGAAGGCAGCGGCCGATCCAGCGCGCCTTGCTGACGAAGGCATGATCGCTGCCATCGCCATTGGCCAGGACATGCCGCGAACCATCGGGCAATTCGAGAATGGGATTTAGGTTGGAGGCCACCTGCCCGATCTGGCAGCCGCGATTGTTGTCGGACTGGGCAAGACGATTGTAGGTATCCGAAACCCAGAGACGCCCGAAATGCAGGTCCCATCCCGTACCGAAGGGCGTCCTCTCGATGTGGCCGTTGCTGTATGGCCCCCGGGAATTGGTGACACTCTGATAGTTACGCAGCACCTCGATATCCAGGCCGCCGTTGCCCGGAATGAACAGGTCCCTGGTCACTATCTTCAGCGCTCCGCTGAAGGGGTCGATGCTGTCGACCTGTTCGCCATCGGCGAACTGCCGGTTGCTGTTGAAGCCGGGCTCCTGATACGAGCCGACCGCTGCAGCGTTGAAATCCTCGCTGGCAGCCAGGGAACCGATCGGCGCGAGCAGGGCGAGCACGGCCAGGACGCGAAAGGCTGGCGAACCGACGGGCATGGGCGCTCTCCTGAAATGCAGACCGGGCGGACAATCCGCCCGGTCCCATTCAGGTGAAGCTACAAGCAGTGCCCTGGAGAAATTCCCACGTTAAGGATCGGACAAGTCCGCAACAGCGAACGGATAATCCTTAAGAACTTCACCTATGCACCTGGCTGGCGGTATCCGGCGATCACTGGATCTGCTCCGGCGTCACTATCACCCAGTTCTTGTCCGCGGTGACCGGCTGGCCCAGCCTGGCCTGGGCCTCGGCGTTCTTCTTGATCATGCCGTCGAGCTGGTCCATGTACTTGGCCTTGCGGTTTATCCACAGGTGGATGCCGTTCTCGGCGGTGCCGTTGAACAGCATGTAGCCGTCGCTGCTGGGGGTGTCGCCGCCGACCAGAATGGGGCGCTTCCACTGGTCGATGTAGGTGAGGATGGCGGCCTGCTTGCCGGCCATCCAGGTCGCCGGGGTCCACAGGTAGGGGGTGATCTCCAGGTCCAGGTTGGCCTTGGGATCGTACTTGCCTTCGCCGATCTGCTTGCGCGCGGTGGTCAGTGCGCCGGTCTTGCGGTCCTTGAGCAGGGTGGTGACGCCGATGACGTTCTCCGGCTTCACGTTGTAGCCGTACTTCGGATCGCTGGCGACCATGCGCACCAGTTCCTCGTGGGCGGCGGTCATCACGTAGACCTCGATGCCGTTCTCCATCAGCTTGTTGTACAGCTCCTGCTGGCCGGTGAAGACCCTGGGCGGCTGGATCTCGATGGTCTTGACCGCGTCGCCCTCGTAGTAGGTGCTGGGGACCGGCTTGCCGTAGGCCATCAGTTCGTCGACGTAGCCCTTGAGTTCCTTGAGGGTGAAGCCGGAGAACACCTGGGCGACCCAGGGGTAGCAGACCAGGTCGTCGACCTCGCAGAGACGGTAGTAGTAGCTGTTCAGGCTTTCCTTGTGGCCGCCCACGTCCTTGAAGGGGATCAGCTTCAGCGACGGGTCGAGCTTCTCGCGGGTCAGCACGCCCTTCATTTCCAGGAAGGGCAGCAGCGACTCTTCCAGGTCGTAGCGGTAGCTGGTGTTGTCCATGTCGAAGACGGCGTAGGCACCCTTGTTGGCGTTGGCCGCGATCAGCGCGTCCAGTTGCTTGGCGGCCGGTTCCGGCCAGTGCTTGAGTTCGGTGGCAGCGAAGACGCTGCTGGCCAGGCCGCCGAGCAGCAGCGCGGCGAGCAGGGTGCGCATGGGTTTCATCTGGTTTCCCCCGAGGTGGTCTTGTGGGTGGAAAGACCCGGCGCGGGCCGTTCCCTGGACTAGTCCAGCCTTCACCCTAGCAAAGCCGTGTTGCAGTCCTGCGATGAACGCGACCTCGGGCGTTGCCTGCGCGCCAGGACTTGGCCAGGAGCGACAGGGCATGCCTGGAAACGGCGGGGCGGCGCAACGGGCCGCCCCGCCGGTGGCTCAGAGAATCTCCTCGGGCGTGACCACCAGCCAGTTCCTGTCGGCGCTGGCCGGCTGGCCGAGGGCGGACTGGGCGTCGGCGTTGGCCTTGATCATGGCGTCGAGCTGGTCCATGTAGCTGGCCTTGCGGTTCACCCACAGGCGCAGGCCGTCGTCCGCGGTGCTGTGGAACAGCATGTGGCCGTCGTTGCTGGGCGAGTCGCCGCCCACCAGGATGGGCTTCTTCCACGGGTCGATGTAGGTCTGGATGGCCGCCGTCTTGCCGGCCATCCAGGTGCCCGGCGTCCACAGGTAGGGGGTGAACTCCAGGTCCAGGTTGGCCTCGGGATCGTACTTGCCTTCGGCGATCTGCCGGCGCGCGGTGGTCACCGCGCCGGTCTTGCGGTCCTTGAGCAGGGTACTGACGCCGATGACGTTCTCCGGCTTCACGTTGTAGCCGTACTTCGGGTCGCTGGCGACCATGCGCACCAGTTCCTCGTGGGAGGCGGTGAGGATGTAGACCTCGATGCCGTGCTCCATCATCCGGTTGAACAGTTCCTGCTGGCCGCTGAACAACTGTGGTGGCTGCACCTCGACGCTGCGCAGGGTGTCGCCGTCGTAGTAGTCGCTCTTGACCGGCTTGCCGCTCGCCATCATGGCGTCGACGTGGCCCTTGAGCTCGCGCAGGGTCAGGCCGGAAAGCGCCTGGGCGGCCCAGGGGTAGCAGACGCGGTGGTCGAATTCGCACAGGCGGGTGTAGTAGCTATTCAGGCTTTCCTTATGCTCCTTGCGGTCCCTGAAGGGAATCAGCGCCAGCGACGGGTCCAGTTTCTCCCGCGTCAGCACGCCATGGTTCTCCAGGTACGGCAGCAACGCCTCGGCCACGTCGTAGCGGTAGCTGGTGTTGTCCATGTCGAAGACGGCGTAGGCGCCCTTGTTGGCGTTGGCCGCGATCAGCGCGTCGAGTTGCTTCGCCGCGGGCGCCGGCCAGTGCTGGAGTTCGGTGGTGGCCACGGCATCGTTGGCCAGGCCGCCGAGCAACAGGATGCCGAACAGTAGTCCACAGGTTTTCATCGAATGTTCCCCCGGTTGCGAATGTCGGGGAAGGCGCGGCGATGCGGGCTATGGCCCATCATTGGCGCCGGGCGTTTCCCCCTCCTCCGCGACCGTAGCAAGGGGGAAAAGGGCCAGACAGGCGGCTGGGCGTCGCATGCGCATTCCGGCCGCAGGGGGCCTGGAAACGTCCTACAACCTACTCCAGCACTTCCACCTGGGGCAGTCGCATTGCGCTGACTTCGGCGAGAAGAAAGTCCCTCAGACGGCGCAGGCGCTCCTGCTGCCGGCGCGCCTTCGGCCACACCAGGTAGTAGCTCTCGCCACTGGCCACAGCACTGGGCCAGGGCAGGGCCAGGCGGCCGGCGGCGGCGTCCTCGGTGACCATCACCAGGTCGCCGATGGATAGGCCGTAGCCACGGGTGGCCGCGACTATGCCCAGCTCCAGGGTGTCGAACACCTGGCCGCCCTTGAGCGACACCTGGTCGCACAGCCCCATGCGCTGCAGCCAGCGGCGCCAGTCGCGGCGGTCCGGCGTGGGGTGCAGCAGTTCCGCGGCGGCCAGCCGCTCGACGTCCCAGAGGCCATCGTCGAGCAGTTGCGGGGCGCCGACCGGGATCAGCCATTCGGGGAACAGCAGGCAGCTTTCCCATTCCGCGGGGAAATGCCCATCGCCGAGCAGCACCGCGCAGTCGAAGGGCTCGCGGGCGAAATCCACCGCGTCGACGTCCATCCAGGCGCTGGTCAGCTGCACCTCGATATCGCTGTTGGCCATGCGAAAGATGCTCAGGCGCGGCAGCAGCCAGCGCATGGTCAGGGTCGAGGGCGCCTTCAGGCGCAGCACGTCCTCGTCGCTGTGCAGGCTGGCGCAGGCGCGCTCCAGGGCGTCGAAGCCATCGCGCAGGCCCGGCAGCAGCAGGCGCGCCGGCTCGGTCAGGCGCAGCTGGCGGCCCTGGCGCTGGAACAGTTGGCAGTCGAAGTGCTCCTCCAGGGTGCGCACGTGGCGGCTCACCGCGCTCTGGGTGATGGCCAGCTCCTCGGCGGCGCGGGTGAAGGAGGCGTGCCGGGCGGCCGCCTCGAAGGCGCGCAGGGCATAGAGCGGTGGCAGGCGGCGGGACATGGTGGGCCTTCATACATGAGTCTTACTCATGTATTGCATCGCTTTTTTCCTTTTGTGGGAAGGCCCCGCGCCCCACCAGAATGGGCCAATCGACGAACCCGGGACGCGCCGGACGCGGCCCAACCCAAGCCAGACTCATGCCATGCACACCCCCTACCACACCGAACTGCGGGCGATCCTGCGCCTGGCCGGGCCGCTGATCGCCGCCCAGCTGGCCTATGTCGCCATGGTCTTCACCGACACCCTGATGATGGGCAAGCTCGGCCCCGAGGCCCTGGCCGCCGGGGGCCTGGGCGCCTCCACCTACGCTTTCGTCTCCACCGTGTGCAGCGGCGTGGTGGCGGCCACCGGCAACCTGGTGGCGATCCGGCATGGCGCGCGCGACAGCGCCGGCGCGGCCGCTGCCACCCGCGCCGGGCTATGGGTCGGCCTGGGCCTGGCGTTGCTGGCCGGCAGCCTGCTGTGGAACCTGGAGGCGCTGCTGCTGGCGCTCGGCCAGGCGCCGGCGACGGTGCACGGCACCATGAGTTTTCTGCACAGCATTCTCTTCGCCCTGCCCGGCTACCTGGCCTTCATGGTGCTGCGCGGCTTCACCAGCGCCATCGAGCGGCCCGGCCCGGTGATGGCCATCAGCGTGCTCGGCGCGCTGGCCAACCTGGGCCTGAACTACGCCTTCCTCGAAGGCTGGTTCGGCCTGCCGCGCCTGGGCCTGGCCGGCATCGGCCTGGTCACCGCCATCGTGATGAACGCCCTGCCGCTGATCCTCGCACTGTACCTGCGCTGGCACCCGGCCTACGCCGGCTACCCGCTGTTGCGCGGCCTGGGCCGGCCGCAGCGCGGGCAGGTCGCCGAGACCCTGCGCCTGGGCCTGCCGATCGGCGGCACCTACGCGGTGGAGTCGGGGATGTTCGCCGTGGCCACCCTGTGCATGGGCGCCATCGGCACCACGGCGCTGGCCGCGCACCAGATCGCCATCCAGTCGGTGTACCTGGCCTTCATGGTGCCGGTGGGGATTTCCTACGCGGTGACCTTCCGCATCGGCCAGCACTACGGCGCCGGCCGCCTGCCCGAGGCGCGCCGCGCCGGGCGGGTGGGCATCGGCTTCGGCGCGCTGTGCATGTTCGCCTTCGCCCTGCTGTTCTGGCTGGCGCCGCGCCAGGTCATCGGCCTGTTCCTGGACCTCGACCAGCCGGCCAACCAGGCGGTGGTGCAACTGGCCGTGAGCCTGCTGGCGATCGCCGCCTGGTTCGAGCTGTTCGACGGCCTGCAGAGCATCGCCATGGGTGCCATCCGCGGCCTCAAGGACGCCCGCACCACCTTCCTGGTGGGCCTGGCCGGCTACTGGCTGGCGGGCGTGCCGCTGGCCTGGCTGCTGGCCTTCCCCTTCGGCTGGGGCCCGCACGGCGTCTGGTGGGGGCTGGCGGCGGGCCTGGCGTGCACCGCGCTGGGCCTGTGCCTGGCCTTCGAGGCGCGCACCGCGCGCCTGCTGCGCCCGGCCGTGGCGCCGGGCTTCAGTTACCGGCCGGGTCCCGCTGCCTGAGCGCGCGCCCGGCGCCGAACACCAGGAAGCGCGCCAGCTCCGCCAGCGGCAGCGGGCGGCTGATCCAGTAGCCCTGCACCTGGTCGCAGCCGAACTGGCGCAGCAGCTGCCGCTGTTCGGCGCTTTCCACGCCCTCGGCGACCACTTCCAGGTTGAGGTTGTGCGCCAGGTTGATCATGGCCCGCACCAGCTGGCGGTTCTCCGCGCGCTCGGACATGCCGCCGACGAAGCTCTTGTCGATCTTCAGCAGGGTGATCGGCAGGCTGTTGAGGTGGACGAAGGAGGAGAAACCGGTGCCGAAGTCGTCCAGGGAGAAGCGCACCCCCAGTTGCCCCAGCGTCTGCATGGTCTGCAGGACCTGCTCGCTGCGGCGCATCACGGCGGTTTCGGTGAGTTCGAATTCCAGCCAGCGCGCATCCACCCCGCGCTCGGCGATCAGCCGTTGCAGCGTGGGCAGCAGCTGGCTGTCCTGGAACTGGCGGAACGACAGGTTGATGGCCATGTGCAGCGGCGGCAGGCCGCGCCCGAGCAGCCACTGCATGTCGCGCAGGGCGCGGGCGATCACCCAGTAGCCCAGCGGCACGATCAGCCCGCTCTCCTCGGCCAGGGGCACGAAGTCCCCCGGGGTGAGCAGCCCGCGGCTGGGGTGGCGCCAGCGCACCAGGGCCTCGAGGCCGACGATGGTGTCGCTCTCCAGGTCCAGGCGCGGCTGGTAGTGCAGCTCCAGTTCGTCGCGGCGCAGGGCCCGGCGCAGCTCGCTCTCCAGTTCGGCCAGGCTGCGCGCGCCGCGGTTGATGCGCTCGTCGAACAGGTGGAAGGTGCAGCCCTGACCCATCTTGGCCTGCTGCATGGCGATGTGCGCGTGCCACATCAAGGCGTCGGCGCTGTCGCCGGAACGGGCATGGGCCAGGCCCAGGCTGCAGCCCAGCAGCAGGCTCTCGCCCTCCACCCAGTAGGGCTCGCCCAGCACCTCGACGATGCGCTCGGCCAGGCGTTCGGCGCGCCGCGGGTCACGGCGGGTGTCCAGCAGCAGGGCGAACTCGTCGCTGCCCAGGCGGGCCAGGCGGTCGCCGTGCTCCAGCTGCGAGCGCAGGCGCGCCACCACCTGCAGGATCAGGCGGTCGCCGGCCTGGTGGCCGAGGGAGTCGTTGACGTGGCGGAAGTTGTCCAGGTCGAGGTGGCCGAGGGCCAGGCCGCGGCCCTGGAACTCGTCCAGCTGCGCGGCCAGCAGCGTCTGGAAGCCCTGGCGGTTGGCGATGCCGGTCAGCGGGTCCTGCTCGGCCAGGCGCTGCAGGGTGGCCTCCAGGCCGCTGCGCTCGCGGGCGTAGCGCAGGGAACGGCGCAGCACTTCGGCGCTCAGTTGCTGCGGCGTCAGCCAGTCGGCCACGCCGGCCGGCGCCTGCGCCGGTTCGCGCTCCAGCAGCAGGATGACCGGCAGCCGGCAGTTCTCCCGCGAAGGCAGCCTGCCCGGGGTGGCCAGCACCAGGCCGACCTCGTCCTCGTCGAACAGGCTGCGGGCGGACTCCCAGGAAGGTGCGGTGATCAGCGAATACGCATTGCCCAGCGCGGCGAGATGCTCGCGCAGCAGCTGGGCCCACTGCGGCGTTTCGGCCAGCAGGAGCAGGCGCGTGGACTCGACCGACGCAGCCAAGCGACCCCCATGAAAAGAAAAGGAATACCCCGGGCGCCATCCCATGCCCCGGCCATCCGGATTGGCGTTCCAGCGCCCGTGCGTTGCCGTCTGTCGGCGCGGAACCAAGGAAACTCTTCAGAGTTTTCTTCAACTAATGCTGCCACAAGCCTAATACAAGTATGAATTTATCCAAAACGGCGAAACGCGACGGCGTCACAGATCGCCGTTTTTCCGCAGCCCCGGGCGGGGCTGGTAGAATGGCCGCCCGCTTCGCCATGAAATTTCCTCCTTCCCCATGTCCCGACTCAATCCCCGGCAGCAAGAGGCCGTGAACTACGTCGGCGGCCCCTTGCTGGTGCTGGCCGGCGCCGGCTCCGGCAAGACCAGCGTGATCACCCGCAAGATCGCCTACCTGGTCCAGCAGTGCGGCATCCGCGCCCAGTACATCGTCGCCGTCACCTTCACCAACAAGGCCGCGCGCGAGATGAAGGAGCGCGTCAGCACCCTGCTGCGCCCCGGCGAGGGCAAGGGCCTGACCGTGTCCACCTTCCACAACCTGGGCCTGAACATCATCCGCAAGGAATACGCCGCCCTGGGCTACAAGCCCGGCTTCTCGATCTTCGACGAGAGCGACGTGAAGGCGCTGATGACGGACATCATGCAGAAGGAGTATTCCGGCGACGACGGCCTGGACGAGATCAAGAACCTCATCGGCGGCTGGAAGAACGACCTGATCCTGCCCGAAGAGGCCCTGGCCAAGGCGCGCAACCCCAAGGAACAGACCGCGGCCATGGTCTACCTGCACTACCAGCGCACCCTGCGCGCGTACAACGCGGTGGACTTCGACGACCTGATCCTGCAGCCGGTGAAGCTGTTCCAGGACCACCCGGACATCCTCGAGAAGTGGCGCAACCGCGTGCGCTACATGCTGGTGGACGAATACCAGGACACCAACGCCAGCCAGTACCTGCTGGTGAAGCTGCTGGTGCAGCAGCGCGCGCACTTCACCGTGGTCGGCGACGACGACCAGTCGATCTACGCCTGGCGCGGCGCGCGCCCGGAAAACCTGATGCAGTTGAAGGACGACTTCCCCTCGCTGAAGGTGGTGATGCTGGAGCAGAACTACCGCTCCACCAGCCGCATCCTCAAGTGCGCCAACATCCTCATCGCCAACAACCCCCACGTGTTCGAGAAGCAGCTGTGGAGCGAGATGGGCGAAGGCGACCCGATCCGGGTGATCCGCTGCCGCAACGAGGAAGCCGAGGCCGAGCGGGTGGCCATGGAGATTCTCACCATCCACCTGAAGACCGAGCGGCCCTACAGCGAATTCGCCATCCTCTACCGCGGCAACTACCAGGCCAAGCTGATCGAGCTGAAGCTGCAGCACCACCAGATTCCCTATCGCCTGTCCGGCGGCACCAGCTTCTTCGCCCGCCAGGAAGTGAAGGACCTGATGTCCTACTTCCGCCTGCTGGTGAACCCGGACGACGACAACGCCTTCCTCCGGGTGATCAACGTGCCGCGCCGCGAGATCGGCTCGGCGACCCTGGAGAAGCTCGGCAACTACGCCACCGAGCGCGGCTGCTCGATGTTCGCCGCCACCGGCGAGCTGGGCCTGGGCGAACACCTGGATGCCCGTTACGTCGAACGCCTGCAGCGCTTCAAGCGCTTCATCGACAAGGTCCGCGAGCAGTGCGCCGGCAGCGATCCGATCGGCGCGCTGCGCAGCATGGTGATGGACATCGACTACGAGAACTGGCTGCGGCAGAACGCCTCCAGCGACAAGGTCGCCGACTTCCGCATGGGCAACGTCTGGTTCCTCATCGAGGCGCTGAAGAACACCCTGGAGCGCGACGAGGACGGCGACATGACCATCGAGCAGGCCATCGCCAAGCTGGTCCTGCGCGACATGCTCGAACGCCAGCAGGAGGAAGAGGAAGGCGCCGACGGCGTGCAGATGATGACCCTGCACGCCTCCAAGGGCCTGGAATTCCCCTACGTGTTCATCCTCGGCGTGGAAGAGGAGATCCTCCCGCACCGCTCCAGCATCGAGGCCGACAGCATCGAGGAAGAGCGGCGCCTGGCCTACGTCGGCATCACCCGGGCGAAGAAGAACCTGGCCATGACCTTCGCCGCCAAGCGCAAGCAGTACGGCGAGATCATCGACTGCTCGCCGAGCCGCTTCCTCGACGAGCTGCCGCCGGAAGACCTGGTCTGGGAAGGCCAGGAGGACGCGCCCCAGGAAGTGAAGGCGGCCAAGGGCAACGCCGCCCTGGCGGACATCCGCGCGCTGCTCAAGCGCTGAAGCCCAGCGGAGCCACCGCGCCTGCGAAAATCGCTGCCAACCGGTAACCTGTAGGAGCGGGCCCTGCCCGCGATTCGCGCGCAGGGCGCGCTCCTACAATGGAATGCCACGGCGACGGCCAGCGGAAGCTGTCCATCCGATCAGCTTCTTCTTTTGTCGGGAGGTCGCGCAGGCCGGTGCTTCCGAGGTAGAATTGCGCGCTTCACCCGCGACAGCAGCTTCGCCAGGAAGCACCAAAATTGAACACCCTCAAAGACAAAATCCGTAGCGAAGGCATCGTCCTGTCGGACCAGGTCCTCAAGGTAGACGCCTTCCTCAACCACCAGATCGACCCGCTGCTGATGAAGCAGATCGGCCACGAGTTCGCCGAGCGCTTCAAGGGCCAGGGCATCACCAAGATCGTCACCATCGAGGCCTCGGGCATCGCCCCGGCGGTCATGGCCGGCCTCGAGCTGGGCATCCCGGTGATCTTCGCCCGCAAGTTCCAGTCGCTGACGCTGAAGAACGACCTGCTGATCTCCAAGGTGTTCTCCTTCACCAAGCAGACCGAGAGCACCATCGCCATCTCCGCGCGGCACCTGACCGCCGCCGACCACGTGCTGGTGATCGACGACTTCCTCGCCAACGGCCACGCCGCCAAGGCGCTGATCGACCTGATCCAGCAGGCCGGAGCGAGCATCGCCGGCCTGGGCATCGTCATCGAGAAGTCCTTCCAGGACGGCCGCAAGCTGCTGGAAAGCGAAGGCTACCGCGTCGAATCCCTGGCCCGGGTGAAGTCCCTGGCGGGCGGCGAGGTCGAGTTCCTCGACTGATCCGGACCGAGACGTGAAAAAGGCGGGCGCCCGGCAAGGGTTCCCGCCTTTTTTGTGCCCTTCATGCTCTTCGTAGGAGCGAGCTTGCTCGCGAACGGATTCCGCAGCGGGGTCGTTCGCGAGCAAGCTCGCTCCTACACAAAGCCGTTCCGGGTGGCGTGCAGGCCGGCGAGGATCAGGCGCTGGTAGAGCTCCTCGCGCAAGCCGTCCGGCTGCTCCAGGCCCATGCGCGCCAGGTGCGCCGGGAAGGCTTCCGGCTCCGGCGCGTCCAGGGTGGCCTTGCCCAGTTCGAGTATCTCGCTGAGCCTGAGCTTGCTCTTCAGCCAGGTCAGCGCCCGCAGCAGGTCGCGTTCCTCCGGGGTGAAATCGCAGCCCAGCGGGTATTCCGGCAACGCCTCGCGGTGCTGCGCGCACAGTGCCTGCAGGCGCTCGGGAAGGTTGTCGCGATAGCGCCGGTCCAGCTCGAAGTCCGCCGGCAGCTTGCCCGCCGCCTTGGCCTCGGCGATCAGGCCGTCCTGGAAGCGCGAGTCGGCGATGGCCAGCAGCGCTTCGATCACCTCGGCGTCGTTCCGGCCGCGCAGGTCGGCGATGCCGTACTCGGTCACCACCATGTCGCGCAGGTGCCGCGGGATGGTGGTGTGGCCGTAGTTCCAGACGATGTTCGAGCTGACCTCGCCGCCGTTCTCGCGCCAGCTGCGCAGCAGCAGGATGGAGCGCCCGCCGTGCAGCTCATGGGCCTGGGCGACGAAGTTGTACTGCCCGCCGACGCCGCTGACCACGCGGCCGTCCTCCAGCTGGTCGGCCACCCCGGCGCCGAGCAGGGTCACGGTGAAGGCGCTGTTGATGAAGCGCGCGTCGCGACGTTGCTGGCGCTTGAGTTCCTCGTCGTGGTAGAGGTTGTTGACGAAACCGATGCCGGTCATGCCGATGCCGGCCAGGCGTTCGGTCGGCAGCTCGCGCAGGCGCTGGTAGAAAGCCTGCGGGCCGAGGAAAAAGCCGCCATGCAGCCAGACACCGCCGGGCACGGCCTCGCCGGCGTCCGCACGCTGCTGCTGTACCTGTGGATAGACCCGCCGCCCCAGCACGCCGGCCTCGGCCAAGTCCAGCAGGCCCGGCACGAACATCTCGCTGCAACCGTAGAGGCCTTCGCTGAAGGGGCCCAGCCCGCCCTCGCGGTCGATCAATTGCCCGTGGCGCTGCGGCACCGCCAGGGCCGCCAGCAGGTCGCGGTAGGCGGCGTTGTCGCGCTGGCGCAGCAGCAGCGCCGAGGTCACGGCATCGCCCATGGCGCCGATGCCGACCTGCAGGGTGCCGCCGTCGCGCACCAGCGCGCTGGCGTGCAGGCCGATGCAATGGTCCTGCCAGCCCACCGGCATGTAGGGCGTGGAGAACAGCGTGCTGGCGTCCGCCGGCTGCTCCACCAGCAGGTCGAAGACGTCCTCGTCGACCTCGGCGTCGCCCGGCATGTACGGCAGGTCGCGGTGCACCACGGCGATGCAGAGGATGCGCTCGCCGGCCGCGCGGCGGCGGCGCAGCATGGGCAGCAGGTCGAGGGTGATGTCCGGGTTGCACGACAGGCTCAGCCTGCCGGGGCGCGCCGGGTCGCGGGCGACCAGCTGGGCTACGGCGTTGATGCCCTTGGCGTCGAGGTCGCGGGCGACGTGGCTGTAGTTGCAGCTGATGTAGTTCTGCTGCGCCGGCGCGCTGTCCAGCAGGCTGCCCGGCTGCAGGTAGAACTCCTCGACGCGCACGTTCGGCGGCAGGCTGCCCTGGCGCAGGTCGCGCAGGTAGTCGAGTTCCGGGTAGTCGCCGTACAGGCGCTCGACGAAGGGTTCGAGGAAGCGCCGCTGCAGCTCGCTGCCGGCCCGGGGCCGGCCCAGCGACAGCGCGGTGTAGAGCGTCAGCTGGCGCGCCGGCTGTTCGCCCAGGCGCCGGTAGAGCTGGTTGACCAGGTGGTTGGGCTTGCCAAGGCCCAGGGGCAGGCCCAGGCGTATCGGGCCATCGAGCCCGGCCAACAGTCGGTCGACGGCTTCGTCGAGGGTGCAGCGGTGCGCCAAGGTGCGATCCTCCGTGGGTTCCCTGTCCAGTTTGGACCGGAAACCGCCGGGGACGCTCCGCCGTCTTTTCATTCAAGCGATGCGGTGGTTCAGCGAAGGCGCTCGACCTACCTCCGCGCCCTCTCCCCAGCCCTCTCCCGGAGGGAGAGGGGGCCGTTCGTGCCACCGGGATGTCCGGCGTGGCCGGTGAATCCAATCGCGGACAAAGTCCGCTCCTACACCCGTGCTTCCCTGAACCGCAGGAGCGGACTCTGTCCGCGATTCGGCGGATAACGCCGTAGGCGTTATGCGCCCTACTGGTTTCCAGAGAAACGTCCGAGCACTCGGAGCGGCGCGCTACACCAAGCCCCCACGCTTCTGGGTCATTCCCCTTCGGGCCAGCGCAAGCGCTGTTCGCGATGGCGCCGCGTCCCGCGTTCGCGGGAATGACGGGTTGGGGATCGGAGCGCAGGGCCATCACCGCAAACGAAGCCCCCTATGAAAAATGCCGTTTCTCCCAAGGGAAGAAACGGCATTCTTTCTTAAGCGGACAGCATCAGCCCGTAAGCGGCTTTTCCTGTCAGGTCAGGCCATGGATCAGAGGCCGGACATGTGCTCGATGGCGGCCTTCAGCTCGTCGTCCGAGCAGTCGGCGCAGGTGCCTTTCGGCGGCATGGCGTTGATGCCGGAGATGGCCTTGGCCAGCAGGCCGTCGAGGCCGCCCTGCTCCTTGGCGCGCTTGCCCCACTCGCCCTTGTCGCCCACCTTGGGCGCGCCCAGCAGGCCGGTGCCGTGGCAGTTGGTGCAGACCTTGCCGACGATCTCTTCGCCCGAACGCGGCGCACCGCCACCTCCGGCGGAAGCGACGGCGCCGACGCCTTCGCACTCCTTGCCCTGGACGCAGACCTTGCCCACCGGTTCCAGGCGCTTGGCGATGTCGTCATTGGTCGTGGCTTGGGCGCCAGCGGCCAGCAGGGCCAGTACGGCGGCCTGGGCCACCAGGATTTTCTTTATCAGGTTCACCCTTTTACCCTCATCGTGGCTTGTACGCCCGGGCACGGTATCCATCGCAGTCTCGGCGGCGCGGGCGGGCGCAAGTATAACGGAAGACCGCGCGCCTGAAACAATTGCAAGGGCCGCGGAGGCCTTGCGTCATACGGTCGCAGGCGGCTCAGCCGCCTCTAAAAATTTGCCGGAGTCGTCGCGCTGATCAGCCTCGCCGGCGCCTCGAAGGGGTTGCGGAAGCGGTGCGGGCGGGTACTGTCGAAATAGTAGCTGTCGCCGCTTTCGAGGATGTACACCTCGTCGCCGACGGTCAGTTCCAGGCGGCCTTCGACCAGCACGCCGGTCTCCTCGCCTTCGTGGGAGTACATGTCGTTGCCGGTATCGGCGCCAGGCGGGTAGGTCTCGTCGAGCAGCGTGATGGCGCGGCTGGGGTAGGCCTTGCCGATCAGCTTCATGACGATGTCGCCGTCGGACAGGTCGCTGAGTTCGTCCGCCTTGTAGACCACCTGGGTGTTGCTGTCCTGCTCGATGTCCAGCGAGAAGAATTCCACTAGGGACATGGGAATGCCGCCCAGCACCTTCTTCAGGGAGCTGATCGACGGGCTGACGCTGTTCTTCTCGATCATCGAGATGGTGCTGTTGGTGACGCCCGCGCGCTTGGCGAGTTCACGCTGGGACAGCCCTTTGAGTTTGCGGATGGCTTGCAGACGAGCGCCAACGTCCAAGGGTGGAGTCCTCCTTAATTTCTTGTTCTGCCAGGCTCTAACGGCCGGAACCCGCCTGCGCCTTGCGGCGAGCGGGTTCCGAAGTGCTCCGTATCATGGCAACACCGTTCAGTATTTACAACAGATCGGTCTCAGATACTGCGCAAACTTTACACAGTTCGTCGCTCAGTCGCCGCTGTAGACACGCGGTACGCGCTTGAGGTTGCAGAACAATTGGTAGGGGATGCTGCCGCACAGGCTGGCGAGTGCGCTGGCCGGAACGTTCGGCCCCCACAGCTCGACGCGGCTGCCAAGGCCGGCGCCGGGCAGGTCGGTGAGGTCGACGGTGAGCATGTCCATGGACACCCGGCCGATGATGCGGCTGGCCTGGCCGTCGATGAACACCGGGGTGCCGTCCGGCGCATGGCGCGGGTAGCCGTCGGCGTAACCCATGGCGACCACGCCGACGCGCACCGGGCGCTCGGCGACGTAGCGCGCGCCATAGCCCACCGGCTCGCCGGCCGGCAGTTCGCGCACGCCGATGACCTGCGACTCGAGGGTCATCACCGGGCGCAGCTGGTCGGCCAGCGGCTGGGCCTGTTCGAAGGGGGTGGCGCCGTAGAGCATGATGCCCGGGCGCACCCAGTCGCTGGGCACGCTCGGCCAGCCGAGGATGCCGGGGGAGTTGCGCAGGCTGACCTCGTAGGGCTGGCCCAGGCCGGCGCGCACGGCCTCGAAGGCGGCGACCTGCTCCTCGGTGCGCGCGCAGTCCAGCTCGTCGGCGCGGGCGAAGTGGCTCATCAGCACCACCTTGGCCACGTGCGGCAGGGCCTGCAGGCGCGCCAGGGCGGCGGCGTAGTCCTGCGGGAAGAAGCCGACGCGGTGCATGCCCGAGTCCATCTTCAGCCAGAGCGTCAGCGGCCTGGCCGGGCGCGCTCGCTCGATGGCCTCCAGTTGCCAGGCCGAGTGCACCACGCACCAGAAGTCATGGCGCTCGATCAGCTCCAGCTCGCTGGCCTCGAAGAAACCTTCCAGCAGCAGGATGGGCGCGCGGATGCCGGCTTCGCGCAGCTCCAGGGCCTCTTCGATGCAGGCCACGGCGAAGCCGTCGGCTTCCGCCTCCAGGGCCCTGGCGCAGCGCACCGCGCCGTGGCCGTAGGCATCGGCCTTGACCACCGCCAGCGCACGCGCGCCACTGACTTCGCGGGCCAGGCGGTAGTTGTGGCGCAGGGCCTGGAGGTCGATCAGGGCACGGGCTGGACGCATGGCGGGAACTCTCTGTTATTCGGGTACGACGATTCGCGGGCGGACTCGCCCGGCGAAGGCCATGAAGCAAAAAAAGGCCTGGCAATCCGACCAGGCCCCACGCAAAGGTTTACGGCAGCGCCGCGACCACCGACATCTCCACCAGGATCTCCGGCTCGCAGAGCCTGGCCTCCACGGTGGCGCGGGCCGGGGCGGTGCCTTGCGGCAGCCACTGGTCCCAGACGGCGTTCATGCCGGCGAAGTGCGCATCGATGTCCTTCAGGTAGATGGTCACCGAGAGGATGCGCGTCTTGTCGCTGCCGGCCTCCTCGAGCAGGCGCTCGATGCTGGCCAGGACCTCGCGGGTCTGCTGTTCGATGCCGGCGCCCATGTCGTCGCCCACCTGGCCCGCCAGGTAGACAGTGCCGTTGTGGACGACGATCTGGCTCATGCGGCCATTAGTGTGCAGGCGCTGGATGGCCATTCTGGCTCTCCGAGGCATTGCTGTAGCGGGAAATGTCCAGGCCGTCGGTGCTGATCTGCGGGCGCTTCTTCGCCATCAGGTCGGCCAGGTAGCGGCCCGAACCGCAGGCCATGGTCCAGCCCAGGGTGCCGTGGCCGGTGTTCAGGTACAGGTTGCGGTAGCGGGTGCCGCCGACGATCGGGGTGCCGTCCGGGGTGGCCGGGCGCAGGCCGGTCCAGAAGGTCGCCTGGCTGACGTCGCCGCCCTCGGGGTAGAGGTCGGTGGTGATCATTTCCAGGGTTTCGCGGCGGCGCGGGTTCAGCGACAGGTCGAAACCGGCGATCTCGGCCATGCCGCCGACGCGGATGCGCTGGTCGAAGCGGGTGATGGCGACCTTGTAGGTCTCGTCGAGGATGGTCGAGGTCGGCGCCATGTCCGGGTTGGTGATCGGCACGGTCAGCGAGTAGCCCTTGAGCGGGTAGACCGGGGCGTCGATGCCCAGCGGCTTGAGCATCTGCGGCGAGTAGCTGCCCAGGGCCAGCACGTAGTGGTCGGCAGTGACCAGTTGGCCATCGATCCAGACGCCGTTGATGCGGTCGCCGGCGAAGTCCAGGCGCTGGATGTTCTGGTTGAAGCGGAACTCCACGCCCAGGCCCTGGGCCAGCTCGGCCAGCTTGGTGGTGAACATCTGGCAGTCGCCGGTCTGGTCGTTGGGCAGGCGCAGGGCGCCGACCAGCTTGTCGGCCACCTTGGCCAGGGCCGGTTCAACGCGGGCGATGCCGGCGCGGTCGAGGACTTCATAGGGCACGCCGGAGCTTTCCAGCACGGCGATGTCCTTGGCGGCGGAGTCGAGCTGGGCCTGGGTGCGGAACAGCTGGGTGGTGCCCAGGGTGCGGCCTTCGTAGGCGATGCCGGTCTCGGCGCGCAGCTCGTCGAGGCAATCGCGGCTGTACTCGGACAGGCGCACCATGCGCTCCTTGTTCACCGCGTAGCTGGCGGCGTTGCAGTTGCGCAGCATCTGCCACATCCAGGCGTACTGGCTGGGGTCGCCGGTGAGCTTGATGGCCAGCGGAGCGTGCTTCTCCAGCAGCCACTTCATGGCCTTGAGCGGGATGCCCGGGGCGGCCCAGGGCGAGGCGTAGCCGGGGGAAACCTGGCCGGCGTTGGCGAAGCTGGTTTCCAGGGCCGGGCCGGGTTGGCGGTCGACCACCACCACTTCGAAGCCGGAACGGGCCAGATAGTAAGCACTGGCGGTGCCGATCACACCGCTGCCAAGGACCAGAACGCGCATCGCTGCCTCCTACGTCGCGTGGGGCACGCGACGTTTCTTATTTTGAACGTCAGATGCGCGCAGTATAGGAATTCGACCGCAGAAATAATCACTATTTAACAGGCGTTAATTAAAGGAAATTCTTGGCAGAAAGGCCTTTCGTGGAGGCGCATCCACCAGATAATCCACAAAAACACCTGAAAAACCCATAGCCATGCAACTATGTCGGATCGCGGTTTTCAGCAACTAATTCGGTGGGCTTCGGCGAACACGGGAATTACTCCCGCCAGGGGCGGGGCCGGCAGGAATAAGCGCTGCCGCGACGGCGGGTCGCAGGCGCCGCCCGACAGGCGGCGCCACCAGGGAAATCCCCTTACTTGCGCACCCACTTGCCGTTGAGCTGGATGTATTGCCCGGACGGGGTGCGGTCCATGGCCTTCTTGCCGGCCAGAGCTTCCACGTCGCCGAGCTTGGCGCCGCTCTGGCCGGCCACCTTCTGGTACTCGGCGCGGCGCGCGGCGTTGATCTGGGCGGCGATGTCGGCCGCCTGGCCGCTGTTGCTGACCACCCCGAGATAGCCGTCGGGCTGCTCGCCGACCAGGCCCTGGGCCTTGGCCCCGCCCAGGGCCGACATGGCCTGCTCCAGGCTCATGGCCAGGGCCGGCAGGCTGACGCAAAGGGCCAGCAGGGCGACGCCGAGTTTGCTGCGCAGTGTCATGTAGAAGCTCCTCAGAACAGACCGCTGTTCTCGTTGATGATGCCATCCAGGGCCTTGTCGACCTTGATGTAGATCTCGTGCTCGATCTTCACGTTGAGGTTGATGTTGATCGGCTCCTTGGGCGCCGCCAGCTGTACCGTCGGCGTACAGCCCTGGCTGAGCCCGAGCAGGGCCAGGACGGCGATGAGTGCGCTTGGGCGCATGCGGTTCTCCTTGCGATCAGGGCGCGGCAGGTGGCGGGTTGCGCAGGCGTTCCTGCACGCGCTTGCGGATGGTGTCGCTGACCCGGTCGCTCAGCTGCAGGCTGGTCAGCAGGTCCGGGATGTTCTCCTCCAGGTTGACGTTGAGGTTCACCGGCCGCCCCTGCTCCAGCGCCGGGTTGCGGCCGCTGATGGCCAGGGCCAGGAGCAGGCGGCCGCCCTCAGCATAATCCACGCGGCTGGCCAGGCGCTCGTAGCGGAAGTCGTCGAGCATGGTCGCCACCAGTTGCATGGCCGGGTTGCTCTGGCCGAGGGCGCGGATCTTCTCCGAGCGGAACTGCAGGGTGCCCGGCTGCCGCGCGGCCACCTGGCCGCCCTGGATGCGCAGCCCGGCCGGGCCGATCAGCAGCGGCAGCTCGCCGTCGAGGATGCCGTTGCCGGCCAGGCCCTCGGCGGGGTAGGCCTTGAGGATTTCCTCCAGCAGCACGCCCTGCAGGTGCAGGCTCTGCGCCGGGTTGTCGCGGGCCAGCTGCAGCACGCCGGCGTCCAGCCAGGCGCGGCCGCCGAACAGCTTCAGCTCGGCCTGGCGCCAGTCCAGGCGGCCGGCCAGCGGCTGGTCCAGGCCGGCGCTGTAGCCGCCCTGGAACTGCAGGGGCCCGAGCAGCACGCCGGGGTTGAGCTGCGCCACGCGCAGGCCGGGCAACTGCAGCGTCAGCTGCGAGCCGCGCAGCTGCAGTTTCGCCTCGCCGTCCAGGCCGTGGATTTCGCTGCGGTCGTAGACGCCTTCCAGGCCACGGCCGTTCAGCGTCAGGTCCAGTTGCTGGGCGACCTGCCCCGGCGGCAGGCGCCACTGCGCGCGGACCTGCAGGCGGCCGTTGTTCAGGCTGAGCAGCGCCGGCCAGTCGGCCAGGCTGGCCGCCAGCGGGTTGCCGCTGCGCAGGAAGAATTCCGGCAGTTGCGCCGTAACGTCCAGGGCGCCATCGGCCTGGTGTCGCAACTCGACGTCGGCGGCCAGGCCCCCGCTGTTCTGCAACCGGCCCTTGAGCTGCTGCTGGGCCAGGCCGGCGCCGAGCTGGCCCTGGTAGCTCCAGGCCAGCGGTCTGAGGTGCGCCTGGCGCAGCTCGCCGACCGCCAGTTGCACGGCGCCGTCGAAGCCGAGGCTGAAGGGCTGGCCGGCGGCATACCCCAGGGCCAGCGTGGCCTTGTCCGGTATCGCACTGAGCTTGCTGGCCTTCAGCCCCTGGGGGCCGGCCAGGCTGCCCAGGCCCAGCTTGGCGCCCGCGCCCAGGCGCAGGCTGGCGGAGGCCTGGCCTATCTCGCCGTCCAGCGGCAGGTCCAGCGCCGCCTTGCCCAGGCGCAGGCCGGGCAGTTGCAGGTCCGGCACCTGGGCCTGCAGGCGTGCCTGGCTCAACGCCAGCGACAAGGGTTCGCCCTCGACCAGCGCCAGCACGCCCTGCAGGCGCAGCTCGCTGGCGCCCTTGCCGCGCAGGTCCAGGCGTACCGCGCCAGGGGTGCTGTCGTCCGGCTGCAGGCCCAGGCGCAGGCTGGCCGGGCGCAGGCCGACCGGCAGCGCCTGCAGCCAGTCACCGTAGAGGTCGGCCAGGTAGAGGTCGCCGTCCAGCACCCGCGGCCGCCATTGCCCCGGCTGGGTCGCCGCCGCCTGCAGCTGCAGGTCGCCCTGCAAGGCGCCCAGGCCCGGTAGCGGCCAGGGCTGCGGCAGTTGCATGGCCAGCTCCAGCTCGCCCTGGCTGTCGCGCAGGGCGGGCCAGTCCGGCCAGGGGCCGTCGCCGCCCAGGGTGCTGTCCCAGCTCAGGCGCAGGCGCCCGGCCTCGGGCAGGGAAACCGGCAGGGTCGGCGTCGGCAACCAGGGCGCCAGCCAGGCGCGCACGGCGTCCAGCGGTGGCACCCCAGGGCTGGCCAGGCTGCCGCGCCAATGGCGCTCGGCCGGCGCCCAGCTGGCGTCGAGGTCGACCAGGCGTTCGCCATCCAGATCGGCCTTCAGCGCCAGCCGCCAGGCGTCCTGTTCCGGGCGCAGGGTGCCGTCGAGGGCCAGGCGCTGGCCGCCTTGCTGCAGTTCGGCGGCCAGGGACGCGGCATTGCCGGGCAGTTGCTGCCAGTGCAGGCTGCCGACCAGAGTGCAGCGCTGCTGCCCAGCGCAGGGCAGTTCGAACTCGGCGCGCTGCAGGGCGACCCGCTGCGGCAGCAGGCCGAGCCACAGGCCCACCTGGTCGGGCGTCGGCCACTCCCCCGCCTCTTCCGTCGTCGCGGCGGAGGGCCAGGACCCCACGTGCAGCCGCTGCAGTTCCAGGCCACCCAGGCGCCAGCGCCCGTCGATGCGCCGCGGCCAACCCAGGCGCAGCTGGTCGGCCTGGATATCCAGGCGCGAAGCGGATTTTTCCCGCGTCACGGCCAGCTGTTTCAGTGTCAGGCCGTCCAATGAAATCCCCGGCCCCTGCCAGTCCAGACGGGTGACGCCCTGCTCCGCGAGCAGCCGCTGCCAGGCCTGCCCCGCCCAGACGGCGAGCAGCACCACGAGCAGCGCCAGCAACAGCAGGATTCGGGTACGGGTCGAGCGCATGCCAGGCTCCAGTGGCGGAAATGGAAGGCCCGCGCATCCGGCGCGGACCTGGGAACAGGCTGGCGGCGTGCCCGCAGAAGATCAAGGGGCAGTGATATCCACTGGCTTAACGTCTATATTTGGCGACAATCACCAACCATAAGCACCGCCCCGAGCAGCCTCCATGAGAACCCAGCACCAAAGCCGCCGCGAACTGGACAAGATCGACCGCAATATCCTGCGCATCCTCCAGGAAGAAGGGCGCATTTCCTTCACCGAGCTGGGCGAGCGCGTCGGCCTCTCCACCACCCCCTGCACCGAGCGCGTGCGGCGCCTGGAGCGCGAAGGGATCATCATGGGCTACAACGCCCGGCTGAACCCGCAGTACCTCAAGGCCAGCCTGCTGGTGTTCGTCGAGATCAGCCTGGACTACAAGTCCGGCGACACCTTCGAGGACTTCCGCCGCGCGGTGCTCAAGCTGCCCCACGTGCTGGAGTGCCACCTGGTATCCGGCCACTTCGACTACCTGGTGAAGGCGCGCATCTCGGAGATGGCCTCCTACCGCAAGCTGCTCGGCGACATCCTGCTGAAGCTGCCGCACGTGCGCGAGTCGAAGAGCTATATCGTCATGGAAGAGGTCAAGGAAAGCCTGACCCTGCCGATTCCCGACTGATCGCAACAGCCTGTCGAACTTTTGCGGCTTCCCCCCTTGGCGCGGCGGGAAGTCGGCGTTTATCCTGCGTAAAATTTTAACAACACAATAATCAGGATATCGCACATGAACGCCCGCGTTCGCCTCCCGGTGCACACCGACCAGCACGCCCCTTCCTACTACGCCGCGACCGTCAACCGTCGCATCGAGTGCCCTCCCCTGGCCGGCGAGGAAAAGGCTGACGTGTGCATCATCGGCGGCGGCTTCTCCGGGCTGAACACCGCCATCGAGCTGGCCGAGCGCGGCTTCTCGGTGGTCCTGCTGGAGGCCCACAAGCTTGGCTGGGGCGCCAGCGGGCGCAACGGCGGGCAGCTGATCCGCGGCGTCGGCCACGGCGTCGAGCAGTTCGAGCCGGTGATCGGCAGGGACGGCGTGCGCCAGCTCAAGCTGATGGGCCTGGAGGCGGTGCAGATCGTGCGCCAGCGCGTGGAGAAGTACGGCATCGACTGCGACCTGACCTGGGGCTACTGCGACCTGGCCAACAAGGCCTCGGACGTCGAGGGCTTCCGCGAGGACTACGAGGAGCTCAAGGGCCTGGGCTACACCCATGAACTGCGCCTGGTCCCGCAGGAGGAGATGCGCGGCATCGTCGGCGCCGACTGCTACGTCGGCGGCATGGTCGACATGGGCTCGGGCCACCTGCACCCGCTCAACCTCGCCCTGGGCGAGGCGGCCGCCGCGCAGTCCCTGGGCGTGCGCCTGTTCGAGGATTCCCAGGTCACCCACATCGACTACGGTGCCGAGGTGCGCGTGCGCACCGCCAAGGGCAGCGTGCGCGCCAGGACCCTGGTGATCGGCTGCAACGCCTACCAGAACGGCCTGAACAACTACCTCGACGGCAAGGTGCTGCCGGCCGGCAGCTACGTCATCGCCACCGAGCCGTTGCCCGCCGACCTGGCCCGCGAGCTGCTGCCGCAGAACATGGCGGTGTGCGACCAGCGCGTGGCCCTGGACTACTACCGCCTCTCGGCCGACAACCGCCTGCTGTTCGGCGGCGCCTGCCACTATTCCGGGCGCGACCCGGCGGACATCGCCACCTACATGCAGCCGAAGATGCTCAAGGTGTTCCCGCACCTGGCCGAGGTGCGCATCGACTACCAGTGGGGCGGCATGATCGGCATCGGCGCCAACCGCCTGCCGCAGATCGGCCGCCTGCCCGACCAGCCCAACGTGTACTTCGCCCAGGCCTATTCCGGCCACGGGGTGAACGCCACCCACCTGGCCGGCAAGCTGCTCGCCGAGGCGATCGCCGGGCAGCAGGGCAGCGGCTTCGAGCTGTTCGCCAAGGTCCCGCACATCACCTTCCCCGGCGGCAGGCTGCTGCGTTCGCCGCTGCTGGCGCTGGGCATGGCCTGGTATCGCTTCAAGGAGGCGCTGAGCGGCTAGAATCTCCGCAGTCCCGCCAACCGGGACGCCAGGAGACTCCCGCTTGCTACAACGCTTCCTGTTGCTGGCGCTGCTGTTGCTCGGCGGCTGCGCCAGCGTTCCCCTGCCCACGCCCTCCCACGCCCTGTCGCCGAGCGGCACGGCCCTCGGCGACGCCGTGCAGCGGCGCGCGGCGGCGCACCCCGGCGCCTCCGGCTTCCGCCTGCTGGCCTCCAGCAGCGACGCCTTCCTCGCCCGCGCCGAGCTGATCCGCGCCGCCCAGCGCAGCCTGGACATCCAGTACTACATCGTCCACGACGGCCTCACTACCCGCGCGCTCATCCACGAGCTGCTCAAGGCCGCCGACCGCGGCGTGCGCGTGCGCGTGCTGATCGACGACACCAGCAGCGACGGCTGGGACTACGAGATCGGCACCCTGGCCGCCCACCCGAACATCCAGGTGCGCCTGTTCAACCCGCTGCACCTGGGCCGCAGCACCGGCATCACGCGCAACCTCGGGCGCCTGTTCAACCTCGCCGAGCAGCACCGGCGCATGCACAACAAGCTGTGGCTGGCCGACAACAGCGTGGCCATCGTCGGCGGGCGCAACCTGGGCGACGAGTACTTCGGCGCCAAGGCGGAAATGAACTTCAGCGACCTCGACCTGCTCGGCGTCGGCCCGGTGGCCGCGGAGCTGGGGCAGAGCTTCGACCAGTACTGGAACAGCGCCATCAGCCGGCCCATCGAGGACTACCTGTGGGGCAAGCCCGAGCGCGCCGACCTCGAACGCGCCCGGCGGCACCTGGACAGCTACCTGGAGAAGAGCCGGGTGCGCCACTCGGCCTACCTGCAGCGCCTGCACCTGCGCGGCGCCTCGACCAACCTCGACAGCTGGCTCGACGATCTGGTCTGGGCCCCCGGCCGGGCCATCTGGGACGACCCGCTGAAGGTCCTGGACCGCGGCCAGAGCCGCCCGCAGCAACAACTGAGCACCCAGCTCGACCCGCTGTTCCGCCAGGTGTCGAAGGAGCTGATCCTGGTCTCGGCCTACTTCGTGCCCACCGACAGCGGCGTCACCTACCTCACCGGCCGCGCCGACCGGGGCGTCAGCGTGCGCCTGCTGACCAACTCCCTGGAGGCCACCGACGTGCCGGCCGTGCACGCCGGCTACGCGCCCTACCGCATGGCCCTGCTGGAGCACGGGGTGAAGCTCCACGAGCTGCGCGCCCAGCCGGACCAGCGCCTGGCCGGCGCACCCTGGACGGTGCGCGGCTCCAGCAGCGCCAGCCTGCACAGCAAGGCGATCGTCTTCGACCGGCGCCAGGTGTTCATCGGCTCCTTCAACTTCGATCCGCGCTCGATCATCTGGAACACCGAGGTCGGCGTCATCGTCGACAGCCCGGCGCTGGCGGAACAGACGCGCAAGCTGGCGCTGGCCGGGATGTCGCCCAGCGTCAGCTACCAGGTGCGCATCGACCGCAGCGGCAGCCGCCCGCGGCTGACCTGGGTCGACGAGATCGACGGCCACCCACGGGTGCTGCACCACGAGCCGGGCAGCCTGTGGCGCCGCTTCAACGCCTGGATCGCCAGCGCAATCGGCCTGGAGAGGATGTTGTAGGGCCCGCCGATGCTCCCCCGGAACCGTAGGGCGCATAACCGTTCGCGGTTATCCGCCGTTGGCTGGCACATCGGCGCCAGGATGACGGCAGATAACGCTTGGGGCGTTATGCGCCCTACGAAGAGCGCCTCGGCGCAATCGGCGGGCCTCAGCGCCCGCTCGCCTCGGGCAGCTCGTCGCCTTGCAGCTCCACCGGCGGCAGGCCCTTGCGCCACACCAGCACGACGAAGCCGAAGGCGCCCAGGGCCATCATCAGCGGCAGCGCATGGCCGCTCACCCACTGGCTGACCGCGCCGGTGGTCAGCGGCCCGATCAGGCAGCCGATGCCCCACAGCTGGGCGATGTGCGCGTTGGCGCGGACCAGCGCGTCATCGCGGTAGCGCTCGCCGATGAGGATCAGCGACAGGGTGAACAGCCCGCCGGCGCTCGCGCCGAACAGCACCAGCACCGGCCAGATCACCGGCCCGTGCAGCAGCAGCGGGATGCCCAGGCTGCTCAGCAGCAGGACGATGCCGCAGCCCTTGAACAGCGCCTGGCGCGACACGCGGTCGGCCAGCCAGCCGATGGGCAGCTGCAGCAGCGCATCGCCGACCACCACCACCGTGACCATGGTCAGCGCCACCGCCTGGGTGAAGCCCTGGCGCACGCCGTAGACCGGCAGCAGGGTGAGGATCATCGCCTCGAAGCCGGCGAACAGCACCACCGCCCAGGCAACGGCCGGCAGCTTGGCGCAGAAGGCGAACAGCCCGCGCCCCGAGGCGCTGTGCGGATCGACCCGGGGCGCGCCGCTGCGACCTATCAACAGCGACGAGCCGAACACCAGCAGGCCGACGCCGAGCCAGAAGCCACGGTCGTCGGCGGTGCCGATGAAGGTCAGCAGCACCGGCCCGGACAGCTGGCTCAGCGCATAGCCGGTGCCGTACAGGGCCACCAGGCGGCCGCGCCATTTCTCCACCGCCAACTGGTTGATCCAGCTTTCGCCGAGGATGAACACCACGGTCAGTTGCACGCCGATCAGCAGGCGCAGCAGCAGCCACACCGGGTAGCTCTGCAGCAACGCCAGCAGGCCGACGGAAAAGGCCCCGCTGAGCAGGCACCAGCGCATCAGCCGCGGCGTGCCCAGGCGCGCGGCCAGGCGCCCGGAGATCAGCGCGCCGAGCAGCACGCCGGCGGCCGGTGTGGCGGCCATCACGCCGATGGCGAAACTGCCGTAGCCCCAGCCCTCCAGGCGCAGGGACACCAGCGGCATGGTCAGGCCGAGGGCCAGGCCGATGCTGATGACCGACAGGCAGACAGCGGAATAGGCACCCCAACGCATTGTCGTTCTCCCGTTCCATCCGGAGCGCACTCCGGGCCAGATGCCGAGCCCGGTGCGCAATGCAAAGCGGCCGGGCTCCCCATGGGGAAACCCGGCCGCGGGTATGGCTCTTCGTCAGAGCCGGCCCCGGCGAACGCGCGGGGCCGACCTGCTTTCAGGCCAGGATCGTCTTACAGTTTGATCCAGGTGGCCTTCAGCTCGGTGTACTTGTCGAAGGCGTGCAGCGACTTGTCGCGACCGTTGCCCGACTGCTTGAAGCCGCCGAAGGGCGCGGTCATGTCGCCGCCATCGTACTGGTTGATCCACACGCTGCCGGCGCGCAGGGCCTTGCCGATCAGGTGGGCCTTGGACAGGTTGCCGGTCCACACCGCGGCGGCCAGGCCGTACGGGGTGTCGTTGGCGATGCGCACGGCTTCCTCGGCATCCTCGAACTCGATCACCGACAGCACCGGGCCGAAGATTTCCTCGCGGGCGATGCGCATGGCGTTGGTCACGCCGTCGAAGATGGTCGGCTCGACGTAGGTGCCGCCGGTCTCTTCCAGGGTGCGCTTGCCGCCGGCCACCAGCTTGGCGCCGTCGTCGTGGCCGGCCTGGATGTAGCTCAGCACGTTGTTCATCTGGGTGGTGTCGACCAGCGCGCCGACGTTGGTTTCCGGGTCCAGCGGGTTGCCCGGTTTCCAGGCCTGCAGCGCCTCGACCACCAGCGGCAGGAACTCGGCCTTGATGGACTTCTCCACCAGCAGGCGGGAACCGGCGGTGCAGACTTCGCCCTGGTTGAAGGCGATGGCGCTGGCGGCGGATTCGGCGGCGGCCTTCAGGTCAGGCGCGTCGGCGAAGACGATGTTCGGGCTCTTGCCGCCGGCTTCCAGCCAGACGCGCTTCATGTTGGACTCGCCGGCATAGACCATCAGTTGCTTGGCGATCTTGGTCGAACCGGTGAACACCAGGGTGTCGACGTCCATGTGCAGGGCCAGGGCCTTGCCCACGGTATGGCCGAAGCCCGGCAGGATGTTCAGCACGCCTTTCGGGATGCCGGCCTCGATGGCCAGCTGGGCAACGCGGATGGCGGTCAGCGGCGACTTCTCGGACGGCTTGAGGATCACCGAGTTGCCGGTGGCCAGGGCCGGGCCGAGCTTCCAGCAGGACATCAGCAGGGGGAAGTTCCACGGTACGATGGCGGCAACCACGCCCACGGCTTCGCGGGTGACCAGGCCCAACTGGTCGTGCGGGGTGGCGGCGACTTCGTCGTAGACCTTGTCGATGGCTTCGGCGTTCCAGCGGATGCTGTTGGCGGCGCTGGCGACATCGATGTTCAGCGCGTCGCTGATCGGCTTGCCCATGTCCAGGGTTTCCAGCAGGGCCAGCTCTTCGGCGTGCTGCATCATCAGTTCGGCGAAGCGGATCATGATCTTCTTGCGCTTGGCCGGGGCCTGGCGCGACCACACGCCGGCCTCGAAGGCGGCGCGGGCAACCTGCACGGCGCGCTCGGCGTCGGCGGCGTCGCAGCTGGCGACCTTGGCCAGGAAGCGGCCATCCACCGGGCTGATGCAATCGAAGGTGGCGCCATCGACGGCGTCGACGTACTGGCCATCGACGAAGGCGCGGCCTTCGATCTTCAGGTTCTGGGCGCGAGCTTCCCAGTCGGCGCGAGTGAGGGTACTCATGACAACTTGTCCTCTTATTGAATTACTTATGAAGTCCCGGCGCCCGGGGGAAGGGCGCGCTGTCAGAAATTCTGCAAGGCGGCGCGAGGGCCACGCTGTCCGCCACCCTAAACCGGGATGGGCGAATTTTCAATATTTTTGACACTTTAGGGCTAAAACGCCTTGTCACGTTCGTTTTATTAAACATAGACTCGATCGATTCCGCCTCCGTCCGGGCCCGCCCGCAGGGGCGCGGCACTCGCACAACCCACAATAAAACGAGAGTCAGCATGAACATCGAGCAGATCGTCGACTTCGCCCAGGCCGGCACCGCCGCCGAGCACTACCGCCCGGCGCCGGAGAAGGTCCTCAAGGGCGATCCCGAGCAAAGCGTGCGCAACCACTACGCCAGCCCCTGCGGCCAGTTCAACGTCGGCATCTGGGAAGGCGCGGTCGGCCACTGGACCGTCAGCTACACCGAGCACGAGTACTGCGAGATCCTCCAGGGCGTGTCGGTGATCCGCGACGCCGACGGCGGCGCCAAGACCGTGCGCACCGGCGACCGCTTCGTCATCCCGGCCGGCTTCAAGGGCACCTGGGAGGTGCTGGAGCCCTGCCGCAAGGTCTATGTGATCTTCGAACAGAAGGCTTGATAGCCGTTCGACGAAAAACGCCGCTTTCTCTAAAGCGGCGTTTTTGTTTTTGCCGGGGGCGTATGTATTGGGGGGAAGAGCACCCTCTCCCCAACCCTCGGCTATGCGCCCCGACCTGAAGGAAGAGGGGACTGTCCTGAGTGGTTTGTCGGTGCGCGCGGATATTTCATCGTAGGGATTCACCGGCCGCGCCGGACGCCCCGGTGGCACGAACGACCCCACCGCGCAGGCATGAAAAAACCCGCCAGGTGGCGGGTTTCTTCGCAAGGGCCGGATCAATTACTTGATCTTGGCTTCCTTGTAGATCACGTGCTTGCGAACGACCGGATCGAACTTCTTGATCTCGATCTTCTCAGGCTTGGTGCGCTTGTTCTTGTCGGTGGTGTAGAAGTGGCCGGTACCGGCGCTGGACACCAGACGGATCAGTTCACGCATGATTGCAGCTCCTTAGAATTTTTCGCCGCGGGCGCGCAGGTCGTTCAGGACGGCCTCGATGCCACGCTTGTCGATGATACGCATGCCCTTGGCGGAAACGCGCAGGCGTACGAAGCGCTTCTCGGACTCAACCCAGAAACGGTGGTGCTGCAGGTTCGGCAGGAAACGGCGGCGGGTTTTGTTGTGTGCGTGGGAAATGTTGTTCCCGGTAACCGGACCCTTACCGGTCACTTGGCAAACTCTCGACATGGCTCAGCCCTCTGTAAACCACATGCCAAACCCGGCATGGGTTGGCTGCTTGAACTCGTTGATACTCGGTTTTCCACCCGGGTCTTACCTGCCCGTCCGCCGCTCGATTCCGAGTCGACGGGGCAGGGCCCCAGAAAAGAGCGCAGCTTTATATCAGAAAGGCACTTAGAGCCGCAAGGGCGCAGGCAGCTTATCCACATGCCGGCGCCGCGCGGCCGCGGCCCGCCGCCGTTGCCGTTCGTCGCCTTTCACCGTTGTCGGCCGCCGCGGCTTGGTCTAGGGTAGCCGGTTCAAGGCCGACAACGGCCTTGCATGACTGCGCCCAGCCCACGGGACGGGCATTTTCCCACCATTTCCGGAGTCCGTCATGCGTCTGTTTCCCCTCGCCCTGCTGCTCGCCCCCGCCCTGGCCGGCGCCAGCACCCTCAGCGTCTGCACCGAGGCCAGCCCCGATGGCTTCGACGTCGTGCAGTTCAACGCCCTGACCACCACCAACGCTTCGGCCGACGTGCTGATGAACCGCCTGGTGGAGTTCGACGCGGCGCAGGGCAAGGTGGTGCCGAGCCTGGCCGAGAGCTGGACGGTCTCCGCCGACGGCCTGACCTACGACTTCAGGCTGCGCGCCGGGGTGAAGTTCCACCACACCGACTACTTCAACCCCGGTCGCGAACTGGGCGCCGACGACGTGCTGTTCAGCTTCCAGCGCATGCTCGACCCCGCCAACCCCTGGCACAAGGTGGCGCAGAGCGGCTTCCCCCACGCCCAGTCGCTACAGCTGCCGGCTCTGATAAAAGGCCTGGAGAAGGTCGACGAACACCAGGTGCGCTTCACCCTCAGCCACCCCGACGCCACCTTCCTGCCCATGCTCAGCATGGGCTTCGCCTCCATCTATTCCGCCGAGTACGCCGACCAGTTGATGAAGGCCGGCACCCCGGAGAAGCTCAACGCCCAGCCCATCGGCAGCGGCCCCTTCGTGTTCAAGCGCTTCCAGAAGGACGCGCAGATCCGCTACACAGCCAACCCGGACTACTTCGCCGGCAAGCCGGCGGTGGACAACCTGCTGTTCGCCATCACCCCCGACGCCAACGTGCGCCTGCAGCGCCTGAAGCGCGGCGAATGCCAGATCGCCCTGTCGCCCAAGCCGCTGGACGTCGAGGCCGCGGCCAAGGACCCGGCCCTGCGCGTCGAGCAGACGCCGGCATTCATGACCGCCTTCGTCGCCCTGAACAGCCAGCACCCGCCGCTGGACAAGCCCGAGGTGCGCCAGGCGATCAACCTCGCCTTCGACCGCCAGACCTACCTGAAGTCGGTGTTCGAGGGCAGCGCCAGCGCCGCCGAGGGCGTCTACCCGCCGAACACCTGGAGCTACGCCAAGGACATCCCCGGCTACCCCTACGACCCGGCCCGGGCCCGGGCGCTGCTGGAAAAGGCCGGGCTCAAGGACGGTTTCAGGACCACCATCTGGACACGCCCCAGCGGCAGCCTGCTCAACCCCAACCCGAGCCTGGGCGCGCAGCTGCTGCAGGCCGACCTGGCGAAGATCGGCGTCAAGGCCGAGGTGCGGGTGATCGAATGGGGCGAGCTGATCCGCCGCGCCAAGGCCGGCGAGCACGACCTGCTGTTCATGGGCTGGGCCGGCGACAACGGCGACCCGGACAACTTCCTCACCCCGCAATTCTCCTGCGCCAGCGTGAAGTCCGGGCTGAACTTCGCGCGCTTCTGCGACCCGAGGCTGGACAGCCTGATCAGCCAGGGCAAGGCGCTCAGCGAGCAGGACAAGCGCAGCGCGCTCTACCACGACGCCCAGCGGCTGATCCACGACCAGGCCCTGTGGCTGCCGCTGGCGCACCCCACGGCCTCGGTGCTGCTGCGCAAGGAGGTCAAGGGCTACGCCGTGAACCCCTTCGGCCGCCAGGACTTCTCCAAGGTCAGCCTCTGAGGCTCCTCGCCGGGCGGGTGGCCGCTGCCAGCCGCCCGGCGCGCGTCAGACCCAGCCCATCTCCGCCATCGACAGCGGCTCGCCGTCACCGACGATGAAGTGGTCGAGCACGCGCACGTCCACCAGCGCCAGGGCGTCCTTCAGGCGCCGCGTCAGCACGCGGTCGGCCTGGCTCGGCTCGGCGATGCCCGACGGATGGTTGTGGGTGAGGATGAGCGCCGCGGCGTTGTGCGCCAGGGCGCGCTTGACCACCTGGCGCGGGTACACGCTGGCGCTGTCGATGGAGCCGTGGAACAGCACCTCGAAGGCCAGGGCGCGGTGCCGGCCGTCGAGGAACAGGCAGGCGAACACCTCGTGGGCCTCGTGGCGCAGCCGCGCCTTGAGGAAGTCGCGCACCGCCTGCGGGCTCTCCAGGGCGGAGTCGCGGCGCAGCTGCTCGGCCAGGTGGCGGCGGGCCATTTCCAGCACCGCCTGCAGTTGCGCGTACTTCGCCCGGCCCAGGCCCAGGTGGCTGCTGAAGCTGGCCTGGTCGGCCTCCAGCAGCGCGCGCAGGCTGCCGAACTCCTTCAGCAGGCGCCGGGCCAGGTCCACCGCGCTGCAGCCCGCCACGCCCGTGCGCAGGAAGATCGCCAGCAGCTCCGCATCGCTGAGGCTGCCGGCGCCCTGTTCCAGGAGTTTTTCCCGCGGGCGTTCCGCGGCGGGCCAGTGACGAATGCTCATGCAGCCTCCCTGTCGAGCCGCCCGCTGTGCCGGGGCGGGCGCTGTGCTATCTTAGCCCGTCCCTTTCGCGCGACCGGAGGCCTGGGGAGGCGTCTCCGGCCCAGACGCGCGTCATCCAATTCCGAAGATAAGGCGGGCCTATGCAGCGGCTCTATCGAAAACGCATCGTTCTCGGCGTGGGCGGCGGTATTGCGGCCTACAAGAGTGCCGAACTGGTCCGCCGCCTGCGCGACCAGGGCGCGGAAGTCCGCGTGGTGATGACCCAGGGCGGCCGTGAGTTCATCACCCCGCTGACGCTCCAGGCGCTGTCCGGCCACCCGGTGCACCTGGACCTGCTCGACCCCGCCGCCGAAGCGGCCATGGGCCACATCGAGCTGGCCCGCTGGGCCGACCTGGTGCTGATCGCCCCGGCCACCGCGGACGTCATGGCGCGCCTGGCCCAGGGCGTGGCCAACGACCTGCTGACCACCCTGGTGCTGGCCACCGACGCCCAGGTCGCCCTGGCCCCGGCGATGAACCAGGCCATGTGGCGCGACCCGGCCACCCAGGCCAACGCCGAGCTGCTGCGCGGCCGCGGCCTGCGCTTCTTCGGCCCGGCCGCCGGCAGCCAGGCCTGCGGCGACGTCGGCCCGGGGCGCATGCTCGAGGCCGAGGAGCTGGCCCAGCGCGCCGCCGACTGCTTCCAGTTCCTGTCGCTGACCGGCCGGCACGTGCTGATCACCGCCGGCCCCACCCAGGAAAACATCGACCCGGTGCGCTACATCACCAACCACAGCTCCGGGAAGATGGGCTTCGCCCTCGCCGAGGCCGCCGCCGAAGCCGGCGCGCGGGTGACCCTGGTGACCGGCCCGGTGCACCTGCCCACGCCCGACCGGGTGAGCCGCGTCGATGTGGTCAGCGCCCGCGACATGCTCGCCGCCTGCGAGGCCGCGATACCGGCGGACCTGCTGATCGCCGCCGCCGCGGTGGCCGACTACCGCCCCGAGGTGGTGGCCGCGCAGAAACTGAAGAAGGACCCGACCAAGGGCGACGGCCTGCTGCTGCAGCTGGTGCGCAACCCGGACATCCTCGCCACCCTCGCCCAGCGCGCCGACCGGCCGTTCAGCGTGGGCTTCGCCGCGGAGACCGAGAACCTGCTGGAGTACGCCTCGCGCAAGCTCAAGGACAAGAACCTCGACCTGATCGTGGCCAACGACGTGGCCAATCCCTCGATCGGATTCAACAGCGAAGAGAACGCGATCACCGTGATCGACCGCGAATTGCACGAAACTGCCTTCGCCCAGACCAGCAAGGGCAAGATCGCCCGCCAGCTGATCGCCTTCATCGCCGACCGCCTGAACCAGCACTGAGAACCCGATGCATTCCCTGCAAGCCAAGATCCTCGACCCGCGCCTGGGCGCCGAATTCCCCCTGCCGCAGTACGCCACCCCCGGCTCCGCCGGCCTGGACCTGCGTGCCATGCTCAAGGAGGACACCGTCCTCGAACCGGGCCAGACGCTGCTGATCCCCACCGGCCTGTCCATCTACATCGCCGACCCCGGCCTGGCCGCGCTGGTGCTGCCGCGCTCGGGCCTGGGCCACAAGCACGGCGTGGTGCTGGGCAACCTGGTCGGGCTGATCGACTCGGACTACCAGGGCGAGCTGATGGTCTCCTGCTGGAACCGCGGCAACACCCCCTTCACCATCGCCATTGGCGAGCGCATCGCCCAACTGGTGCTGGTGCCGGTGGTGCAGGCGCATTTCGAGCTGGTCGACAGCTTCGACGAGAGCCAGCGTGGCGCCGGTGGTTTCGGGCACTCCGGCAGCCACTGACACAATCCTCCAGGACGATTCGCCGAGGAGATGTTGCATGAAACTTTTCCAACGCACTGCCAAGGGAACGGCCGACCTGCCGGAAGTCGCCCCGCCGCCGAAGGTTTCGGCGGGCTCGACGTCCCGGCCGGAACTGAAGTCGCTGCTGCCGGCCTTCGGCGTGGCGACCCTCGGCGTGGCCGCCGCCGGCGCCCTGCTGTGGCTGAGCCTGTTCGGCAGCGCCGAGCAGATGCACCGCCAGCAGCTGGCCAGCGCCTGGGGCGAAAGCCAGTCCGGCGTCCTGCGCCAGGCCCTGCTCCAGCTCGCCGCCGACACCCGTAGCGCGGCGGCCAACCCCGCGCTGCTGCCGGCGCTGGCCGATGCCAACAGCACCCGCGCCCTGGAGGCCACCCTCGCCCACTGGCACCAGGACGGCCTGGTGGACGCCCACCTCAACGCCAGCGGCCAGGCCAGCCAGGACAACCAGCGCCCCGGCCCGCTGAACTACGCCGCCCTGGACATGCTGCGCCGCGCCGAGAGCGGGCAGAACGTCGCCCCCGAGGCCTACCGCGTCGGCCAGCGCTGGCTGCTCTACAGCGCCACCGCGCTGCGCGGCCCGGACAACGCCATCCAGGGCAGCCTGATGCTGGTCTTCGACCTGCAGCGCCTGCTCAAGGCCCTGCCGGACATGCCCGCCGACACCGGCCAGCTGCAACTGGCCCAGCAGTTCGGCAGCTCGCCGGCGCAGGTCCTGCTGCAACGCGGCGAGGCCAGCAACGCCTCAGCGCTGAACCTGGCCAGCGGCAACCCGAACTGGAAACTCACCTTCACCCCCGGCCCGGCCCTGACCGCGACCCTGTACTCCCCGGCGCTGCTGGGCTGCGCCGCGCTGCTGGCCCTGGCCGGCGCGCTGCTGGGCGTGTACCTCGCCCAGAGCGCCCTGCAACGGCGCCTGCGCCAGGACGCCCAGGCCATCGGTCAGTACTTGCAGGAACTCGGTGGCCCGCGCACTGCCAAAGCACCTGAAGTCGGCCTGGCCGCACTGCAACCGCTGGCCCAGGCGCTGGCGCGGCAGCCCAGGCGCAAGGTCGAGTCCCCGGCCCCCGCCAGCCCCGCACCAGCGCCCGAGCCCCGCCCGGTGGCGGCGAAGATCGACAAGCCGGCCAGCGCCGAGACGCAGCTGGTCGACCCACTGTTCCAGAACACCGACATTCTGGACATCGACATTCTTGATGAAGACCAGGACCTCCTGGGATTGGAGCAAACCCCCGTCATGAGCACGCCCAAAGCACCGCAACTGCCCGCCAGCATCTTCCGCGCCTACGACATCCGCGGCGTGGTCGGCGACACCCTGACCGCCGAAACCGCCTACTGGGTGGGCCGCGCCATCGGTTCCGAGAGCCTGGCCCGTGGCGAGCCCTGCGTCAGCGTCGGCCGCGATGGCCGCCTGTCCGGCCCGGAGCTGGTCCAGCAACTGATCCAGGGCCTGCTCGACTGCGGCTGCCAGGTCACCGACATCGGCATGGTGCCGACCCCGGTGCTGTACTACGCGGCCAACGTCCTGGAAGGCAAGTCGGGCGTGATGCTCACCGGCAGCCACAACCCGCCGAACTACAACGGCTTCAAGATCGTCGTCGCCGGCGAGACCCTGGCCAACGAGCAGATCCAGGCCCTGCGCGAGCGCATCGAGAACAACGACCTCGCCTCCGGCGTGGGCAACGTTCAGCAGCTGGACATCCTGCCGCGTTACTTCCAGCAGATCCGCGACGACATCGCCCTGGCCAAGCCGCTGAAAGTGGTGGTGGACTGCGGCAACGGCGTCGCCGGCGTGATCGCCCCGCAACTGATCGAGGCCCTGGGCTGCACCGTCATCCCGCTGTACTGCGACGTCGACGGCACCTTCCCCAACCACCACCCGGACCCGGGCAAGCCGGAGAACCTGGAAGACCTGATCGCCAAGGTCAGGGAAACCGGCGCCGACCTCGGCCTGGCCTTCGACGGCGACGGCGACCGCGTGGGCGTGGTGACCAACGAAGGCACCATCATCTACCCCGACCGTCTGCTGATGCTGTTCGCCAAGGACGTGGTCTCGCGCAACCCCGGCGCCGACATCATCTTCGACGTCAAGTGCACCCGCCGCCTGATCTCGCTGATCAGCGGCTACGGCGGCCGCCCGGTGATGTGGAAGACCGGCCACTCGCTGATCAAGAAGAAGATGAAGGAGACCGGCGCCCTGCTCGCCGGCGAGATGAGCGGCCACATCTTCTTCAAGGAGCGCTGGTTCGGCTTCGACGACGGCATCTACAGCGCCGCCCGACTGCTGGAGATCATCAGCCTCGACAAGCGCGACAGCGAACACGTGTTCTCCGCCTTCCCGCTGGACATCTCCACCCCGGAGATCAACATCACCGTCACCGACGAGAGCAAGTTCGCCCTCATCGACGCGCTGCAGCGCGGCGGCCAGTGGGGCGATGCCAACCTCACCACCCTCGACGGCGTGCGTGTGGATTACCCCAAAGGCTGGGGCCTGGTACGCGCCTCCAACACCACCCCGGTGCTGGTGCTGCGCTTCGAGGCGGACTCCGAAGCCGAACTGGAACGCATCAAGGACGTGTTCCGCAACCAGCTCAAGGCGGTCGACCCCGCCCTGACCATCCCCTTCTGACCTGACCATGCCGGAGCCCAGCACCATGTCCCAGAGCCGCGATGACGCAGCCCAGGTAGCCCGCGTCCTTGCCGAAGCGCTTCCCTACATCCGCCGTTTCGTCGGCAAGACGCTGGTCATCAAGTACGGCGGCAACGCCATGGAGACCGACGAGCTGAAGAACAGCTTCGCCCGCGACGTGGTGCTGATGAAGGCGGTCGGCATCAACCCGGTGGTGGTGCACGGCGGCGGCCCGCAGATCGGCGACCTGCTCAACCGGCTGTCGATCGAAAGCCACTTCATCGACGGCATGCGCGTCACCGACGCGCAGACCATGGACGTGGTGGAGATGGTCCTCGGCGGCCAGGTGAACAAGGACATCGTCAACCTGATCAACCGCCACGGCGGCAGCGCCATCGGCCTGACCGGCAAGGACGCCGAGCTGATCCGCGCGAAGAAGCTCACCGTCACCCGCCAGACCCCGGAGATGACCAAGCCGGAGATCATCGACATCGGCCACGTCGGCGAAGTCACCGGGGTCAACACCGAGCTGCTGAACATGCTGGTCAAGGGCGACTTCATCCCGGTGATCGCGCCCATCGGCGTCGGCGCCAACGGCGAGTCGTACAACATCAACGCCGACCTGGTGGCCGGCAAGGTGGCCGAAGCGCTGAAGGCCGAGAAGCTGATGCTGCTGACCAACATCGCCGGCCTGATGGACAAGCAGGGCCAGGTGCTCACCGGCCTGACCACCGAGCAGGTGGACGGCCTGATCGCCGACGGCACCATCTACGGCGGCATGCTGCCGAAGATCCGCTGCGCCCTGGAAGCGGTGCAGGGCGGCGTGACCAGCGCGCACATCATCGATGGCCGCGTGCCCAACGCCGTGCTGCTGGAGATCTTCACCGACAGCGGCGTCGGCACCCTGATCAGCAACCGCAAGCCGCGTCACTGAGCACTGCCCGCCACGGCGCCCGCCGTGGCGGCTCCCCTCTTCCCCGCGGAGGCCGCAATGCCTTCAGTTTTCCCCGAGCGCCACGAATTCCGCTTCTTCCACGGCCTGCGCGTGCGCTGGTCGGAGGTCGACCCGCAAGGCATCGTCTTCAACGGCAACTACCTGACCTATGCCGACGTGGCGACTACCGAGTACTACCGCAACCTGGAGATCCGCTACCCGGCCGACCTGCTGCGTGGCGGCGGCGACCTGTTCGCGGTGAAGAGCAGCCTGGAGTACTTCGCCCCGGCGCGCTACGACGACTGGCTGGACATGGGCGTGCGCGTCGCGCGCCTGGGGCGCAGCAGCCTGACCTTCCAGGTGGCGATCTGGTGCGAGGAACAGCCGCTGACCCTCGGCGAGCTGATCTACGCCTACGCCAACGACCAGCGGCAGAGCCAGCCCCTGCCGGACTGGCTGCGCGAGCGCATCGCGGCTTTCGAGCGATTGCCCGCCAGCTGACGGGCTAGCGGGAGGCGCCGAGCAATTGCGCCAGGCGCGCGCGGTCGGCGTCGAAGGTGGCCTTGGCCTGGGCGCGCAGCTGCTGGTAGTGGGCGATGTCGCGCAGCAGGCGCTGCTCCTCGTCCTTCAGGTTGCCCAGCTGCTCGACCAGTTGCTGCGGCACCTGGCGTCCGGCGCGCTCGGCGTCGGCGGCCTGGGCCTGCAGGTTGCCCTGCTGCGTCTTCACCGACTGCAGGTTGCCCCGGGCCACGCTGCTCAGGCCATCCAGCTCGGCCAGCTTGCGCTCGCGGGCGCGGTCGACGTCCTCGACGCTGGTGTACAGGCGCAGCAGCTGCGCATCCGAACTGGCCTGGGCGGCAGCGGCCTTGCGCTGCTGGATTTCCTCCGCGGTCGGCGCCGGCGGCACCACGCGGACCACCCGGCCCTGCTCGTTGAGCACCTCGTAACCCTTGCCGATGTACTGCGACGGCACGCCCAGGCGGTCGATGACGGTCACGCCCTTGTCGTTGACGTAGCGGTACATCTCGACGGCGCCGCCGGACGCGGGATTGCCGGCGGAATTCGCCGCCAGCACCGGCCCAGCCAGCCCGACGGCCAGCAACCCGATCAATGCACCACGGCGAAAAGCACCCTGCTTGGCCATGCCGGACACCCTGTTTGGTTAGATTCCGTACTGCGCGCGATAGGCCTCGACCGCCGGCAGGTGGCGCTTGAGCTCGGCGTCGCCGGCCAGGTACTCGAGGACCTGCTCCAGCGACACGATGCTGACCACCGGCATGCCGAAGTCACGCTCCACTTCCTGGATCGCCGACAGCTCGCCCTTGCCGCGCTCCTGGCGGTTCAGCGCGATCAGCGTGCCGGCCGCCCTGGCGCCCTGGGCCTCGATGATCTGCATGACCTCGCGGATCGCGGTGCCGGCGGTGATCACGTCGTCGACGATCAGCACCCGGCCGGCCAGCGGCGCGCCCACCAGGGTACCGCCTTCGCCGTGGTCCTTGGCTTCCTTGCGGTTGAAGCACCAGGGCAGGTCGCGGCCGTGCTGCTCGGCCAGGGCCACAGCTGTAGCGGCAGCCAGCGGGATTCCTTTATAGGCCGGGCCGAACAGGACGTCGAAATCGATGCCGCTGTCGACCACCGCGGCGGCGTAGAAGCGCCCCAGCCTGGCCAATGCCAGGCCACTGTTGAACAGGCCGGCATTGAAGAAATAGGGGCTGGTGCGCCCGGACTTGAGGGTGAATTCACCGAAGCGCAGTACACCGCGCTCGATGGCGAAACGAATGAAATCGCGTTGATATGCCTGCATGGGAGAGAACCGGCCGGTATGAATTTAGCTAAACCGTTTGAGCTCGGGTATCATACACACACGTGATTTTGGGGGCCATTTATGCGGATCATCAGTGTGAACGTGAATGGTATTCAGGCTGCAGCCGAGCGGGGATTGCTCAGCTGGTTGCAAGCCCAGAATGCCGACGTGATCTGCTTGCAGGATACCCGCGCCTCCGCTTTCGATCTGGATGACCCGTCCTACCAGCTGGACGGCTACTTCCTGTACGCCTGCGATGCAGAAGTGCCCAGCCAGGGTGGCGTCGCAATCTATAGTCGTCTGCAACCCAAGGCCGTCATAAGCGGGCTGGGTTTCGAGATGGCCGATCGTTACGGGCGCTACCTGCAAGCCGATTTCGATAAGGTGAGTATTGCCAGCATCCTGCTGCCGAGCGGGCAGGAGGGTGACGAGAACCTGAACCAGAAGTTCAAGTTCATGGAAGACTTCGCCGCCTACCTGAACAAGCAGCGCCGCAAGCGCCGCGAGTACATCTATTGTGGGTCGCTGTACCTGGCCCACAACAAGCTGGACGTGAAGAACTGGCGCGAGTGCCAGCAGATGCCCGGCTTCCTCGCGCCCGAGCGCGGCTGGATGGACGAGGTGTTCGGCAACATGGGCTACGTCGACGCCCTGCGCGAAGTGAACCGCGAAGGCGACCAGTACAGCTGGTGGCCGGACAGCGAGCAGGCCGAGATGCTGAACCTGGGCTGGCGCTTCGACTACCAGATCCTCACCCCGGGTCTGCGCCGCTTCGTGCGCAGCGCCAAGCTGCCGCGGCAGCCGCGCTTCTCGCGCCATGCGCCGCTGATCATCGACTACGACTGGACGTTGAGCATTTAAGACGAGCTGCAGGCTTCAGGCGGCAGGCTGCAGGCAGGAGCGAAGAGCCCAGCCTGCGCCGGCCACCGCTTTTCGCCTGTGGCCTGCCGCCTGTAGCCTGCCGCCTATTTGATCGGCCTCCAGGTGAACGGATAGCGGTAGTCGCGGCCCTCGTTGGCCTTGACCCCCGCTATCACCGTCAGCACCAGGGCGCCGGCGCAGACCAGCGCCAGCAGCAGGAAGCCGATCACCAGCAGGCAGAGGAAGAAGCTCACCAGCATCGCCAGGCTGACGGTGATCTGGAAGTTCAGCGCTTCCTTGCCCTGGCTGTCGACGAAGGGATCGGACTCGCGCTTGATCTGCCAGACGATCAGCGGGCCCAGCAGGTTGCCGAAGGGGAAGACTAGGCCGAGGAAGGCGGAGAAGTGGCAGAACATCGCCCACTGCCGTGCTTCCTGGCTCGGCCGTACCTGCAGTTCGTCGTTCATCCCCGCCCCTCCCGTGTCAGTCGGCCAGCGCGGCGCGCTGCAGCTCGAACAGCTCCTGCATGCCCTGCTGCGCCAGCTCCAGCATGGCGTTCAGCTCGGCCGGACGGAATGGCTCGCCCTCGGCGGTGCCCTGCACCTCGATGAAGCCGCCGGCATCGGTCATCACCACGTTCAGGTCGGTCTCGGCGGCGGAGTCCTCCAGGTAGTCCAGGTCCAGCACCGGCACGCCCTGGTAGATGCCCACGGACACCGCGGCGACCATCTGCTTGAGCGGGTTGCCCTTGAGCGAGCCACGCTTCTTCAGCACCGCCAGGGCGTCGATCAGCGCCACGGTGGCGCCGGTGATGGACGCGGTGCGGGTACCGCCGTCGGCCTGGATCACGTCGCAGTCGATGTACAGGGTGTTCTCGCCCAGCTTGGTCAGGTCCAGCGCGGCGCGCAGCGAGCGGCCGATCAGGCGCTGGATCTCCAGGGTGCGGCCGCCCTGCTTGCCGCGGCTGGCCTCGCGCGCGTTGCGCTCGCCGGTGGAGCGCGGCAGCATCCCGTACTCGGCGGTCAGCCAGCCCTGCCCCTGGCCCTTGAGGAAGCGCGGCACGCCGGCCTCGGCGCTGACGGTGCAGATCACCTTGGTGTCGCCGAACTCCACCAGCACCGACCCTTCGGCATGCTTGGTGTAGTGGCGGGTGATGCGGATCGGGCGCAACTGGTCGGCGGCGCGGCCACTGGGACGGTTCATCGAGACTTCCTATGCGAGATTCGAACGGATACTGGCGGCCATTATAGAGGCCCGCGCCCGCCGGCAACCACCGCCGGCGTGCGATGGCCCGCCGCGCTGGGGTACAATTGCCGGTTCACGATGACATTTCATCGCTTCAGAGCCTGTTTACGATCTCGCGAGCTAGAGCAGGACAAGGCGAAAGCAGGCGAGGGAGCGCAGTTTAGTCCGCTAAATGAGCATCACTCGCCTGCTTTCAACGCAGTCATGCCGACGCGCAGCAGGTCGTAACCAGGCTCTCAGCCGAATCACTACGAGGTAGCCCCATGGTTCACAGCATGACCGCCTTCGCCCGCGTCGAACGGGCCGCGACCAATGGGACCCTGAGCTGGGAACTGCGCTCGGTGAACCACCGCTACCTGGAGCCGAACCTGCGCCTGCCGGAAAGCTTCCGCGACCTCGAGGGCCCGGTGCGCGAGGCGCTGCGCCAGGGCCTGTCGCGCGGCAAGGTGGAATGCACCCTGCGCTTCAACGAAGACACCGCCGGCAAGCCGCTGCAGGTCGACCGCGAGCGCGCCGCGCAACTGGTGGGCGCCGCCGAGGGCGTGGCCGCGCTGATCAAGCAGCCGGCGCCGATCGACCCGCTGGCCGTGCTGGCCTGGCCGGGCGTGCTGGTGGGCGACGCCGCCGACCCACAGGCGCTCAACGCCGAGGCCATGGCCGCCTTCAACCAGGCCCTGGACGAGCTCAAGGCCGGCCGCGCCCGCGAAGGCGCCGAGCTTGCGCGGATCATCGACGAGCGCCTGGGCGCCATGCAGGAAGAAGTGGCCAACCTGCGCGAACTGGTGCCGCAGATGCTCGGCAACCAGCGCCAGAAGATCCTCGACCGCTTCGCCGAACTGAAGCTGGAAGCCGACCCGCAGCGCCTGGAGCAGGAAATGGTCCTGCTGGCGCAGAAGAGCGACGTCGCCGAGGAACTCGACCGCCTGAGCACCCACGTCGCCGAGGTGCGCCGCGTGCTCAAGGCCGGCGGCGCCGCCGGCCGCCGCCTGGACTTCCTCATGCAGGAGCTCAACCGCGAGGCCAACACCCTCGGCTCCAAGGCCTTCGACCCGCGCTCGACCCAGGCCGCGGTGAACCTCAAGGTGCTCATCGAACAGATGCGCGAGCAGGTCCAGAATATCGAGTGAGCCGCACGCTCGCTTTCCACCCATAGCCCCAGGATTCAGCCATGTCCGGCACCCTCTACATCGTTTCCGCGCCTTCCGGCGCCGGCAAGACCAGCCTGGTGAAGTCGCTGCTTGAGGCCATGCCCAGCGTACGCGTCTCGGTCTCCCACACCACTCGCGGCATGCGCCCGGGCGAGGTGGACGGGGTGAACTATCATTTCGTCGGCCGCGACACTTTCACCGCCATGCTCGAGCGCGACGAGTTCCTCGAGCACGCGGAAGTCTTCGGCAACCTCTACGGCACCTCGCAGCGCTGGGTGGAAAAGACCCTCGAGGAAGGCCTCGACCTGATCCTGGAGATCGACTGGCAGGGCGCCCAGCAGGTGCGCCGGCTGATGCCCCACGCGCAGTCGATCTTCATCCTCCCGCCGAGCCAGCACGCCCTGCGCCAGCGCCTGACCAACCGCGGCCAGGACAGCGACGAGGTGATCGAGCGGCGCATGTACGAGGCGGTCAACGAAATGAGTCACTACGTCGAGTACGATCATCTGGTGATCAACGACGATTTCGCCCATGCTCTGGAAGACCTCAAGTCGATCTTCCGGGCCCGCCAGCTGCGCCAGGACGCCCAGCAGAAGCGCCACGAGCGGTTGCTCGGCGAGTTGTTGCAGCCGTCGGCATAACAAACGGCCCTTCCATAAAGATTGGCGATTTTTTAGACTATTCAGTCCGCCCGGAAACCCGGGCTCCATTTTTCCGCAACGAGGAACACCATGGCCCGCGTCACCGTCGAAGACTGCCTGGACAACGTCGATAACCGTTTCGAGCTGGTCATGCTCGCCACCAAGCGCGCGCGCCAGCTGGCCACCGGCGGCAAGGAGCCGAAGGTAGCCTGGGAAAACGACAAGCCCACCGTGGTCGCCCTGCGCGAGATCGCTTCCGGCCTGGTCGATGCTGAAGTCGTTCAGCAGGAGGACGTGGTTGAAGAAGAACCGCTGTTCGCCGCCTTCGAGGACGAGGCCAACAACGAGGCCCTGTAATTCGATGACCGGCCGACGACCACAGGCGCCGTCCACTCGGCAGGGGGTGATGCCTTGCCGAGCATAGACGCCTTCGCCGACCGGCTCTCGAGCTACCTCGGCCCGGACCAGGTCAACCTGGTCCGCCGTGCGTACTACTACGCCGAGCAGGCCCATGACGGGCAGCGCCGCCGCAGCGGCGAGGCCTACGTCACCCATCCGCTCGCCGTCGCCAACATCCTCGCCGACATGCACATGGACCATCAGAGCCTGATGGCGGCCATGCTGCACGACGTGATCGAGGACACTGGCATCGCCAAAGAAGCGCTCACCGCGCAGTTCGGCGAGACCGTCTCGGAACTGGTGGACGGGGTCAGCAAGCTGACCCAGATGAACTTCGAGTCCAAGGCCGAGGCCCAGGCCGAGAACTTCCAGAAGATGGCCATGGCCATGGCCCGCGACATCCGCGTGATCCTGGTCAAGCTGGCCGACCGCCTGCACAACATGCGCACCCTGGAAGTGCTGTCCGGCGAGAAGCGCCGGCGCATCGCCAAGGAAACCCTGGAAATCTACGCGCCCATCGCCAACCGCCTGGGCATGCACAGCATGCGCGTGGAATTCGAGGACCTGGGCTTCAAGGCCATGCACCCGATGCGCTCCGAGCGCATCCGCCAGGCGGTCAAGAAGGCCCGCGGCAACCGCCGCGAGATCGTCGGCAAGATCCAGGAATCGCTGGTCAACTGCCTCGCCCGCGAAGGCATGGAAGGCCAGGTGCTGGGCCGCGAGAAGCACCTGTTCAGCATCTACAAGAAGATGCGCGGCAAGCGCAAGGCGTTCAACGAGATCATGGACGTCTACGCCTTCCGCATCATCGTCGACAAGGTCGACACCTGCTACCGCGTGCTCGGCGCCGTGCACAACCTGTACAAGCCGTTCCCCGGCCGCTTCAAGGACTACATCGCGATTCCCAAGGCCAACGGCTACCAGTCGCTGCACACCACCCTGTTCGGCATGCACGGCGTGCCCATCGAGATCCAGATCCGCACCCGCGAGATGGAAGAGATGGCCAACCACGGCATCGCCGCGCACTGGCTGTACAAGTCCAACGAGGACGAGGTGCAGAAAGGCACCCACGCCCGCGCCCGCCAGTGGGTCAAGGGCATCCTCGAACTGCAGCAGCGCGCCGGCAACTCGCTGGAATTCATCGAGAACGTGAAGATCGACCTGTTCCCGGACGAGGTCTACATCTTCACGCCCAAGGGCCGCATCATGGAGCTGCCCAAGGGCTCCACGGCGGTGGACTTCGCCTACGCGGTGCACACAGACGTCGGCAACAGCTGCATCGCCTGCCGCATCAACCGCCGCCTGGCGCCGCTGTCCGAGCCGCTGCAAAGCGGCCAGACGGTGGAGATCGTCACCGCGCCGGGCACCCGGCCGAACCCGGCCTGGCTCAACTTCGTGGTCACCGGCAAGGCGCGCACGCACATCCGCCATGCGCTCAAGCAGCAACGCCGCTCCGAGTCCATCAGCCTCGGCGAGCGCCTGCTGAACAAGACCCTCGCCGGCTTCGACAGCCACCTGGAGAAAATCCCCGCCGAACGCATCCAGGGCGTGCTCAACGAGTACCGCATGGAAGTCTTCGAGGACCTGCTCGAAGAAATCGGCCTGGGCAACCGCATGGCCTACGTGGTCGCCCGCCGCCTGCTCTCCAGCGAAGGCAACGCCGCCGCCACCAACGCCGAGGGGCCGCTGGCGATCCGCGGCACCGAGGGCCTGGTGCTGAGCTACGCCAAGTGCTGCACGCCGATCCCCGGCGACCCCATCGTCGGCCACCTGTCGGCCGGCAAGGGCATGGTGGTGCACCTGGAAAGCTGCAAGAACATCAGCGAAATCCGCAACAACCCGGAAAAATGCATCCAGCTCAGCTGGGCCAAGGATGTCACCGGCGAGTTCAACGTCGAGCTGCGCGTCGAGCTGGAACACCAGCGCGGCCTGATCGCTTTGCTGGCGACCAGCGTCAACGCCGCCGACGGCAACATCGAGAAGATCAGCATGGACGAGCGCGACGGTCGCGTCAGCGTGGTCCAACTGGTGGTCAGCGTACACGACCGCGTGCACCTGGCCCGCGTCATCAAGAAGCTGCGCGCGCTCAAGGGGGTGGTCCGGATCACCCGCGTGCGCAGCTGATCCCACCCCTCGCAAGGAGTCGACATGACCAAGACCGTTATCCACACCGACAAGGCCCCCGCGGCCATCGGCACCTACTCCCAGGCGATCAAGGCCGGCAACACCGTCTACGTCTCCGGCCAGATCCCGCTGAACCCGCAGACCATGGAACTGGTCGAGGGCTTCGAGGAGCAGACCGTGCAGGTGTTCGAGAACCTCAAGGCGGTGATCGAGGCCTCCGGCGGCTACCTGCACGACGTGGCCAAGCTGAACATCTTCCTCACCGACCTGTCGCACTTCGCCAAGGTCAACGAGATCATGGGCCGCTACTTCACCCAGCCCTACCCGGCGCGCGCCGCCATCGGCGTGGCCGCCCTGCCCAAGGGCGCCCAGGTCGAGATGGACGCCATCGTCGTCCTGGAGTGATCCTCTCCTCCCGAACGGGGCCCTCGCGGCCCCGTTCGTTTTTCCCCGTTCGTCCGCAAGGAGCACCCGCATGCGTCGCGCCCTCGTCCTGAGCGCCCTGCTTGGCCTGCTGACCGGCTGCGCCGGCACCCCCGATCCGTCCGGCACCTGGATCAACCAGGCCGCCATCGACGCCGCCAGCAAGAGCGGCAAGCTGCGCGAAGCGCTGCTGGCCTACGGCCCCAACCTGGAATGGCGGCTCGACACCAGGAACCAGCAGGCCACCTACAGCAACGGCTTCGAACAGGGCGAAGGCCAGCTGAGCCAGGACCCGGCGGACAAGAAGCACTGGCAGGTGGCCTTCTACGGCAGCAAGCAGGAAGCGCTGGCGGTGGACGGCAAGCAACTGGTGCAGGTGGGCAGCGAGAACTGGCCGGAACAGCGCTTCGCCCGCCCCGAACAGCAGGCCCAGGCGCCCATCGGCGCCAGCTTCCAGCGCGCCCTGTACGGCAGCTTCCTCAAGGGCACCTGGGTGATCCAGGAGGGCCAGGGCCAAGGCGCCAAGGTGACCTTCCAGGCCGACGGCCGCGTCGAGGGCATGCCCGGGGCCGACCGCTACGCCCTGTGCCTGGCCGGCGACTGCGCCGCCATGAGCGGCGACAGCGACAGCATCTGGCTGCAGCAGGGCCGCCAGGGCCGCGAGTACCTGTTCCAGCGCGAGGACGACAAGCTGGAGCTCTTCGAAGCGGTGAACCGTGCCCAGGCCGACGAGATGCCCGAATACGCCCCGGGCAAGCGCGTCTGGCTGCTGGAACGCGACTGAACCCACGGCGCCGCCCCGCGCAGCGCCTTCAGCGCACGCCCAGCCACAGCAACCAGCCGCCCAGCGCCAGCAGCAGGGCGCCACAGGCGCGGTCCAGCGTGCGCACCCGGCGCTGCAGCCAGCCGCGCCAGCGCCGCCGGTCGAGCAGGCGCACCAGCGCCAGGTCCCAGAGCAGCACCACCGCGCCCATCCACAGCACGCACGCCCCGAGCGCCCAGGCTGGCAGGTGGAAAGGCCCGAGCACGCCGAACAGCCCGGTGTAGAAGATCGGCAGCTTGGGGTTCAGGCTGCTGGCCAGGAAGCCCTCGCGCAAGCCACGGAAGAAGCCTCCGGTGCCTTGCCCTGCGGATTCCCCCGGCATCTCCAGTTCGCGCCGGGCCAGCACGGCCTGGGCGCCCAGCCAGACGAAGTAGGCCCCGCCCAGCAGCTGCACCGCCCGCAGGCCGTGGTTCGCCAGGTCGGGCAACTGGCCGAGGACCAGCAGCACCAGCCCCATGCTCGCCAGGTTGGCCAGGGCGATGCCGCTGGCGCAGCCGTCGGCGTGGCGGCGGCCGCGCAGCAAGGCGGCGCGGATCAGCAGGAAGAAGTCCGGCCCCGGCGACAGCAGGGCGGCGAAGTGGGTGCTGGCGACCAGCGCGAAGGCGGCGAACATGGCGTTCTCCCGGAAGTGGCGGGAAGCCAGTCTGGCCAGGCGTCGCGGCGGCGGTCTTGTAGGAAACTCAGGTGCGCGTGGCGCTGCGGAAACGCCCCGGGGTGACCCCGGTGAAGCGGCGGAAGGTAGTGGAGAAATGCGCCTGGTCGCAGAAGCCCAGCTCCAGCGCCGCCTCGATGGGCGTGGCGCCCTCCACCAGCAGGCGCTTGGCCTCGCGCACCCGGCGCTGCAGCAGGTAGGTGTGCGGCGGCACGCCGTAGGCGCGGCGGAAACTCTCTATCAGGTGGCGCGGGTGGCGCTGCACCAGGGCAGCCAGTTGCTCCAGGCTCACCGCCTCGCGGTAGTGGCCTTCCAGGTAGTCGCGCAGCCGCGCGGTGACGCCGCCGTCGCGGCTCGCCGGTGTCGCCGGTGTCGCCGGGCGCATGCCGCCGTGGCGCACGAAGACCAACTCCAGCAATGCCAGCAGCTCGCTTTCCAGGCCCAGCGCGTCGTTGCGCTCGAATTCGCCGGCCACCCACGCCAGGGCTTGCGCGACGCGGCCGTCGTCGCCCGGGTTCAGTTCCTGGAAGCCGCGTGGCAGCTGCTTGCGCCCCAGCAGCGGCAGCAGCCGCGACTCCTCGATGTAGAGCATGCGGTAGACCAGGCGCTCGCTTTCGGCATTGCCGGTGTGCGGCTCCTCCGGGTTCATCAGCGACAGGGTGCCGGCCGGCAGCACGTGGCGCGCGCCGCGGCACTGGTAGCCGCCGGCGCCCTGGAGGATGGCGCCGATGGCGAAGGCGTCGTGGCTGTGGCGGCCGAACGGCTGGCCGGAGAAGTCCGCGTGGAACAGCTCCACCCCGGGCAGCCAGGGGCGCGCCAGCAGCCGGTTGGCGTCCACTTCAGTCCTCGCGCCCGGCGAGGATGGCGGCGTAGCCCTCGCGGTAGCTCGGATAGCGCGGCACCCAGCCCAGCGCCCTGGCGCGGGCATTGCTGCAGCGCTTGCTGCCGGTGCGGCGCACGCTCTGCTCATCCGCCCAATGCGCGATGCCCATGAGCCCGCGCAGGTAGTCCAGCACCTCGGCCAGTGGCGCCGGGGCATCGTCCACGCCGATGTAGCAGTCTTCCAGGCGCTTGCCCGCGGCATCGGCGCGCAGCAGGCAGGCCAGCAGCCCGGCGGCGTCCTCGGCGTGGATGCGATTGGCGTACAGCGGCGGCTCGACGGCCACCCGGTAGCCTTCGCGCACCTGCCTGAGCAGCCACTCGCGGCCGGGGCCGTAGATGCCGGTCAGGCGCACCACGCTCGCGGGGATGTCGCTGTCCAGCGCCACGCGCTCGGCCTCCAGCATGACCCGCCCCGAATATTGCTGCGCCTCGGCCGGCGAGGTCTCGTCGATCCACTCGCCGTCCGCCTGGGCATAGACGCCGCTGCTGGAGACGAACAGCAGCCGTTTCGGCCGCTGCCCGCGCTGGCGCAGCCAGCCCAGGCAGTGGCGCAGGCCCTCGACGTAGGCGGCGCGGTAGCCGGCCTCGTCATGCTGGGTAGCGGCGGCGGCGTACACCAGGTAGTCCAGTTCGCCCTCGGGCCAGGCCGGCGGGCAGTCGACGCCGCCCAGGTCGCCGGCCACCGGCAGGATGCCCGCGGGCAGCGCGGTGATATCGCGGCGCAGCCCGTACACGCGCCAGCCATCGGCGGCCAACTGGCGGCCGAGGCGGCTGCCGACGTCGCCGCAACCGGCGATCAGAACATTCGCGGACATCTTCGCCTCCTAAAGACAGGGCCCCGGAGTTTAGCGCGGTTGGTTCGCAACCGCGCAGCCGCTATGCTTGGCCCAACTCAACGGATTAGTCGCCATGACCCTCACCGAACTGCGCTACATCGTCACGCTCGCCCAGGAGCAGCATTTCGGCCGCGCCGCCGAGCGCTGCCACGTCAGCCAGCCGACCCTGTCGGTCGGCGTGAAGAAGCTCGAGGACGAACTCGGCGTGCTGATCTTCGAGCGCAGCAAGAGCGCGGTGCGCCTCACCCCGGTGGGCGAAGGCATCGTCGCCCAGGCGCAGAAGGTGCTGGAGCAGGCCCAGGGCATCCGCGAGCTGGCCCAGGCCGGCAAGAACCAGCTGACCTCGCCGCTGAAGGTCGGCGCCATCTACACCATCGGCCCGTACCTGTTCCCGCACCTGATCCCGCAGCTGCACCGGGTGGCGCCGCAGATGCCGCTGTACATCGAGGAGAACTTCACCCACATCCTGCGCGACAAGCTGCGCACCGGCGAGTTGGACGCGATCATCATCGCCCTGCCGTTCCAGGAGGCCGATGTCCTCACCCTGCCGCTGTTCGACGAGCCCTTCTACGTGCTGATGCCGGCCGACCACCCATGGACCGCCCGGCAGACCATCGACGCCGAGATGCTCAACGACAAGAGCCTGCTGCTGCTCGGCGAGGGCCACTGCTTCCGCGACCAGGTGCTGGAAGCCTGCCCGACCACCCGCAAGGGCGAGGAGAACCGCCATACCACCGTGGAATCCAGCTCGCTGGAGACCATCCGCCACATGGTCGCCTCCGGCCTGGGCGTGTCGGTGCTGCCGTTCTCGGCGGTGGACAGCCACCACTACGCCCCCGGGGTGATCGAGATCCGCCCGTTCACCGCGCCGGCGCCGCTGCGCACCGTGGCCATCGCCTGGCGCGCCAGCTTCCCGCGGCCGCGCGCCATCGAGGTGCTGGCCGACTCCATCCGCCTGTGCTCGGTGGCCCGGCCGACCGCCAAGGGCGACGCCCAACCGGCATGACCGAGCTGGCCAACGTTCCGGTCACGGCGCTCAAGGGCGTCGGCGCCGCGCTGGAGGAAAAGCTGGCGCGGGTGGGCCTGGAGAACCTCCAGGACATCCTCTTCCATCTGCCGCTGCGCTACCAGGACCGCACCCGCGTCACCCCCATAGGCGCGCTGCGCCCGGGCCAGGACGCGGTGGTCGAGGGTGTGGTCTCCGGCGCCGACGTGGTCATGGGCAAGCGCCGCAGCCTGCTGGTGCGCCTGCAGGACGGCAGCGGCACCCTGAGCCTGCGCTTCTACCACTTCAGCCAGGCGCAGAAGGAAGGCCTCAAGCGCGGCACCCACCTGCGCTGCTACGGCGAGGCCCGCCCCGGCGCCTCGGGCCTGGAGATCTACCACCCCGAGTACCGCGCGCTGAACGACGCCACGCCGGCCCCGGTGGAACAGACCCTGACGCCCATCTACCCGACCACCGAGGGCCTCACCCAGCAGCGCCTGCGCACCCTCAGCCAGCAGGCCCTGGCGCGCCTGGGGCCGAACAGCCTGCCCGACTGGCTGCCCGAGGAGCTGGCCCGCGACTACCGCCTGGCGCCCCTCGACGAAGCCATCCGCTACCTGCACCGGCCGCCGCCGGACGCCAACCTGGAAGAACTGGCCGAGGGCCGCCACTGGGCCCAGCACCGCCTGGCCTTCGAGGAGCTGCTGACGCACCAGCTGTCGCTGCAGCGCCTGCGCGAGAGCCTGCGCGCCCAGCACGCGCCCGAACTGCCGCCGGCGAAGAAACTGCCGCAGCGCTTCCTGGCCAACCTCGGCTTCGCCCCCACCGGCGCGCAGCAGCGCGTGGGCGCCGAGATCGCCTACGACCTGGCGCAGCCCGAACCCATGCTGCGCCTGGTGCAGGGCGACGTCGGAGCAGGCAAGACGGTGGTCGCCGCCCTGGCCGCGCTGCAGGCCCTGGAGGCCGGCTACCAGGTGGCGCTGATGGCGCCCACGGAAATCCTCGCCGAGCAGCACTACCTCAACTTCAGCAAGTGGATGCAGCCGCTGGGCATCGAGGTCGCCTGGCTGGCCGGCAAGCTCAAGGGCAAGGCGCGCGCCGCCGCGCTGGAGCAGATCGCCGCCGGCGTGCCCATGGTGGTCGGCACCCACGCGCTGTTCCAGGACGAGGTGAAATTCAAGCGCCTGGCCCTGGTGATCATCGACGAGCAGCACCGCTTCGGCGTGCAGCAGCGCCTGGCCCTGCGCCAGAAGGGCATCGACGGCCGGCTCTGCCCGCACCAGCTGATCATGACCGCCACGCCCATCCCGCGGACCCTGGCGATGAGCGCCTACGCCGACCTGGACACCTCGATCCTCGACGAGCTGCCGCCCGGGCGCACCCCGGTGAACACCGTGCTGGTCGCCGACAGCCGCCGCATCGAGGTGATCGAGCGCGTCCGCGCCGCCTGCCGCGAAGGCCGCCAGGCCTACTGGGTGTGCACGCTGATCGAGGAATCCGAGGAACTCACCTGCCAGGCCGCCGAGACCACCTACGAGGAGCTCGCCTCGGCCCTCGGCGAGCTGCGCGTGGGCCTGATCCACGGGCGCATGAAGCCGGCGGAGAAGGCCACGGTGATGGAGGCCTTCAAGGAAGGCCTGCTGCAGCTGCTGGTGGCGACCACGGTGATCGAGGTCGGCGTGGACGTGCCCAACGCCAGCCTGATGATCATCGAGAACCCCGAGCGCCTCGGCCTGGCTCAGCTGCACCAGCTGCGCGGGCGCGTGGGCCGGGGCAGCGCGGCGAGCCACTGCGTGCTGCTCTACCACCCGCCGCTGTCGCAGATCGGCCGCGAGCGCCTGGCGATCATGCGCGAGACCTGCGACGGCTTCGTCATCGCCGAGCGCGACCTGGAGCTGCGCGGCCCCGGCGAGATGCTCGGGACGCGGCAGACCGGTCTGCTACAGTTCAAGGTCGCGGACCTGATGCGCGACGCCGACCTGCTGCCGGCGGTGCGCGACGCCGCCCAGGCCCTGCTGGCGCGCTGGCCGCAGCACGTCGGCCCGCTGCTGGAGCGCTGGCTCCGACACGGCCAGCAATACGGCCAAGTGTGACCCGCTTCAATTTCACCGGTCGGATGACTGGCCAGTCACGAATAGCCGCTGGGTATACTCCCGGCAGCAGTTGCTAACCGGATCACAAAGCCCATGAGCGAAGCCGCACTCGCCGAAGCCCTCCCCGCCCCCTCGGTCATCCTCCAGTTGCTCGGCCGCCTCGGCGTGCCCTGCCGCGAGCTGCCCGACAGCGACCAACTGCCGAGCGCGCGCCGCGTGCAGGCGAGCCTGCTGGAAGACTCGGTGGGCACCCTGCTGGTGCTCTTCCCGCAGAACCAGTTGCTGGACCTCAACCGCCTCACCGAACTGACCGGGCGCAAGCTGCTGGCGATCAAGCCCGAGCGCCTGGAACGCATGCTCGGCAAGCACCAGCTCAGCCGCCTGCCGGCGCTGCCGCCGCTGACCAGCTCGCCCTGCCTGTACGACGAGCGCCTGCTGCAGGAGCCGCAGCTGCTGATCGAGTCCGGCAACCCCGGCACCCTGCTGGAGATCGCCACCGGCGACTTCCGCCAGTTGCTGGAGAAGGCCAGCGCGGCGCGCTTCGGCGTGCCCCTGGAGCAGATCCGGCCGAACCTCGACCGCCCCAACGACGACCGCGCCGAGATCACCCAGGCGGTGCAGGCCTTCACCGCGCGGCGCATCCAGCAGCGCCTGGAAGAGACCATCGAGATCCCGCCGCTGCCCAAGACCGCGCAGAAGATCATCAAGCTGCGGGTGGACCCCAACGCCACCGTGGACGACATCACCGGCGTGGTCGAGACCGACCCGGCGCTGGCCGCCCAGGTGGTCAGCTGGGCCGCCTCGCCCTACTACGCCGCGCCGGGCAAGATCCGCTCGGTGGAAGACGCCATCGTCCGCGTGCTGGGCTTCGACCTGGTGATCAACCTGGCCCTCGGCCTGGCCCTGGGCAAGACCCTGAGCCTGCCCAAGGACCAGCCGCAGCACGCCACGCCCTACTGGCAGCAGGCGATCTACACCGCCGCGGTGATCGAGGGCCTGACCCGCGCCGTACCCCGCGCCGAACGCCCGGAAGCCGGCCTGACCTACCTCGGCGGGCTGCTGCACAGCATCGGCTACCTGGTCCTGGCGCACATCTTCCCGCCGCACTTCTCGCTGATCTGCCGCCACCTGGAGGTCAACCCCCACGTGCCCCACGACCTGGTGGAACAGCACCTGCTGGGCATCACCCGCGAGCAGATCGGCGCCTGGCTGATGCGCGCCTGGGACATGCCGGAAGAGATTTACACCGCCCTGCGCTTCCAGCACGACCCGGACTACGCCGGCCCCAACGCCGCCTACGCCAACCTGGTGTGCCTGGCCACCCGCCTGCTGCGCCAGAACGGCATCGGCAGCGGCCCGCAGCAGGGCGTGCCGCAGGCCCTGCTCGACCGCCTGGACATCCCCCGGGAAAGGGCCGAGGACGCGGTGCGCAAGGTACTGGACGCCGAAGCCGTGCTGCGCGAGCTGGCCTCGCAGATGAACAGCCCGCACTGATCTGGCTGCGGAAATGAAAAAAGCCGCCTCCTTTCGGGGAAGCGGCTTTTTCGTGTCCGCCATTGGCCATCGCGGACAGACCTGTAGGAGCGGGCCCTGCCCGCGATTTCGCGCGCAGGGCGCACTCCTACATGGGAACGGTGCGGGTGGCGCAGCGTAGGAGCGGATCTCATCCGCGATCCGCGCCGATATGTCCGGCTATCGCGGACAAGGTCCGCTCCTACAGGAGGATACCGTGCGTCATGGTGAACCGTAGGAGCGGACTCCGTCCGCGATTCGCGCGCAGGGCGCGCCTACAGGGGCATGGCCTTAGGCCGCTTCTTTCTCCACCGCCTTGGCCGCGGCCTTCTTCTTCGGCTTGAGGTACTTCACCAGGCCCTGGAACCAGATCACCAGCGCCGGGTTGCCCTGGATCTGGATGTCCTTGTTCTGGATGCCCTGCATGAAGGCCAGCTGCGGGTTCTTCGAGGTGAGGGTGGCGAAGCCGTAGGCGCTGTCGCGGAAGCCGATGGCGAAGGCCGGCTGCGGGTGCACGCCGCGGCGGGCGCTGACGCGTTGGTCGTGGACGATGTAGTGGCGGGCGACCTTGCCGTCCAGGCTGTGCAGCTGGAACACCAGGTCCTTGCCTTCGAGCTGCTTGCGGAAGGCCGGGTTGTCGCGCGAGGACCTGGCCATCATACGGCCGAGGAACCACAACAGAAGACGGAATTTCATGCACAGACCTCGACGCGTTCGAGACAGATGGCTGCGCATTGTAGCGGGATCGAGAAAGGACTACATCCGTACTTTCGAAGGGAAATGTAACCGTTTGGTAGCCCGGAGCCGCATGGGCTCCGGGGCTGGGAACAGCCTTAGTTGACAGCGTCCTTCAGGGCCTTGCCCGGCTTGAAGGCGACGGTATTGCTGGCCTTGATCTTCACCGGCTGGCCGGTCTGCGGGTTCTTGCCGGTGCGGGCGCCACGGTGGCGCTGGATGAAGGTGCCGAAACCAACGAGGGTGACGCTGTCTTTGCGGTTCAGCGCGCCGGTGATCTCATCCAGCAGCGCGTTCAGCACCTTGTTGGCTTGTTCTTTGGTGAGGTCGGCCTTTTCGGCGATCGCGGCGGCGAGTTCTGGTTTACGCATAGATGCCTCTTTGACGGTTTGTTGTTTTTGTGTCCGTGCTGTCTTCCCAACAGCGCCTAAGGCACCGCGGCCCAGGCCCTACAGGCTCTAGGCTGCGGCAGACGGGGGGAGGATGGCACGCCGCAAGCTGGTACGCCAGTATCGTCAGACAATTTGCGGATACATTCCCATGACGGAAACGCCATAACCGAGGACTTTCAAGCCAGAAGTGCCGGCAACTCCTTGTTCAGCGAGAGTTTTTCACCGACTGCCGCGCCAGTCAGGGCGTAACCGAGCAAGCGACCGGCGGTATCCCGGCACAGCACCTTGAGGTCCGCGCCAGAGCCTTCCACGAGCCACTGGCCATCGCTGCCGCGCGGCGGCGGCGAGACCACCAGCGGGCACACCGGGGTCTTCACGGTGACCGGCATGGGGCCGTAGGCCACCGCCGTCGGCTTGCCCGCCAGGGTCTGGGCCAGGGCGCGGGCGCAGCTCATCAGCGGCATCACGTAGAGCAGGTTGAGGCCGTCGACCTCGGCGCAGTCGCCCAGGGCGTAGATGTTGGCGTGGGAGGTGCGCAGCTCGCGGTTCACCACCACGCCGCGGTTGACCTCCAGGCCCGCCTCGGCGGCCAGGTCGATGCGCGGGCGCAGGCCGACGGCCGAGACCACCAGGTCGCAGGGGATCACCTGGCCGTCCGACAGGTGCGCCTCCAGGGCTTCGCCGGCGCGCTCCAGGCGGTTGAGCACCGGGCCCAGGTGGAAGCGCACGCCCAGGCCCTCCAGGCCGGCCTGCACGGCCGCCGCGGCGGCTGGGTGCAGCAGGCCGGGCATGACCTGCTCGCAGGGCGCGACCACGTCGATCCGGTAGCCGCCGGCGGACAGGTCGTTGGCGAACTCGCAGCCGATCAGGCCGGCGCCCAGCAGCAGCACGCGGCGCTTGCCGGCGGCTGCGGCGCGGAAGCGCGCGTAGTCCTCCAGGTCGTTGATCGGGAAGATGGCGTCCAGGGCGTCGCCCTGCACCGGCACGCGGATGGTCTCGGCGCCCCAGGCCAGCACCAGGTCGCGATACTCGACCTGTTCCTCGCCGATCCAGATGCGCTTGTGCCCCGGGTCGATGCCGGTGACGCGGGTGTGGGTGAGGATGCGCGCCTTCAGCTGCTCGGCCATGGCGCCCGGCTCGGCCATGGCCAGGCCGTCGGCGTCCTTGTTCTTGGAGAAGCCGGTGGAGAGCATCGGCTTGGAGTAGGAGCGGCCATCGTCGGCGGTGATCAGCAGCAGCGGGGTTTCCGCGTCCAGCTTGCGCCATTCGCGCGCCAGGTTGTAGCCGGCCAGGCCGGTGCCGATGATCACCAGCGGTGCGTTCTCGCTCATTGGATTCTCCACATCGAACGGGACCGAGCGGCCCTGGCCGGCTCGGTGGAATTCAGGGTTTCGCGGGGCCTGTCAGGCGATTTCGATCATCTCGAAGTCGATCTTGCCCACGCCGCAGTCGGGGCAGACCCAGTCGGCGGGAATGTCTTCCCAGCGGGTGCCGGGGGCGATGCCCTCCTCGGGCAGGCCGAGGGCCTCGTCGTAGATGAAGCCACAGACCACGCATTGCCACTTGCGCATCGTCGAACCTCCTGCGGGTTGCCAGGGCAACCTAGCGCACTTTTCGGCCCCCCGCCAAGGGCAGGGTCGCCGCCGCCCGGCGGCAGCGCGGCCAACCGCGCGAAGCGCTCAAGCACGGGGCCGGAGACGAAAACGGCGGCCACTGGCCGCCGCTCGCAGGGATGCCGGGACGGCTCAGCCGATCTCGATCATCTCGAAGTCCAGCTTGCCGACGCCGCAGTCCGGGCACAGCCAGTCCTCGGGCACGTCTTCCCAGCGGGTGCCCGCTGCGATGCCCTCTTCCGGCCAGCCTTGGGATTCGTCGTAGATGAGTCCGCAGACTACGCATTGCCACTTTTTCATTGTCTACCCCTCGGGCGGGTTACCACGGTTGCGGCCGCACGCTAACGCAATTCCCGGCGTGCGCCAAGACGCCGCCGGGCGGTTGGGCGCTCATTCAGGGCCAACCAAAGATGGGTGGCGCGTGGGTGGGGGGTTGGCTTTTCGTAGGAGCGGGCTTGCTCGCGAACGGTGTTCTGCCGGCTGGGGTTGGTGCGCGTCCTGAAGAGTCCCTCTCCCCAGCCCTCTCCCCGAAGGGAGAGGGGGCTAGCCCGTGCCGAGAGAAGGAATGGTTTCAGCCGGAAACTGCAGAGCTGCCGGCTGACTCTGAAATATCCGAGCACGCCGAACGGTCCCCTCTCCCTTCAGGGAGAGGGTTAGGGAGAGGGAGCGGAGTCACAGCAGGACACCGAAGCCTCGGGTGAGCACCGTTCGCGAGCAAGCTCGCTCCTACAAGGGCAGGTTCAGCTCCGCGCCTTGTACCGCAAACGCCAGGCATGCAGCAGCGGCTCGGTGTAGCCGCTGGGCTGCTCGCGGCCCTTGAAGACCAGGTCGCTGGCCGCCTGGAAGGCCGCCGAACCCTGGTAGTCCGCGGCCATCGGGCGGTAGGCCGGGTCGCCGGCGTTCTGCGCGTCCACCACCTTGGCCATGCGCGCCAGGGTCTCGCGCACCTGGGCCTCGGGCACCACGCCGTGGTGCAGCCAGTTGGCGATGTGCTGGCTGGAGATGCGCAGGGTGGCACGGTCTTCCATCAGCCCCACGTCGTGGATGTCCGGCACCTTGGAGCAGCCCACGCCCTGCTCGACCCAGCGCACCACGTAGCCGAGGATGCCCTGGCAGTTGTTGTCCAGCTCCTCCTGGCGGGCCTCGGCGCTCCAGTCGGCGGACGCGGCCACCGGGACGCTCAGCAGGTCGTTCAGCAACTCGTCGCGCACGCTGGCCAGGTCGACCTTCTGCAGCTCGCCCTGTACCGCCTGCACGTCCACCTGGTGGTAGTGCAGCGCGTGCAGGGTGGCGGCGGTGGGCGACGGCACCCAGGCGGTGGTGGCGCCGGATTTCGGGTGGCCGATCTTCTGTTCGAGCATGGCCGCCATCAGGTCCGGCATGGCCCACATGCCCTTGCCGATCTGCGCGCGGCCACGCAGGCCGCAGGCCAGGCCGACCAGCACGTTGTTGCGCTCGTAGGCGGCGATCCATTTCGTGCCCTTCATGTCGCCCTTGCGCAGCATCGGGCCGGCTTCCATGGCGCTGTGCATCTCGTCGCCGGTGCGGTCGAGGAAGCCGGTGTTGATGAACACCACCCGCGCGCTGGCCGCGCCGATGCAGGCCTGGAGGTTGACGCTGGTGCGCCGCTCCTCGTCCATGATGCCCATCTTCAGGGTGTTGCGCGGCAGGCCCAGGACGTCCTCGACGCGGCCGAACAGTTCGTCGGCGAAGGCCACCTCAAGCGGGCCGTGCATCTTCGGCTTGACGATGTAGACGCTGCCGGTGCGCGAGTTGCCCTTGCGCTGCAGGTCGTGGATCGCCACCAGGCCGGTGAGCACCGCGTCCATGATGCCCTCGGGGATTTCCGCGCCGCTCTCGTCGAGGATCGCCGGGGTGGTCATCAGGTGGCCGACGTTGCGGATGAACAGCAGCGAGCGGCCGTGCAAGGTCAGCGCCGAGCCATCGGCAGCGGTGTACTGGCGGTCGGCGCTCATGCGCCGGACGAAGCTCTTGCCGCCCTTCTCCACCGCCTCGCTGAGGTCGCCCTTCATCAGGCCCAGCAGGTTGCGGTAGACCAGGGTCTTGTCCTCGGCGTCCACCGCGGCGACCGAGTCCTCGCAGTCGAGGATGGTGCTCAGCGCGGCCTCGACCAGCACGTCCTTCACGCCGGCGGCGTCGGTCTGGCCGATGGGGCTGGTGGAGTCGATCTGGATTTCGAAGTGCAGGCCGTTGTTCTTCAGCAGCACGGCCTTGGGCGCCAGCGGCTCGCCCTGGTAGCCGACGAATTTCTGCGGCTGGGCCAGGCCGGCGACGCTGCCGTCCTCCAGGGTCACGCGCAGCTGGCCCTGCTCGATGCGGTAGGCGGTGGCGTCGGCGTGGCTGCCCTGGGCCAGCGGCGCGGCCTGGTCAAGGAAGGCGCGGGCGAAGGCGATGACCTTCTCGCCGCGACGCGGGTTGTAGCCCTTGCCCTTCTCGGCGCCGTCGTCCTCGCTGATCGCGTCGGTGCCGTAGAGCGCGTCGTACAGCGAGCCCCAGCGGGCGTTGGCGGCGTTCAGCGCATAGCGCGCGTTCATCACCGGCACCACCAGCTGCGGGCCGGATTGCTGGGTGATCTCGGTGTCGACGTTGGCGGTGCTGGCCTGCACCGAGGCGGGCGCCGGCAGCAGGTAGCCGATGGATTCGAGGAAGGCGCGGTAGGCCGGCATGTCCTGGATCGGGCCGGGGTGGGCGCGGTGCCAGTTGTCCAGCTCGGCCTGCAGGCGGTCGCGCTCGGCGAGCAGCGCGCGGTTCTTCGGCGCCAGCTCGTGGACCAGGGCGTCGAAGCCCTGCCAGAAGGCCTCGGCCTGCACACCGGTGCCCGGCAGGGCCTCGTCCTCGATGAAGCGTTGCAGTACGTCGGCGACCTGCAGGCGCTGGCGGGTGATTCGTTGGGTCATCGCAAGGTTCTCCTGTGTTCGTCGAGTGCTCAGAGCGCGGCCACGCCGGCCTTGGCCACCTGGGCATCCTGCGCGGCCTGCACGCCGGACACGCCGACCGCGCCGACCACCTGGCCCTCATGGACGACAGGCACGCCGCCTTCCAGGGTGCCCTGCAGCACCGGGGCGGAAAGGAAGGCGGTGCGGCCGTTGTTGATCATTTCCTCGTACAGGCGCGTCTCGCGGCGGCCCAGGGCGGCGCTGCGGGCCTTCTCGGTGGCGATGTAGGCGCCGACCGGCGCGCAGCCGTCGAGGCGTTCCAGGGCCAGCGGGTGGCCGCCGTCGTCGACCACGACGATGGCCACCGCCCATTGGTTGGCCTGGGCTTCGGCGCGGGCGGCGGCGAGGATGCGGGTGACGTCTTCCTGGGTGAGTACGGCTTTGCTTTGCATGGCGTCAGCTTCCGGTGGTGAGGGCGTGGTCGACCAGCTCGATCCAGTGCCGGACGGGGGTGCGTCCGGCGCCGTCGAGGTGGGTCTGGCAGCCGATGTTGGCGGTAGCGATCAGGTCGGGCCGACCGCTTTCCAGGGCGTCCAGCTTGTTGTCGCGCAGCTTGTGCGAGAGCTCCGGCTGGGTCAGTGAATAGGTGCCGGCCGAGCCGCAGCAGAGGTGGCTGTCGGGCACCGCGGTGAGGTTGAAACCCAGGCGCCTGAGCACCGCCTCGACGGCGCCGCCGAGCGTCTGGGCGTGCTGCAGGGTGCAGGGGCAGTGGAAGGCCAGGGTCTGGTCGCAGTGCAGGCCGAGGCTTTCCAGGGGCTCGGCGCGGATCACCTCGACCAGGTCCTTGGCCAGTTCGCTGACGCGCTTGGCCTTGGCGGCGTACTGCGGGTCGTCGCGCAGCAGGTAGGCGTATTCCTTGACGAAGGCGCCGCAGCCGCTGGCGGTCTGCACGATGGCCTCGGCGCCGTTCTCGATGGCCGGCCACCAGGCGTCGATGTTGCGCCGGGCGCGGTCGAGGCCGGTATCCTGGGCGTTGAGGTGGTAGTCCACGGCGCCGCAGCAACCGGCCTGGGCCGCCGTGGCGATGCTGATGCCGAGGCGGTCCAGCACCCGCGCGGTGGCCGCATTGGTGTTCGGCGACAATGCCGGCTGCACGCAGCCTTCGAGCATCAGCACGCGGCGCTTGTGGCGCTCCGCCGGGCGCACACCGGCCGGGGCTATGGCCCGCGGCAGGTGACTGCGCAGCGCCACGGGAAGGATCGGCCGCAGCGCCTCGCCGGTGTTCACCAGCGCCTTGAACAGCGCCGGGCGCGGCACGATGGCGCGCAGGCCGCCGCGCAGCAGGCGCTCGCCCAGCGGCCGCGGCACGCGCACTTCGATGGCGGCGCGGCCGATGTCCAGCAGCTTGTGGTATTCCACGCCCGAGGGGCAGGTGGTTTCGCAGTTGCGGCAGGTCAGGCAGCGGTCCAGGTGCTCCTGGGTTTTCTCGCTGACCTGGTCCTGCTCGAGGAACTGCTTGATCAGGTAGATGCGCCCGCGCGGGCCGTCCAGTTCGTCGCCCAGCTCCTGGTAGGTCGGGCAGGTGGCGTTGCAGAAGCCGCAGTGCACGCAGCTGCGCAGGATGCGTTCGGCTTCCTCGGCGTGGGCCAGGCGTTTGGCCGCTTCGCTCAGGTTGGTCTGCATAGGTCTATCCGCGTCAGAAGTCGGCGTACATGCGCCCGGGGTTGAAGATGCCCTGCGGGTCGAGCTGGCGCTTCAGCGAGCGGTGCAGCTTGAGCAGGGGCGCCGGCAGCGGGTGCAGCGGGTCGTCGACCTGGCCCGGGGTGAAGCAGGTGGCGTGGCCGCCGACGGCGCTCACCGCCTGGCGGATCTCCGCGGCGCCAGCCTCGGACTTCAGCCAGCGCTGCGCGCCGCCCCAGTCCAGCAGTTGCTCGCCGGGTAGCGCCAGCGGCGCGCTGAGCGCCGGCAGCGACAGGCGCCAGAGCGGCCGCGGGTCGCGGAAGAAGTCCAGGCGCTGTTCGCGCAGGTCGTCCCACCAGGCGTCGTCCAGGGCCTCGCCGCCGATGCGGTCGCAGGCGGCGCGCACCGAGCCTTCGTTGCCTTCGAAGCGCAGGTACAGGTGCTTGCCGTCGTGGGCCGCGGCGCTCAGCGGCAGCGGCTGCTGGCCCCATTCGCCGAGGCGCAGCAGGGCGCGCTCCAGGGGGATTTCCTGGCGCAGGCTGATGCGGCAGCGCGGCTTGGGCAGGACCTTGAACGAGGCTTCGGTGATCACGCCCAGGCAACCGAAGCTGCCGGCCAGCAGGCGCGACAGGTCGTAGCCGGCGACGTTCTTCATCACCTCGCCGCCGAAGCGCAGGTGGGTGCCCAGGCCGCTGATCAGCCGGGTGCCGAGGACGAAATCGCGCACCGCGCCAGCCCAGGGCCGGCGCGGGCCGGACAGCCCGGCGGCGAGCATGCCGCCGACCGTGGCGTTGTCGGTGAAACAGGGCGCCTCGCAGGCGAGCATCTGCCCGGCGCTGTCCAGCGCGGCGTTCAGCTCGCGCAGCGGGGTGCCGGCGCGGGCAGTGATCACCAGCTCGGTGGGGTCGTAGGAGACGATCCCGGTGTGCCCGGCCACGTCCAGCGGGCGGGCCTCCACCCAGCGGCCGAGGAAGGCCTTGCTGGAGCCGCCGCGGATGGCCAGGGCGGTCTTTTCCGCCAGGGCCTGGCGCACCTGTTCGAGCAGCTCGGCGCTGCGGTCGTGGCCGGCCTGGGGGTCGAAGTGCTGTTGCTGCATCAGAAGCGCTCCAGTTCCGGGAACGGCAGTTGGCCGTGGTGGATGTGCATGGCGCCGAACTCGGCGCAGCGGTGCAGGGTCGGGATGTTCTTGCCGGGGTTGAGCAGGCCCTGGGGGTCGAAGGCGGCCTTCACCGCGTGGAACAGGGTCAGCTCCTCGGCGTTGAACTGGGCGCACATCTGGTTGATCTTCTCGCGGCCCACGCCGTGCTCGCCGGTGATGCTGCCGCCCACCGCCACGCAGAGTTCGAGGATCTTCCCGCCCAGGGCCTCGGCGCGCTCCAGCTCGCCGGGGACGTTGGCATCGAAGAGGATCAGCGGGTGCATGTTGCCGTCGCCGGCGTGGAACACGTTGGCCACGCGCAGGCCGTGCTCCTCGGACAGTTCGCTGATGCCGTTGAGCACGCGCGGCAGCTCGCGGCGCGGGATGGTGCCGTCCATGCAGTAGTAGTCCGGGGAAATCCGGCCCACCGCCGGGAAGGCGTTCTTGCGCCCGGCCCAGAACCTGGCGCGCTCGTCCTCGTCGCGGGCCAGGCGCACGTCGGTGGCGCCGGCCTTGCGCAGCACCGCGTCGACCAGCTCGCAGTCCTCGTGGACGTCGGATTCCACGCCGTCCAGCTCGCACAGCAGGATGGCCGCGGCGTCCACCGGGTAGCCGGCGTGGATGAAGTCCTCGGCGGCGCGGATCGACAGGTTGTCCATCATCTCCAGGCCACCGGGGATGATGCCCTCGGCGATGATGTCGCCGACCGCGCGGCCGGCCTTCTCGACGTCGTCGAAGCTGGCCATCAGCACCTTGGCCACCTGCGGCTTGGGCAGCAGCTTGACGGTCACCTCGACCACCACGCCGAGCATGCCCTCGGAGCCGGTGAACAGCGCCAGCAGGTCGAAGCCCGGGCTGTCGAGGGCGTCGGAGCCCAGGGTCAGGCGCTCGCCGTCGACGGTGATGATGTCCACCTTGAGCAGGTTGTGCACCGTCAGGCCGTACTTCAGGCAGTGCACGCCGCCGGCGTTCTCGGCGACGTTGCCGCCGATGGAGCAGGCGATCTGCGACGACGGGTCCGGCGCGTAGTACAGCCCGTGGGGCGCGGCGGCCAGGGAAATGGCCAGGTTGCGCACGCCGGGCTGCACACGGGCGTAGCGGCCTTCGGGGTTCACTTCGAGGATGCGCTTGAAGCGCGCCATCACCAGCAGCACGCCCTGCTCCAGCGGCAGCGCGCCGCCGGACAGCCCGGTGCCGGCGCCACGGGCGACCACCGGCACCTGCATGCGGTGGCACAGGCGCAGCAGGGTCTGCACCTGCTCGACGTGTTCGGGCAGCACCACCAGCATCGGCGTGCTGCGGTAGGCGGAGAGGCCGTCGCACTCGTAGGGGCGCAGGTCCTCGGCTTCGTGGAGGATCTCCAGGTCCGGCAGCGCGGCGCGCATCTCGGCGAGCAGCGCGGCCTTGTCCACCTTCGGCAGTGCGCCGTCGAGGCGCTCATCGTAGAGGATGTTCATCGGGTCTCACACGGTGGTTTTTCTTATGGGTGGCGCCGCCCCGGCGAACCGGGGCGGCTGCTGGACTGACGGGTCTCAGGTCGGCGCAGACTGGACCGCCGGACGAACCTGCGTCCAGTTGCCGCAGCACTGGTCCTACCAGTTTAGACACTCGACTTTCGGCCAGGAGGCCGTTCAGCGGCCTTATCAAAGCGCATCGGGTAGTCTAGAGTGGCGCCATGCATTCGAACTGGTAGGACCAGTTGGAGGACGAATGGAAAGCCAAAGCAGCGGCGCCCGCGCGCGGGTCGCCGACCAGGTGGCCGAGCGCATCGAGCGGCTGATCGTCGATGGCGTGCTCAAGGTCGGCCAGGCCCTGCCCTCGGAGCGGCGCCTGGTGGACAAGCTCGGCTGCTCGCGCTCGGCGCTGCGCGAGGGCCTGCGCATCCTGCGCGGGCGCGGCATCATCGACACCGAGCAGGGCCGCGGCTCCTTCGTCGCCGACCTCAGCCGGGCCAACGACGCCACGCCGCTGATGCACCTGTTCGCCTCGCAGCCACGGACCCTCTACGACCTGCTGGAGGTGCGCGCCCTGCTGGAGGGCGAGTCGGCGCGCCTGGCCGCGCTGCGCGCCACCGATGCCGACCTGATCCTGCTCAAGCGCCGCTACGAGGAGATGCTCCTGGCCCAGAGCGAGACGCCGCCGCCGGACCCGCGCGAACACGCCCGCCGCGACCACGCCTTCCACCGGGCGATCAGCGAGGCCTCGCACAACCCGGTGCTGGTGCACACCCTGCAGTCGCTCAGCGAGCTGATGCTCAGCACCGTGTTCGCCTCGGTGAACAACCTCTACCACCGGCCGCTGCAGAAGCGGCAGATCGACCGCCAGCACACGCGCCTGTACAACGCCATCGTCGAGCGCCTGCCGGACCAGGCCCAGCGCGCCGCCCGCGAACATATCCACAGCATCCGCGACAACCTGCGCGAGATCGAGCAGGAGGAGCAGCGCCTGGTCCGCGCCACCATGCGCCTGCAGGGCTGGGAATGAGGCGCGGGGGGCGATAGGTCGCAGGCTAACGATCATCGATCCGTGGTACCCTGCGGCGGTCCTACGTCAGCGTTGAATTCCCGTGTCCGACCTTTCCGTACCTCTGCCGAACTGGCTCAACGAAGACCAGTTGCCGGCGAACGTCGAACCCGCCGTGCACGACTGGCTGTTCGACCAGGGCTCCCTGACCCGCCGCCTCACCGCCCTCGCCGAAGGCGCCTTCAGCGTCGAACCGCTGCTGGAAGGCTGGCAGGTGCTGCGCAACGACGAGTGCACCGCCCTGGGCGTGCCCAGCCACAGCCAGGGCTGGGTGCGCGAGGTCTACCTGCGCGGCCACGGCCAGCCGTGGGTCTTCGCCCGCAGCGTGGCGGCCCGCTCGGCCCTGGAAGCCTCGGGCTTCGACCTGGCGCAGCTGGGCAGGCGCTCGCTCGGCGAGCTGCTGTTCAGCGACAGCGCCTTCCGCCGCGACGTCATCGAGGTGTGCCTGTACCCCGCGCCCTTCCTGCCCCTGGAAGTGCGCCGCGTGCTGCTCTGGGGCCGCCGCTCGTGCTTCCGCCGCGACCGCCTGGGCGTGCTGGTGGCCGAGGTGTTCCTGCCGCGCCTGTGGCGCGCTGCCGGAGTCGAGGCCGTATAATCCTCCGATCGTCCGTCGGAGCCCGCCATGTTCGCCGCCCTGATCAAACCCCTCGCCCGCCTGCACCCCCGCGCCTGGGACTTCATCCAGCTGACGCGCATGGACAAGCCCATCGGCATCTACCTGCTGCTGTGGCCGACGCTGTGGGCGCTGTGGATGGCCAGCGGCGGCCTGCCCAGCCTGAAGAACCTGGTGATCTTCGTCCTCGGCACCGTGCTGATGCGCGCCGCCGGCTGCGTGATCAACGACTTCGCCGACCGCGACTTCGACGGCCACGTGGCGCGCACCAAGGCGCGGCCCCTGGCCACCGGGAAGATCAGCGTGAGCGAGGCCTGGATCGCCTTCTTCAGCCTGCTGGCCTCCAGCTTCGTGCTGGTGCTGTGCACCAACGAGCAGACCATCTGGCTGTCCTTCGGCGGCGCCGCCATCGCCGCGCTCTACCCCTTCATGAAGCGCTACACCTACTACCCGCAGGTGGTGCTGGGCGCGGCCTTCTCCTGGGGCATCCCCATGGCCTTCACCGCCGCCAGCGGCACGCTGCCGGCCGCGGCCTGGCTGCTGTTCTTCGCCAACGTGCTGTGGACGGTGGCCTACGACACCTACTACGCCATGACCGACCGCGAGGACGACCTGAAGATCGGGGTGAAATCCACCGCCATCCTCTTCGGCGACGCCGACCGGGTGATCAACCTCAGCCTGCAGGGCCTGATGCTCCTGCTGCTGGTGCTGGCCGCCGGCAAGCTGCACATGGGCCTGTGGTTCTACGCCGGCCTGGTGGTGGCCGCCGGCTGCTTCGCCTGGGAATTCCACTCCACCCGCGAGCGTGATCCGCAGGCCTGCTTCAAGGCCTTCCTGCACAACCACTGGGCGGGCCTGGCGATCTTCGTCGGTACCGTGGTGGACTACGCGCTGCGCTGAGCCTGGCGCCTACCCTACGGGCAAGGCACGGCTTCCTGTAGGAGCGAGCTTGCTCGCGAACAAATGCGGTGCCATGCGGTTCGCGAGCAAGCTCGCTCCTACAAGAGCAGGATGTATCGCCCTACGCCCCGTGCTCCCTGTAGGAGCGCGCCCTGCGCGCGAATCGCGGGCAGGGCCCGCTCCTACAGGGGTATCCCCCGCCGCATCACGGCTTGGCGATGTGCCAGGCGTTCATCTTGCCGTCGCCCTTCACCTCGCCGGCGGCCTTGTCCTGGACGAAGGTGTACAGCGGCTTGCCCTTGTAGGCCCACTGCTGGGTGCCGTCGTCGCGGGTGATCACGCTCCAGTCGCCGCTGGCCATGGCGCCGGTCTCGGCGGCCAGGGGCGGCCAGTTCTGCGCGCACTTGTCGTTGCACACCGACTTGCCGCCGCTGTCCTTGTCGAAGGTGTACAGCGTCATGCCCTTGGCATCGACCAGCATGCCGTTCTTGGTGGTCGCCGGTTCCGCCGCCTGCGCCGCCATGGCCGGCAGCGCCAGGCACAGGGCCAGCGCCAGGTGTTTGCAATTCATCGTGAATCTCCTCTTCTGAGGTCGGACTCGCAAGGGAGGCGCGGCCGGAATCGGCGGCAGGTCGGGCAGGCCGTCACAACGGCCCCGGGAACGCGCGTGGGGCCGCCCGGTGGGGGCGGTCACATCAGCATAGTAGAGCGCCCCGCCACCCGCCGGCATGTGCCTCGGCTAACATGCCCGCGTCACATCGCTGTAATAATTCCGTTATCTAATGCGGCGCAGTACAGAATTCCCGAGGCGAGACCATGGTTGGCAAGACAATCCTCATCGTTGACGACGAAGCGCCGATCCGCGAGATGATCGCCGTGGCCCTGGAGATGGCCGGCTACGAATGCCTGGAGGCGGAGAACGCGCAGCAGGCCCACGCCACCATCGTCGACCGCAAGCCGGACCTGATCCTGCTCGACTGGATGCTGCCGGGCACCTCCGGCATCGAGCTGGCGCGGCGCCTGAAGCGCGACGAGATGACCCAGGACATCCCGATCATCATGCTCACCGCCAAGGGCGAGGAGGACAACAAGATCCAGGGCCTGGAGGTCGGTGCCGACGACTACATCACCAAGCCCTTCTCGCCGCGCGAGCTGGTGGCGCGGCTGAAGGCGGTGCTGCGCCGCACCGGCGCCGGCGACAGCGAGACGCCGATCGAGGTCGGCGGCCTGATGCTCGACCCCATCAGCCACCGCGTCACCATCGACGGCAGGCCGGCCGAGATGGGCCCCACCGAGTACCGCCTGCTGCAGTTCTTCATGACCCACCAGGAGCGCGCCTACACCCGCGGCCAGTTGCTCGACCAGGTGTGGGGCGGCAACGTCTACGTCGAGGAGCGCACCGTCGACGTGCACATCCGCCGCCTGCGCAAGGCCCTGGGCGAGGTCTACGAGAACCTGGTGCAGACGGTCCGTGGAACCGGCTATCGTTTCTCCACCAAGAGCTGACCGCGCCCCCGCGCCTGATATTCACAAGGAAAGGACCTGGTGAACCAAGACTGGCGTGGCGCCCTGATCCGCCATCTGCTGTTGCTGATAGTCGCCGCCGCGCTGATAGGCGTGGTGAGCGGGCAATACGCCTGGGCCCTGGCCGGCTGCCTGGGTGTCTACCTCGGCTGGACCCTCTGGCAGGTGCTGCGCCTGCACAAATGGCTGAAGAACCACCGCGAGGACGAACCGCCACCCGACGGCTACGGCCTGTGGGGCGAGGTGTTCGACAGCATCTACCACCTGCAGCGGCGCAACCAGCGCGCCCGCGGACGCCTGCAGGCAGTGATCGACCGCATGCAGGAGTCCACCGCGGCGCTGCGCGATGCGGTGGTCATGCTCGACGCCGACGGCAACCTGGAGTGGTGGAACCTCGCCGCCGAACGCCTGCTCGGCCTGAAGAGCCCGCAGGATGGCGGCCAGGCGGTGACCAACCTGATCCGCAACCCGCGCTTCAAGGAATACTTCGCCCGCGGCGACTACCAGGAGCCGCTGGACATGCCCTCGCCGGTGGACGACAAGCTGCTGCTGCAGTTCCAGATCACCCTCTACGGCAACGGCGAGCACCTGATGCTGGCCCGCGACGTCACCCGCGTGCAGCGCCTGGAGCAGATGCGCAAGGACTTCGTCGCCAACGTCTCCCACGAGCTGCGCACGCCGCTGACGGTGATCGCCGGCTACCTGGAGACCTTCCTCGACAACGCCGAGAACATCAACCCGCGCTGGGCCCGCGCCCTGCAGCAGATGCAGCAGCAGGCCGCGCGCATGCAGGCCCTGCTCAACGACCTGCTGCTGCTGGCCAAGCTGGAGGCCACCGACTACCCGGCGGACAACAAGCCGGTGGCGGTGGACCTGATGCTGCTGGCCATCCGCAACGACGCCCAGGCGCTGTCCGGCGCCCGCGGGCACCGCATCAGCCTGGAGGCCGACCCGAAGGTGAAGCTCAAGGGCAGCGAGGCGGAGCTGCGCAGCGCCTTTTCCAACCTGGTGTTCAACGCGGTGAAGTACACCCCCGAGGGCGGCGAGATCCGCATCCGCTGGTGGGGCGACGAGCAGGGCGCGCACCTGGCGGTGCAGGACAGCGGCATCGGCATCGACCCCAAGCACCTGCCGCGCCTGACCGAACGCTTCTACCGCGTGGACTCCAGCCGCAACGCCAGCACCGGCGGCACCGGCCTGGGCCTGGCCATCGTCAAGCACGTGCTGATCCGCCACCGCGCCACCCTGGACATCAGCAGCGTGCCGGGCAAGGGCAGCAGTTTCGTCTGCCACTTCCCCCGGCAGCAGGTCGCCTGAACCAACGTCGTCTTGCCACGGCCGCACGCTGCCGCCATGCTTACTCGCTCATTCATCAGCCAACAGAACCATGGACCCTTCCCCCAGTAGCGAATTGCTGACCTATTTCGCCGATTTCGGCCTCGTACTCTTCGCCCTTCTCCTCGTCCTGCTCAACGGCTTCTTCGTCGCCGCCGAGTTCGCCATGGTCAAGCTGCGCTCCACCCGCGTGGAGACCATCGCCAAGCAGCACGGCTGGCGCGGCAGCATCCTGCGCAAGGTGCACAACCAGCTCGACGCCTACCTCTCCGCCTGCCAGCTGGGCATCACCCTGGCCTCCCTGGGCCTGGGCTGGGTCGGCGAGCCGGCCTTCGCCGAGCTACTGGAGCCGCTGCTGGCCGCGGTGGGCGTGCATTCCGAGGAAGTCATCCGCGGCGTGTCCTTCTTCAGCGCCTTCTTCATCATCTCCTACCTGCACATCGTGGTCGGCGAGCTGGCCCCCAAGAGCTGGGCGATCCGCAAGCCGGAGCTGCTGTCGCTGTGGACCGCGGTGCCGCTGTACCTGTTCTACTGGCTGATGTACCCGGCCATCTGGCTGCTCAACGCCAGCGCCAACACCATCCTCAAGATCGCCGGCCAGGGCGAGCCGGGCCCGCACCACGAGCACCACTACAGCCGCGAGGAGCTCAAGCTGATCCTGCACTCCAGCCGTGGCCAGGACCCCAGCGACCAGGGCATGCGCGTGCTGGCCTCGGCGGTGGAGCTGGGCGAGCTGGAAGTGGTGGACTGGGCCAACTCCCGCGAGGACCTGGTCTACCTGGAACGCCACGCGCCGCTGGCCGACGTGCTGGCGACCATCCGCCGGCACAAGTACAGCCGCTACCCGGTGTTCGACGCCGAGAAGGGCGAGTTCACCGGCCTGCTGCACATCAAGGACCTGCTGCTGGAACTAGCGACCACCGACAGCCAGCCGGAAACCATCGACCTCGACGAGCTGGCCCACCCGCTGGAGCTGGTGACCAAGCACATGCCGCTGTCGCGCCTGCTGGAGCAGTTCCGCCAGGGCGGCGCGCACTTCGCCCTGGTGGAGGAGGCCGACCACAAGGTGATCGGCTACCTGACCATGGAAGACGTGCTGGAAGTGCTGGTCGGCGACATCCAGGACGAGCACCGCAAGACCGAGCGCGGCATCCTCGCCTACCAGCCGGGCAAGCTGCTGGTGCGCGGCGACACCCCGCTGTTCAAGGTGGAGCGCCTGCTGGGCATCGACCTCGACCACATCGAGGCGGACACCCTCGCCGGCCTGATCTACGAGACCCTCAAGCGCGTGCCGGAAGAGGAAGAAGTGCTGGAAGCCGACGGCCTGCGCATCATCGTGAAGAAGATGAAGGGGCCGAAGATCGTTTTGGCCAAGGTGGTGAAGTTGGATTGAAGCGGCTGCAAGCTGCAAGCTGCAAGCTGCAAGCTGCAAGCTGCAAGCTGCAAGCTGCAAGCTGCAAGCCAGGGCATGGAGCCATGGCGGTGTTTTCGTAGGGCGCATAACGCCTACGGCGTTATCCGCCAATCGCGGACAAAGTCCGCTCCTATACGGTGTTTCCTGGGACTGTAGGAGCGGACTCCGTCCGCGATTGGCCTCGCCGCCCATACCGGTCTGACCAGTTGAATCCCCCTGCCGACTTCCCCCGAACAGAATCCCGCCCCCCGCAAGACCATCGATCTAGAGCCTAAATCCTCTCTAATCCCCCCTTCTCCGGAACCATTCGTCGCACCATCCCCCACGCCGTACTTGCCGGCGGCGCCCCATGGGCATACCCTGAACTGGTCTGACCGGTAATACCAGAACAATAACTGCGCGCCTCAGCCCTCCCCCGTGGATGCGGACGGGCGCAGACAACGGAGACCCCCCAATGCTCATCCACCGCTGTTCCCGCTCGATCTTCCTGCAAGTGGTGCTCGGCCTGGCCCTCGGCGTGCTGTTCGGTGTCGGCCTTCCGGACTTCTCGGCCCAGCTCAAGCCGCTGGGCGACGGCTTCATCAAGCTGATCAAGATGCTCATCGCGCTCATCGTGTTCTGCGTGGTGGTCAACGGCATCTCCGGCGCGGGCGACCTGAAGAAGGTCGGGCGCATCGGCCTGAAGTCGGTGGTCTATTTCGAGATCCTCACCACCCTCGCCCTCCTCCTCGGCCTGCTGGTGGCCTACGGCAGCGGCCTGGGCAGCGGCGCCAACATCGACCTGAACGGCCTCTCCGCCGGCGATGCCGCGACCTACACCGCGCACACCAAGGACATCCACGGGCCGGTGGACTTCATCATGGGCCTGATCCCCACCTCGGTGTTCAGCGCCTTCGCCAACAACGACATCCTCCAGGTGCTGGTGTTCGCCGTGCTGTTCGGCAGCGCCCTGAACCTGGTGGGTGAACAGGCCAGCGGCGTGGCGCGGCTGATCAACGAGTTCAGCCACGTGGTCTTCCGCATCATGGGCATGATCGTGCGCCTGGCGCCGCTGGGCGTGTTCGGCGCGGTGGCCTTCACCACCAGCCGCTACGGCCTGGAGTCGCTGAGCCACCTGGGCGCCCTGGTGCTGGTGTTCTACCTCACCTGCATCGTCTTCGTGTGCCTGGTGCTGGGCACCGTGCTGCGCCTGAGCGGCGTGCGCCTGCGGCCGTTCCTGCGCTACTTCCGCGAGGAACTGCTGATCGTCCTCGGCACCGCCTCTTCCGATGCCGTGCTGCCGCAGGTGATGCGCAAGCTGGAGAACATGGGCATCCGCAGCTCCACCGTGGGCCTGGTGATCCCCACCGGCTACTCCTTCAACCTCGACGGCTTCTCCATCTACCTGACCCTGGCGGTGGTGTTCATCGCCCACGCCACCGGCACGCCGCTGGCCATCAGCGACCTGCTGACCATCCTGCTGGTGTCGCTGGTAACCTCCAAGGGCGCCCACGGCATCCCCGGCTCGGCCCTGGTGATCCTCGCCGCCACCCTCGCCGCGGTACCGGCCATCCCCGCCGCCGGCCTGGTGCTGGTGCTCTCGGTGGACTGGTTCATGGGCATCGGCCGGGCGCTGACCAACCTGATCGGCAACTGCGTCGCCACCGTGGTCATCGCCCGCTGGGAAAACGACATCGACCTGCAACGCACCCGGGCGGTACTGACTGGCGAACCCGGCGCCACCCAGAATGTGACGCCCGCCTCGAGCAAGGGCGAACTGCGCGGCTGACCACAGCCGCCACGCGTACCGCGCCCCTGGGTGCGGTGCGCAATGGTGGGGCCGGATGGGCCCCTCCTACTTACTGCCTCAGGAGTCACCATGTTTTCCTCATCCAAGCTGGTCAATTCAGTGGTTCAGAAACTGCTAGACACCATCGAACAGGGGCGCTGGGCGGCCGGCCAGATGCTGCCGGGCCAGCGCGAACTGGCCGAGCAGCTGGAAATCAGCCGGCCGAGCCTGCGCGAAGCCATCACCGTGCTGGAGACCCTCGGCGTGGTCCGTTCGCTGCCCGGCAAGGGGGTGATGGTGCTGGAGCGCGAGGAAGGCGCCCTGCGCGAGATCCGCGCCCCGGCCACCGCCACCCTGGAGGACGTGCTGCAACTGCGCTACGCCCTGGAGCCCTTCATCGCCGGGCTGGTGGCGCAGAGCATCGACAGCGATTCCCTCGGCCGCCTGCGCCTGCTGCTGCTGGACATGCGCGAAGCGGTGGAGGACGGCCGCACCGCCGCCCTGGTCGAGGCCTACAACGCCTTCCACCGCAAGCTGGTGGCGCTGACCTCCAACCCGATCTTCCTCAGCGTCTCGCAGCAGATCGGCGGCGCTCTGGAGCAGAGCGACCACCTCATCCAGCGCAACGCCGCCCACGCCGAGGAACTGCTGGCCGAGCACGAGGCCATCGTCCGCGCCATCCGCCAGCACGACAGCGAAGGCGCCAGCCAGGCCATGCGCCAGCACATTCTCAACGAAGGCCTACGCCTGAACCTGGTGCTGCGCGTGCCGGAAGCGGGGACGGGGCGATGAACGGCGAAACGGGCCCGCGCCGCCGGGGCCAGGCCCAGCGGATCTACGAGGACCTGCACGCGGCCATCCTCTCGCGGCGCCTGCGCCCCGCCGCGCCGCTCAGCCAGGAAACCCTCGGGCGGATCTTCCATGCCGGCCCCAGCAGCGTGCGTCGCGCCCTGCAGCGCCTGGCCCGGGAAGGCGCGGTGGAACTGGCGCCACGGCGCATCGCCAGCGTCGCCCGCCCCGACCCGCAGCACCTGCGGCAACTGCTGGAAACCCGCCTGCTGCTGGAAAGCGACATGCTCCGGCGCCTGGCCGGGAACCTGGACGGCGAGCGCCTGGCGGAACTGCGCGACCTGCTCGCCGCCCAGCGCCGGTGCCTGGCCGCAGGCGACGCGCTGGGCGCGCAGGACCTGGCCCAGCACCTGCACCTGCGCCTGGCGCAGCTGTCCGCCAACCCCCTGCTGCCCGACCTGCTGGGCCCGCTGCTGGAGCGCCTGGCGGTGAGCATCGCCCTCGGCCGCGGCCAGGCCCACACCGCGGACAGCTGCCGGCAACAGGGGGAAATGCTCGAAGCCCTCGGCGAAGGTGACGCACAGCGCGCCTGTGCCTGCCTGGAAAGTTACCTGCGCGGCATGGGCGAGCGCCTGCGCTTCGCCCCGCCGCCGACCACCGACCTGCGCGCGGCCTTCGCCGGGAAGCTGGCTACTCCTTGACCACCGCGAAGTTCGGCAGGGTGCCCACCGGCTGGGCGAAGTCGTAGGGGATGGATTCCAGCGCCAGGCCGACGTTGCGCTGCACCACGAAGTGCAGGTGCGGGCCGCTGCTGTTGCCGGTGTTGCCCGAGCGCGCCAGGGGCGTGCCGACGCCGACGCGCTGGCCCTCGCTGACCAGCACCGAGCCACGCATCAGGTGCAGGTAGACGCCCATGGTGCCGTCGTCGTGGAGGATGCGCACGAAGTTGCCGGAGGGGTTGTTGCCACGGCCGCTCTGGGCGTTCTCCACCTTCACCACGGTACCGCCGCGGGCGGCCACGATGGGCGTGCCCTCGGGCATGGCGATGTCCAGCGCGTAGCGGCTCTTGGGGGTGAAGTGGCTGTACTTGCCGTTGGCGCCCTGGCTCAGGCGGAAGGGCCCGCCGCGCCAGGGCAGCGGATAGTCGTAGGGCACCGGCTGCAGGCGCGGGTCGCCCAGGGCGTAGCGCAGCCTGGGCTTGTACTGCATCGGCCGCGACGCATCGCGCGGGCTCAGGGTGGCCAGGCGGATGGCGCTGCGCGGCGCCAGCACCCAGCGGATCGGCCGCTCCGGCGCGCCCACGGCGTTCTGCGCGGCGTTCACGCTCAGCTCCACCTCCACCGGCGCGTAGAGGTCATTGCGCACCTGCAGGGTCTCGAAGCCGTCGTGCCTGAGCGTCTGCAGCTTCACCTGCTGCTCCAGGTGCTCGACCATGCGGTCGCGGAAGACGAACACCTGCGCACCCGCCACGGCCTTGTCCGTGTAGGTGACCACGCCATTGGCGTCGACGTATTTGTAGATGGTCACGGCCGCAGCCGGCCCCGTGGCCATCCATAGGCCACAAAGGAAGAAAAGGCGCCCTAGCATGTCGACTCTGGTTATAGGTATTCGACGCCAGCAAGACTAGCAGCCGCGCCCGGCAGCGGCGAGCCGCCGGCCGTCGGGCTGTGAAGCAGGCCTCAGGCGCCGGGGACGTAGTGCTTCTGGGTGCTGCCGCGGGCGATCAGCCGCGACAGGTAGTCGAGCTTCTGCGGGTCCTGGTCGACGAAGCGCAGCAACAGCAGCAGCCACTCGCTGTCGGGCTTGGGCTCCAGCGCCGCCACCGAGTGCAGGTAGCCGTTCAGGCGCGCCACCTCGTTGTCTTCCTCAAGGTCCAGCACCGCGGTTTCCAGCACCTGCGGCAGCACCTGGCCGCGCTTCACCACCAGTTGCGCCTCCTTCAGGCTGAGCCCGCGGATCACGCAGGGCAGGCTGGCGTTGGGCAGGCGCAACTGGCCCTGGCCCTTGCCCCGCGCAGAGGCGGCGGCCGGTGCGGCAGCAGGCGCCGGGCGTGCCGGAGCCGGGGCTGCAGCCGGCGCGGCCGTGGGGCGCACCACCTCGGCCTTGCCGCCGGTGAGGGCGGCGAGGGAGTCGTTCGGCGGGCCGCCGGCCAGGCTCCGCTGCGGCGCCGAGGCCAGCAGCGTGTCGAGCTTGCCGCTGCGGCTCAGGGCCTTGCGCACCTTGCTCACCAGCTGGTCGTTGGAGAAGGGCTTGCCGATGTAGTCCGACACCCCGGCCTGGATGGCCTGGACCACGTTCTCCTTGTCGCCGCGGCTGGTCACCATGATGAAGGGCACGTCCTTCAGCGGCGCCTGGGCGCGGCACCAGCCGAGCAGTTCGATGCCGGACATCTCCGGCATCTCCCAGTCGCAGAGGATCAGGTCGACCGCGTGGCGGGCGAGGTGCTGCTGGGCCTTGCGGCCGTTCACCGCCTCCTCTATGCGCAACCCCGGAAAATGGTCGCGCAACCCCTTCTTCACCAGGTCGCGGATGAAGGGTGCATCATCCACCACCAGAACACTGACCTTGCTCATCGTCGACTCCCTGGAACGCCAAGGCGAAGGATAGCCTCGGGCGCTGGCAGGATGCCATGCCGGCGTGACCGGTCGGACACGTCCGTCACTCAATCCAGCGTTCGCCCGGCGGTTTCCGGCGCCATGCGCAACCCGGCCAGGCACAGCAGGATGGCCCCGACCATGTACCAGGCCGGCGCGTTCGGGCTACCGGTCAGGCCGATCAGCCCGGCGGCGAAGAATTGCGCGAAGCCGCCGAACAGCGCCACGCCCACGCAGTAGGTGACCGACAGCCCGGTGGCGCGGATCGCCGCCGGGAACAGCTCGGGCAGGATCGCCAGGGAAGCCACCATGCAGTAGGTCAGCGGGATGTTGAGCAGCCCCACGATCAGCAGCAGCGTAGCGAGGCTCGGGGAGTGGTTGAGCAGCAGGAACGCCGGGTAGATCGCCAGCAGCAGGATCGGCAGCGGCCAGAAGATCGAGCGGCGCCGGCCGATGCGGTCGCTCAGGCGCCCGGCATGGGGCGCCAGCAGCAGCGACGGCAGGCAGCTCACCACCGCCGCCCAGGTAGCGACGCCCAGCGGCATGCCGAGCACGCCGATGGCGTGGTTGGCCAGGTAGAACTGGGTGATGTAGACCGGCACCGAGACGCCGGTCACCAGCAGCACGCCGGTCACCAGTTGGCGCGGGTGCCGGCACAGCAACGCCAGGCCCTGGCTGGCCGGCGCCGGCTGGCGGTCGCCCTGCGCCTGGGCGGGCAGGGTTTCCTCCAGGCGGTAGCGGATGTATTCGCTGATCGGGATGGCCAGGATGCCCACCGCGAAGACCGCCCGCCAGCCCCAGGCGTCCATGGCCTCGGCGCTGAGCAGGTTGCTCAGGGCCAGCACCACCAGTGCGCCGATGAGCACGCCCAGGCTCTGGCTGAACACCTGCCAGCTGCAGTAGAAGGCCCGCGAGCCGGCCCCGGCGTACTCCATCAGGATGGTGGTGGCGGTCCCCACCTGGCCGCCGACGGCGAAGCCCTGCAGCAGCCGCGCGAGTATGACCACCAGCGGCCCGAACAGCCCGGCCTGGGCGTAGGTCGGCGCCAGGGTGAACAGCAGCGCGCCCAGGGCCATCAGCCACAGCGTCAGGCGCATCGCCGCCTTGCGCCCGACACGGTCGGCGTACAGGCCGATCACCAGGCCGCCCAGCGGGCGCATGACGAAGCCGGTGCCGAACACCGCGAAGGACAGCAGCAGGGACGTCAGCGGGTTTTCTCCGAAGGGGAAGAACAGCCGCGCCATCAGCGTGGCGAGCAGGCTGTAGACGAGGAAGTCGTAGAACTCCAGGGCGTTGCCCAGGCATACCGCGGCGATGGCGCGGGTGCGCCCGGCGCGGGAGGGTTCGGCACTCACAGCGAAGGAAGTCGTTCTTGTTGTCATGTCGGTATTCCCTGCTCGGCTGGAGGGTTCAGGCCAGGAAGCGCTGCGCCAGGCGCACCCAGAGGGTCGCGCCCAGCGGCAGGATGCGGTCGTTGAAGTCGTACCCGGGGTTGTGCACCGCGCAGCCGCCCTCGCCGTCGCCATTGCCGATCATCAGGTAGCAGCCGGGCACCTGCTCCAGCCAGAAGGCGAAGTCCTCGCTGGCGTGGATCGGCCGCGGGTCGGGCACCAGGCCGTCCTCGCCGAGCCAGTCGAGGACCAGCTGGCGGACCAGTTCCGCGCACTCGACGTCGTTGACCAGCACCGGGTAGCCGTCCGCCTCGACCTCGATTTCGGCGCGGGCGCCGAAGCTGCCCGCCTGCTGCCGCGCCAGCTCGCCGATGCGCCGCAGCAGCAGTTCGCGCACCTGCGGGCTCAGGGCGCGCACGCTCAGGCGCAGCTCGGCGCTGTCGGGGATCACGTTGCTGGCGTCGCCGGCCAGGAAGGCGCCGACGGTGAGCACCGCCGCCTCGGACGGCGGCACGTTGCGCGACACCAGGCTCTGCAGGGCGGTGACCAGCGCCGCGCCGGCCAGGATCGGGTCCACCGTCTGCTGGGGCATGGCGCCGTGGCCGCCGCGGCCGTGGATGAGGATCGTCAGGCTGTCGGCCGAAGCCATGCACGGCCCCGGCATGACCATGAAACGCCCCTCGGCCAGGCCGGGCAGGTTGTGCATGGCGAACAGGGCGTCGCAGGGGAAGCGCTGCAGCACGCCCTCGTCGAGCATGCGCTTGGCCCCGGAGCCGCCATGGCCTTCCTCGGCGGGCTGGAAGAACAGGTGCAGGGTGCCGCGCCAGCTGCGCTCGCGGGCCAGCTCGCAGGCCGCGGCCAGGAGCATGGCGGTGTGCCCGTCGTGGCCGCAGGCGTGCATCTTGCCGGGCACCTGGCTGCTCCAGGGCAACCCGCTCTGTTCCTGGATGGGCAGCGCGTCCAGCTCCGCGCGCAGGCCCAGCGCCGGGCCGGGGCCGTTGCGCAGGGTGCCGATCACCGCGGTGCCGGCCATCTCGGCCACCTCGTAGCCCCAGGCGCGCAGCCGCTCGATGACCCGCTCGCGGGTGGAGTACTCTTCGAAACCCAGTTCGGGTTCGGCATGGATGGCCCGGCGCAGTTCGACCATTTCCGGGACGATAGCGGCTATGCCCGGCGCGATGCAGGCTTTGTTCATCGGCTCGCTCCTGTTTTCTTGTGGGATTGGACTGGATCGATGCCTGGACCGGCCGGTGCGCTAGGCGTGAATTACCCTAGCGCTGGCGCCCGCTGCGCATAAGCCAAAAAAATGTTGTCGTGACGATCTCCGGTGTTCGGAGGGGGGACCCACCTTGAAACTGCATCAGTTGCAGGCCCTGGTAGCGGTGGCGGACGGCGGCGGCATCCGCGCCGCGGCCCGTGGCCTGGGCCTCAGCCAGGCCGCGGTGACCCGCGCCCTGCGCGAGCTGGAGGAGGAGCAGGGGCTGCCGCTGCTGATGCGGCACGCCGGCGGCGCCCGCCTGACCACCGCCGGGCAGGTACTGCTGCCCCGCGCCCGGCAGATCGCCACCCAGCTGGAAAGCGCCCGCCAGGAGCTGGCCAGCCTGCGCGGCGAAGGCGCGGCGTCGCTCTGCGTCGGCGTCACCCCCTGGTTCGGCCAGACCCTGCTGGGCGAGGCCCTGCAGGCCTTCCGCAAGGACATGCCGCACGTCCAGCTGGAGCTGTACGAGGGGTTGCAGGCGCTGATCCTGCCGCTGCTGCGCACGGGCCGCATGCAGTTCGTCCTGGGCCCGGCGTGCATCCTCCAGGGCGCGGAATTCGTGCACCAGCCCCTGGCGTACTACCGCATGCAGGTGGTGGCCCGCAACGACCACCCGCTGGCCGCGGCGCGCTCGCTGAAGCAGCTGCTGGACCACGACTGGACGATGAACTTCACCGACGACCGCTACGCCGAGACCACCTACGAGCTCTTCGGCCAGCACGGCCTGCAGATCGCCCGCGAGCGCATCGTCTGCGCCCATTCCTCGGGCATGCTCAGCAGCCTGATCGTGGATGCCGGCCTGCTCGGCTACGCCCCGCAGCCGATGCTGCTCTGCGAACCGTTGCGCAGCGGCGCACGGGCCCTGGAGCTAGAGGAGCCGTTGCCGGATGGGGATATCAGCATCATCCGCCTGCGCGACCAGGGGCTGGACGCGACCTCGCGGCATTTCATCCATTGCCTGCAGCAGGCGCTGAAGCACAACAGCCGCGCCCGCGATCCGCAGGGGCGGCGGTTGGCGGAGATGCTGACGTTGAGTTTCTGAGGCGGCCAAGACTACGGCGCGCTTCGCAGGAGCGGACTCCGTCCGCGATTTCGCGCGCAGAGCGCGCTCCTACAAGGGCCTACCGCGACTACGTTGGCGTTCGGCGAGCACGGCTTTCGTAGGAGCGAGCTTGCTCGCGAATGAGCCCCGCTGCGGAGTCTGTTCGCGAGCAAGCTCGCTCCTACGAAGAGCACCTGGCGCTGCCGGCTAGGCAGTTCCCACCCATACAGCGATGAACACCTCGGCGCCGCCATGGGCATAGGTGTGGCTCAGCTATCGGACTTGCCCTGTACCTCTTCCTTCATGCGCGTCAGGCCGATGTGGCGGACGTCGGTGCCGCGCACCAGGTAGATCACCAGTTCGGCGATGTTGCGCGCGTGGTCGCCGATGCGCTCCAGCGAGCGCAGGGCCCAGATGACGTTGAGCACGCGGGAGATGGCCCGCGGGTCTTCCATCATGTAGGTCACCAGTTCGCGCAGGGCGGTCTTGTACTCGCGGTCGACGGTCTTGTCGTACTGCGCCACCGACAACGCCAGGTCGGCGTCGAAACGGGCGAAGGCGTCCAGCGCCTCCTGCACCATCTTGCGCACCTGGCCGCCGATGTGGCGCACCTCGACGTAGCCGCGCGGCGACTCGCCTTCCTCGCACAGCTGGATGGCGCGGCGGGCGATCTTCGAGGCCTCGTCGCCGATGCGCTCGAGATCGATCACCGACTTGGAGATGCTGATGATCAGGCGCAGGTCGGAGGCCGCCGGCTGGCGGCGGGCGAGGATGCGCAGGCATTCCTCGTCGATGTTGCGCTCCATCTGGTTGATCTGGTCGTCGATCTCGCGCACCTGCTGGGCCAGGCCCGAGTCGGCGTCGATCAGCGCGGTGACCGCGTCGTTGACCTGTTTCTCCACCAGCCCGCCCATGGCGAGCAGGTGGCTGCGCACGTCCTCCAGCTCGGCGTTGAACTGCTGGGAGATGTGATGGCTGAGACTTTCTTTGTTGATCATGTGGTTTCGCTCCGCGAAAGCTGCAGGCTACGCGCCGAAGGTTGCAGATTTATTGCGACCGCCGCCTGGCCCTCAGCCGTAGCGCCCGGTGATGTAGTCCTCGGTCTGCTTCTTCGCCGGGTTGGTGAAGAGCGTGTCGGTGTCGCCGAACTCGATCAGCTTGCCCATGTACATGAACGCCGTGTAGTCGGAGACCCGCGCGGCCTGCTGCATGTTGTGGGTGACTATCACGATGGTGAACTTGGATTTCAGTTCGTAGATCAGTTCCTCGATCTTCAGCGTGGAGATCGGGTCGAGCGCCGAGCAGGGTTCGTCGAGCAGCAGCACTTCCGGCTCCACCGCGATGGTACGGGCGATCACCAGGCGCTGCTGCTGGCCGCCGGACAGGCCCAGGGCCGACTCGTGCAGGCGGTCCTTCACCTCCTCCCACAGGGCTGCACCCTTGAGCGCCCATTCCACGGCCTCGTCGAGGGTGCGCTTCTTGTTCACGCCCTGGATGCGCAAGCCGTAGACCACGTTCTCGTAGATGGTCTTGGGGAAGGGGTTGGGCTTCTGGAACACCATGCCGACGCGGCGGCGCAGCTCGGCCACGTCCACGCCGCGGGCGAAGATGTCGTGGCCGTCGAGGCGGATCTCGCCTTCCACGCGGCAATCGTCGACCAGGTCGTTCATGCGGTTGAAGCAGCGCAGCAGGGTCGACTTGCCGCAGCCGGACGGGCCGATGAAGGCGGTCACGCGCTGCTTGGGGACCTGCATGGCGATGTCGAACAGCGCCTGCTTCTGGCCGTAGAACAGGTTCAGGCCGGGCACTTCCAGGGCCACGGTTTCCTTGTCCAGGCGCAGGCCCTCGCGGATCGGCCGGCCGAGGGCGGCGAGGTCGATGCCATGGCGATGGGGTTCTTGTTGCATCTCGTCTCTCCCGTTGGAGGCTCGGGCCGCCGCCTGCACGGGCGGCGGCCGCGGATCAGTTTTCCAGCGCCTTGTACTTCTCGCGCAGGCGGTTGCGGATGGCGATGGCGGAGAAGTTCAGCAGGGCGATCACCAGCACCAGCAGCAGCGCGGTGGCGTACACCAGCGGCCGCGCGGCCTCGACGTTGGGGCTCTGGAAGCCGACGTCGTAGATGTGGAAGCCCAGGTGCATGATCTTCTGGTCCAGGTGCACGTAGGGGTAGTTGCCGTTCACCGGCAGCGACGGCGCCAGCTTGACCACGCCCACCAGCATCAGCGGCGCCACCTCGCCGGCGGCGCGGGCCACGGCGAGGATCAGGCCGGTCATCATGGCCGGGCTGGCCATGGGCAGGACGATCTTCCACAGCGTCTCGGCCTTGGTCGCGCCCAGGGCCAGGGAGCCCTCGCGGATCGCCCGCGGGATGCGCGACAGGCCTTCCTCGGTGGCCACGATCACCACCGGCACGGCGAGGATCGCCAGGGTCAGCGAGGCCCAGAACAACCCCGGGGTGCCGAAGGTCGGCGCCGGCAGGGCCTCGGGGAAGAACAGCCGGTCGATCGAGCCGCCCAGCACGTAGACGAAGAAGCCCAGGCCGAACACGCCGTAGACGATGGCCGGCACCCCGGCGAGGTTGTTCACGGCGATGCGGATCACCCGCGTCAGCAGGCCCTGGCGCGCGTACTCGCGCAGGTAGACCGCGGCGATGACGCCGAACGGGGTGACGATCACCGCCATCACCAGGGTCATCATCACGGTGCCGAAGATCGCCGGGAAGATGCCGCCCTCGGTGTTGGCCTCGCGCGGGTCCTCGCTGAGGAACTCCCAGAGCTTCTTGAAGTAGAACGCCAGCTTGGCGCCCAAGCCCATGGCGTTGGGCTGGTAGGCGTGGACCAGCTTGCCGAGGCTGATCTCCAGCTCGCGGCCGCCGGCGTCGCGCATCACCACGCTGTCGCGGTTGAACTGCTGGCGCAGCTCCGTCAGCTTCCCTTCGTATTCCTGGTAGCGCCCCTGCAGTTCGGCGCGCGCGGCGGCCAGGTCGGCCTGGGCGGCGGCGTCCAGCCCATCGTGCAACTGCAGGCGGCGCTCCTTCAGGCGCAGGCGCTCCAGTTCGTGGTTGACGCCGCCGATGTCCTTCTTCTCCAGCTGGTAGAGCTGGCCGTACAACCCTTCCACCCGCCGCAGGCGGGCCTGCAGCTCGGGCATGGCGTCGGCGCCCCGGGCCAGCACCTGGCCGTCCTGCTTCACGCTGACCAGGTAGCCGTAGAAGTTGCCCCACTCGCGACGCTCCAGGGTCACCAGCTCCCGCGGCCAGCGCCGCTCGGTGAGCCAGTCGCCGATCACCCAGGAGAAGTCGCTGCCGTAGAGGTCGCGGTTGCCCAGCTTGAGCAGTTCGCGGGTCATGAACTCCGGGCCTTCGGCGGGCACCGGCAGGCCGGCGCCGCGCAGGCGCTCGCGCGGCACTTCCTCGACCTGCACTTCTTCGCCGATCAGCACCCTGGCTTCCTGCCCCGGCACGCTGTAGCGGGCCTCCAGCACGTCGGCCGGCCAGAAATGGCCGAGGCCGCGCACGGCGATGACGGCCAGCAGGCCGAGGGTCATGATCACCGCGATGGAAACCGCGCCGGCGTTCATCCATACCCAGGGAGAACCGCTGGCGAACCAGGCTTTCACCGAATCCTGTTTCTGTTTCACCGAAAAGAGCCTCTTCAGACGCCGGTCAGAGCGACGCGTATTTCTTCCGCAGCCGCTGACGGATCAGCTCGGCCAGGGTGTTCATCACGAAGGTGAAGGTCAGCAGCACCAGCGCCGAGAGGAACAGCACGCGGTAGTGGGTGCTGGCCACCGCCGACTCGGGCATTTCCACCGCCACGTTCGCCGCCAGGGTGCGCATGCCCTGGAAGATGTTCATGTCCATCACCGGGGTGTTGCCGGTGGCCATCAGCACGATCATGGTCTCGCCCACCGCGCGGCCCATGCCGATCATCAGCGCCGAGAAGATGCCCGGGCTGGCGGTCAGGATCACCACGCGGGTGAGCGTCTGCCAGGGCGTGGCGCCCAGGGCCAGGGAGCCGTCGGTGAGGCTGCGGGGCACGCTGAAGATGGCGTCCTCGGCGATGGAGAAGATGTTCGGGATCACCGCGAAGCCCATGGCCAGGCCGACGATCAGGGCGTTGCGCTGGTCGTAGGTGATGCCCAGCTCGTGGCTTATCCACAGGCGCATGTCGCCGCCGAAGAAGGCGGTTTCCAGGTGCGGGCTGAGCCACAGGGCGAAGGCGCCGACGCCGAGCACCACGGGGATCAGGATGGCCGCTTCCCAGCCGTCCGGCAGCGCCAGGCGGATACGTTCGGGCAGGCGGCTCCAGAGCAGGCCGGCGAGCAGGATGCCCAGCGGGGTGAGCAGCAGCAGGCTGAAGATGCCCGGCAGGTGGCCTTCGACGTAGGGCGCAAGGAACAGGCCGGCGAAGAAGCCGAGGATCACCGTCGGCAGCGCTTCCATCAGCTCGATCACCGGCTTGACCTTGCGGCGCATGGCCGGTGCCATGAAGTAGGCGGTGTAGACGGCCGCGGCGATGGCCAGCGGGGCGGCCAGGATCATCGCGTAGAAGGCCGCCTTGAGGGTGCCGAAGGTCAGCGGCGCGAGACTCAGCTTGGGCTCGAAGTCGGTGGTGGCGGCGGTGGATTGCCAGACGTACTGGGGCTTGTCGTAGTTCTCGTACCAGACCTTGCCCCAGAGCGCGTTCCAGGAGACCTCCGGGTGCGGGTTGCTCAGGTCGAAGCCGTGCAGTTGGCCGCCCTGCTCCAGCAGCAGGCGGTTGGCCCGCGGCGACAGGGCCAGCACGCCGCTGGCCGGTGCCACCTGCTGTTCCAGCAGGGTGCGGTGCGCGGTGCTGTGGAACACGCCGAGCTCGCCGGCGCTGTCCAGGGCGACGAAGCCCTTGCGGCGCTGCTCGGGGACGATGGCGGTGATCGGCTTGCTGCCCAGCTGGAAGTCGCGCACGTGCGCCAGGCGCGGCTCGCCGTCGGTGTCGCGGGCCATGAACCACTGGCTGATGCCGCCGTCGGAATTGCCGATCATCAGCGAGATGCCGCCCAGCAGCTGGGCGCTGGCGGTGACCTCGCGGTTGGCATGGTCGAGCAGCTTGTAGCGGCCGTTGAGCTGACGGGTGCGCAGGTCGAAGACGTCGGCCTGGGCGCGGCCGTTGATGACGTACAGCCACTGCTTGCGCGGGTCCATGTAGATCGCCTTCACCGGGTCGGCGATCTGCGGCAGGTTCACGGCTTCCCGCTCCAGGCTGGTCTCGCCGGTGAGCATGTTCTCCTGGCTGGTCAGGCTCAGCAGCAACATCTGGCTGCCGGTGGAGGCGGCCAGCAGCAGGCCGTCGTCGTCGGAGGCAAGGGCCACGTGCTCCAGCGCGCGGCCCTGCGGGTCGAGGCTGATGGGCGCCTCGCCGTAGGGGTAGTCGACCTGCGGGGTGATGGTCTTGCGGTTGTCCGGGTAAGTGACCTGGTAGCTGTGCTGGAACACCAGGGCCTGGCCGTTGGACAGGCCGAGCGCCACCATCGGGTGCCCCGGCTGGTCCTCGGCGATGGAGACCACCTGGCTGCCGGCCGGCAACTTGAGCGCCTGGCGGCTGAGTTCGGCGCCGCTGTCCAGGTCGAAGAACAGCACCTGGCCGTCGGCGGCCACGCGCATGGCGACCTGGTTCTGCTCCTCGATGCTCAGCAGCAGGGGCGCCTGCACGTCCTTCAGCCAAGCCGGGGCCAGGGGGGCGCGGGCATCCAGCTCGGCGCCGCGGAACAGCGGCAGCACCACGTAGGCCAGGTAGAAGAAGATGAGGGTAATGGCCACCAGCACCGACAGCCCGCCGACCAGCACGTACCAGCGCGTCAGGCGGTCCTTGAGGGCGCGCATGCGGCGCTTGCGGCGCAAGGTCGGAGTATTGAAGTCGATCCGCTCGGGGGAAGAGTTGCTCATTGCTGAAGTGGCCAGGTCGTTCATGGGGCGACACGCTTGCGGCAGTCTATGACAGAAACATGACACTGAGATGACGAGACGAAGCCCGTCGGCAGTTGCCTGCCAACGGGCCGGATCACCTACCGCTCAGCCCAGGGACGGCTGGCGGGCCGGCGCTACCTAGAGTCCCAGCTCCTTGACCGCCTTCGCCGCGACCTTGGACGGCAGCGGGATATAGCCGTCCTTGACGACGATTTCCTGGCCGCTCCTGGACAGCACCATCTTCAGGAACTGCGCCTCCAGCGGGTCCAGCGGCTTGTTCGGCGCCTTGTTCACGTAGACGTAGAGGAAGCGGGCCAGCGGGTAGGTGCCGTTCAGCGCGTTCTGCTCGTTGTCCTCGACGTAGGGGTCGCCCTGCTTCTTGGCCAGGGCCACGGTCTTCACGCTGGCGGTCTTGTAGCCGATGCCGGAGTAGCCGATGCCGTTGAGCGACTGGCTGATGGACTGCACCACCGAGGCGGAGCCCGGCTGCTCGTTGACGTTGGGCTTGAAGTCGCCCTTGCACAGGGCCTCTTCCTTGAAATAGCCGTAGGTGCCGGACACCGAGTTGCGGCCGAACAGCTGTACCGGCTTGTTGGCCCAGTCGCCGCCCAGGCCCAGGTCGCTCCAGGTCTTCACGTCCTGCTTGGCGCCGCACAGGCGGGTGGCGGAGAAAATGGCGTCGACCTGCTGCATGGTCAGGCCCTTGATGGGGTTGTCCTTGTGCACGAAGACGGCCAGGGCATCGACGGCGACGGGCACGGCGGTGGGCTTGTAGCCGTACTTCTGCTCGAAGGCCTGCAGCTCGACGTCCTTCATCTTGCGGCTCATGGGGCCGAGGTTGGCGGTGCCCTCGGTGAGCGCCGGCGGGGCGGTGGAGGAGCCAGCGGCCTGGATCTGCACGTTCACGCTCGGGTACAGGCGCTTGTACTCCTCGGCCCAGAGGGTCATGAGGTTGGCCAGGGTATCCGAGCCCACGCTGGACAGGTTGCCAGAGACGCCGCTGGTCTTCTGGTAGTCCGGCAGCGCCGGGTCGATCGCCGCGAAAGCGCTGGCAGCGCCCACGCCGGCGGCGGCGAAGGTCAGCGCCGCCATCAAACGCTTGAGTTTCATGCCTTGCTCCTTGGGGAAAGGCCGACTGGCTGGAATTCGGCGCCACGCGTTGGGGCGCGAGCAGACTCTATGAAAGCAATGTGACAGCCAGATGAAAACCGACGGGCTCGAAGGAGAAATGTGACGGTATTTATTACGGAATATTTCAGACGTAGGGCGAATAACCGTTCGCGGTTATCCGCCGCTGGCCTTGGCGCGGGAGCCAACGGCATTGCCGGCCTGCCGGCCGGATCGCGGATGAGATCCGCTCCTACAGGAGGGGGAGGCCTGGCGCGAGGGGTGAAGCGTAG
>NZ_JAZAQP010000021.1:0-104340 GCF_036231725.1 Pseudomonas sp. JH-2 | reverse complement strand
TACACCCACTGCTGCTGGCGCACCAGGCTGCCGCTGGCGTCCTTCAGCCGCTGCGCCGTGCGGTTGCCCTGGGCGTCCACGTCGTATTCCAGGCGTTCGCCGAGGTTGTTGGCGATGGCCACCAGGCGCCGTGCATCGTCGTAGGTGTAGGCCAGCCAGCTGCCGTCGCCGCGGGTCAGGCGGGTGATCTGCCCGACCGCGTCGTAGTCGAAGCGGGTGGTGCTGCCGGCGCTGCCGATGGAGGCCAGGCGCGCGTCGATGCCGCTGTAGGTCAGGATGCTGACCACGCCGTTGGCGTCGGTGAGGGTGCCAGGGTTGCCGCGCTCGTCGTGCCCGCCCAGGCGGGTGACGTGGCCCAGGGCGTTGGTCACCGTGGTGAGGTTGCCCTTGGCGTCGTAGCTGTAGCGGGTGACGTCCTGTACGTCGGTGCGCGGGCCGTCGGCACTCTCGACCAGGCCCAGGGCGTTGTAGGTGTAGGTCCAGCTGCGCTCGGCGGCCTGGCCGGGTTGGGCCAGCAGCATCGCCAGGGACAGGGCGCCGAATAGTTTCGTCTTCATGACTGCCTCCTTGCTCAAAGCGCTTCGGTGGTTTGCGCGATGACGCGACCACGCTGGTCATACTGGTAACGGGTGACCCGCCCGGCCTCGGTGATGCTCAGCGGCAGGGCCAGGGTGGGATGCCAGGTGGTGCTGATGGTGCGAGCCTGCTCGGTGCCGGCAGCTTCGGTACGGGAGGTTTCCAGGCCGCGTGCGTCGTACTGGTAGGTGGTCAGGTTGCCGTTCCAGTCGGTTCGGCTGGCCGGCAGCCCATTGGCCAGGTAGCTGACCTGCTGGCTGGCGGCCGGGCAGTGGGCGCTGGCTTCGCCGTCGCGGCGGGTGACCAGACGGCGCTGGTCGAAGGTCTGGTAGTGGTAGAGCGTCGACTTGCCCAGCGGGTTGGTGATCCGCACGCGGTTGGCATCGAGGTAGGCGAACTGCACGCTGCCGGCCTCGCCGGCATGGCTACTGGAGGTGGCGCGCCCCTGGGCGTCGTAGGTCCAGGTGGCGAAGCGCAGGCCGCGGGCATCGGTGATCCCCGTGAGCAGCTGCGGGCGCTCGGCGACTTCGTAGTGGTAGCGCTGCTCTTCGTCACCCCGCATGACGCTGGCGAGGCGGCCGCGGTCGTCGTAGCGGTAGCTGACGCTCCAGTCGCCGAACTGCAGGCTCGCCAGCCGTTCGCCGTCGTAGCCGAGGGCGATCTGGCGCCCGCCGGCATCGCTGATCCGCACCAGGCGGCCGCCGGTATCCCGGGCAAACTGCAGGCTGCTGCCGATCACCGGGTCGAGGCGCCGCAATTGCCCGAGCGCATCGTAGGTTTCGACGCTGGCGTCGGCGCCGGTGAGGCTCCAGCCGCCCTGTTCGGGCAGTTCGGCCAGCGTGAGGCGCTCGTCGGCACTGGCCGTCCACTTGCCCGCCACGCGGCTGAAGGCGACTGCCCGGCCGTCGTCGCGATAGGCCTTCAGCGTGTCGGCCGTGAGCTTGGCGATGCGCTGGTTCCAGCCATGGCTCCAGCCGACTCCGAGGTCGCCGGCCTGGTTGCGGCTGCTCCAGTAGTTGCGGCTGAAGCCCAGCCTGGAGCCGGGCACGCTCAGATCGACCTCGACCTGCACCTTCTGCCCGGTGGCGCCGAGGATGGGGTTGCTGTCGTTGCATTCGTTGCTCTGGCATTGCGCGCAACACTGGCCGCTGCCATCCAGCACGCCGCTGGGGCAAAGGTCCGCCTCGCCGGAACGGTAGACGGAGGAAAGGTGGTAGGTGTCGGGTAGCCAGAGGCCGAACAGCCGGCGCTCGACCACGAAGCGGCAAAGGGACTCCGTGCCGTCGAGGTCGGTGAGCGAGTAGTTGTTGATGCGCCACTGCTGGCCGGGGTTCTGCTCGCGCTTCTGGAGCAGCTTGCGAAGGCTCTCGCCCTGCGCGCAGGCGGCTTCGGCCGAGGGCCAGGGGGTACGGGTCGCGTCGCGCCACTGGTATTCCGCCAGGCAGGCCTGGCTGATCAACAAGGCTCCCACTCCTGGGAGCAGGCAATGCAGATATGGACGAGGGTGCATGCTGGGTCCTCCATGAACAGTGGAGGCTCCAGTCAAGCGATGGCGGCAGGCGAAAAACGTTAACGCCTAGCCACTCCGGGCATCAGCAAAGCATCCCACGCCAATCGAGGATTCCGCCTACCGGCAGAACTCCCTCGCTGACGAATGCGCCTAAAGGCGTCGGATCAGCAACGCCCGCGCCTTCGCCATTTCCTCCGCCGGCAGTTCCGCCCAGAGCACCGGCTTGCCGGCGATGAGCGCGCCCAGGACGGCGCCGTCGCGGTAGAGCACGCGGTTGCCGGCCACCGCCGGGACCTTGCTGCCCGGCAGCAGGGTGCCGGCGAGGTTGAGCGGGTCCACCGCCGAGAGCACCAGGTATTCGCCGTCCTTCTCGCGCCGGCGCACTTCGCGCAGCAGGCCCACGGCCTCGGGCAGGGCGAACTGTTCGCCGGTGAGGCCGGCGACGAAGCGCCCGCCGCGGATTTCCCCGCGGGCTTCCAGGCGGTGGTAGACGCGCAGCAGGTCGCGCCAGGGCGGCAGCCAGTCGGCCTCGCGCTCCAGCACGCGCCAGCAGACCACGCCGTAGCGGCGCAGCAGGGTCATGGCGACGTGCTCCAGCACTTCGGCCTGCAGGCGTGGCGGCTGGCCCTCCAGCAGTTCGTTGCGCGGGCGGCGCAGCAGCGCCCAGCGGCCGGCGTCGGCCATGCCGAACAGCGGCGTGCGGGCCCGGCGCTCCTGGCGGCTGCGCTTGGCCGCCGGCAGCAGCAGCGCGCGCAGGCCGGCGAAGCTGTCGGCGTTCACCCGGCCCACCGCCACCAGTTCGCCGAGGGCCATTTCCAGTTCGCTGCGCAGGAGGTGCGCCTCGCTGGAAAGTTCGTCGAAAAAGAGCGCGCCTTGCTCCTGCAAGGCCTGCAGCACCTTCTGCGCCCTGGAGGACAGCTCGGGCTCCGGCGCGTCGGCGCACAGCGCGCCCCACAGCGGCAGCTGGCGGCGCGGCAGCAGGACGATGGGGGTGCTGCGCAGCGGCCCGGCGCCGCTGCGCCCGCGCGCCGTGCTCCGGCTCGGCAGGCGCGCCCAGACCAGGCGGCCGGCGCGACACAGGTCGTCCAGCCAGTTGATGCCGTAGTCGGCCACCCGCGCCGGCAGCAGGTCGCTTTCCCAGGCCCCGGCGGCGGCCTGGAAGCCTTCCAGCTGGCTCAGCACGCCGGCCAGGGCCTCGGCGCCGCGCACCCGCGTGGCCCGGGACACGCGCTGCCAGTCGAACAGGAAGCGCATGAAGTCGGCGCGCTCCACCGGCTCGATCTCGCGGCGCAGGCGGCGCACCGTGTAGCGGTGGATGCGCGCCAGCAGGTGGCGCTCGCACCATTGCTCGCCGTCGGCGTCGGGGCTGAAGCGGCCGCGCAGCACATAGCCCTCCCGCTCCAGGCCGGCCAGGGCGAAGGCGACGTCGGCAGCCGGCAGGTCGAGCTCGGTGGCCAGTTGCGCCTGGCTGCGCGGGCCGAAGCCGGTCAGGCGCGCGCGCAGCAATTCCAGGCGCGCGTCCTCGGCGGACCAGCCTTCCTGCAGCGCCGCCGGCAGTTGCAGCGCCGGCGACAAGCGCGCCTGTGGATAGACCGCCAGCAACTGGCTGAGGCGTTCGGCGGCCACCCAGAGGTCAGCCTCGCCACTGCGCAGGCGCGTTGCCCGCCCGGCCTTGGCCAGGCGCCCCAGCAGCAGCTCCCAGCCCAGGTTGGTGCGGGCTTCCTCGGCGAGGATGCAGCCCAGGCCGGTCAGCGCCTCGTGCATCTCGTCGGGGTCGCGGGCCTGCGGCCAGGCTTCGGCGCGCACCGCGGCAATGGCCTCGGGGTCCAGTGCGCCCAGGTCGTCGGCCGATTCCGGGTCGCTCCAGCGCCGGCTCAGCACGGCCTGGGTGCGGCGCTCTTCCAGCGGGGCGTCGTCGAGGTAGGCGTAGGGGCTGGCGCTGAGCACTTCCGCCGCCAGCGGCGAAGGGGCCGGCAGGTCGCGGGCATGCAGCGCCACCTCGCCGGCCTCCATGCGCCGCAGCAGGGCCAGCCAGCCCTCGCAGTCCATGGCTTCGTGCAGGCAGTCGTCGAGGGTCTGGGCCACCAGCGGGTGATCGGGAATCTGCCGCTCGCCGACGATGTTCTCCAGGCATGCCACCTGATCGGGGAATACCGAGGCCAGCAGATCCTCGCTGCGCATGCGTTGCAGTTGCGGCGCCACCTTGCGGCCACCGCGGAAGCGCGGCAGGGCCAGCGAGGTGGTGGCGTTCCAGCGCCAGCGCACGCCGAACAGCGGGGCGTCGAGCAGGGCCTGGACGAGCACGTGCTCGGCGTTCTTCGCGTTCAGGTAGCGCCACACCTCGTCCAGCGGGAAGCTGTGGCTGGTGGACAGCGAGAGGATGATGGCATCCTCGGTGGCCGCCGCCTGCAGCTCGAAGTTGAAGGTACGGCAGAAACGCTTGCGCAGGGCCAGGCCCCAGGCGCGGTTGATGCGGCTGCCGTAGGGCGAGTGCAGCACCAGTTGCATGCCGCCGGATTCGTCGAAGAAGCGCTCCAGCACCAGCGCCGACTGGCTCGGCAGCACGCCGAGGGCGGCGCGGGCACGGGCCAGGTATTCCACCAGCTGGCGCGCCGCGGCTTCCTGCAGGCCGAGGTCGTCCTCCAGCCAGCGCAGCGCCGGGGCCAGGGGTTCGGCACTGCCCTGCCCTTCGGCCAGCAGGTCATCCAGGCGCTCGCGCAGGCGCGACACGCTGACCGACAGCTCGTCGCTGCGCCCCGGCGCCTCGCCCAGCCAGAACGGGATGTTCGGCGGCAGGCCCTGGGCGTCCTCGACGCGCACCTTGCCCGGTTCCACGCGGAGGATGCGGTAGGACACGTTGCCCAGCTGGAACACGTCGCCGGCCAGGCTCTCCACGGCGAAGTCCTCGTTCACCGTGCCCACGGCCAGGCCCCGGGGCTCCAGCAGCACCTGGTAGTCGCCGGCGTCCGGGATGGTGCCGCCGGAGGTCACTGCGGTCAGCCGCGCGCCGCGCCGGCCGCGCAGCAGGCCGTGGACGCCGTCGCGGTGCAGGTAGGCGCCGCGCTGGCCGTTGCGGCTGGTGTAGCCCTCGGCGAGCATGCGCAGCACGGCGTCGAAGCGCTCGCGCGGCAGGCCGGCGTAGGGCTGGGCATGGGTCAGCAGTTGGTAGAGTTCGTCCTCGCGCCATTCGCGGCAGGCCACTTCCGCGACTATCTGCTGGGCCAGCACGTCCAGCGGCGCGCGGGGGATCGCCAGGGCATCCAGCTCGTCGCGGCGCACGCTGTCGAGCAGCGCCACGCATTCGATCAGTTCGTCGCGGGAGGTCGGGAACAACCGGCCCTTGGGCGTGCCGCCGACGCTGTGCCCGGAACGCCCGACACGCTGCAGGAAGGAGGCGATGGAACGCGGCGAGGCGACCTGGCAGACCAGTTCGACGTCGCCGATGTCGATGCCCAGTTCCAGCGAGGCGGTGGCCACCAGCACCGTCAGACGCCCGGCCTTGAGCCGCTGTTCGGCGCCCAGGCGCTGTTCCTTGGACAGGCTGCCGTGGTGCGCGGCGACCTTGTCGATCCCCAGGCGCTCGCCCAGGTGGCGGGTGATGCGCTCGGCCAGGCGCCGGGTATTCACGAAGACCAGGGTGGTGCGGTGTTCCTCGGCCAGCGCGGCGAGGCGGTCGTAGACGCTGTCCCAGACCTCGTGGGACATCACCGCCTCCAGCGGCGCCGGCGGCACCTCGATGCCCAGGTCGCGGGCGCGGCTGTAGCCGATGTCGACGATGCGGCAGTCCGCGTGGCCGCAGAGGAACTCCGCCACCGCCTCGATGGGCTTCTGCGTGGCCGACAGGCCGATGCGCACCAGCGGTTCGGCGCATAGCGCCTGCAGGCGTTCCAGGGACAGCGCCAGGTGGCTGCCGCGCTTGCTGCCGGCCAGGGCGTGGATCTCGTCGACGATGACGCTGCGCGCGCCGGCCAGCATCTGTCGCCCGGAGTCGGAACCGAGCAGCACGTAGAGGGATTCGGGGGTGGTCACCAGGATGTGCGGCGGCCGCCGGCGCATGGCCTCGCGTTCGCCCTGGCTGGTGTCGCCGGTGCGTACCGCGCTGCGGATGTCCACGGCCGGCAGGCCCAGGCGCTCCAGCTCGGCGCGGATGCCGGCCAGGGGCTCCTCCAGGTTGATGCGGATGTCGTTGGACAGCGCCTTGAGCGGCGAGACGTAGACCACGCAGGTGCGGTCCGGCAGCTCGCCGCCGTTGGCCAGGCCCTCGCGCACCAACTGGTCGATGGCCGAGAGGAAGGCGGTGAGGGTCTTGCCAGAGCCGGTGGGTGCGGCGACCAGGGTCGAGCGCCCGGCGCGGATCGACGGCCAGGCCTGCACCTGGGCCGGGGTGGGCGCGGCGAAATGGCGGGCGAACCAGTCGGCGACGGCGGGGTGGAAACCCTGGAGGACGTCGCTGGGGGGCGCGCTGCTGGCGAGTCGGTTCATGGGCACCAATATGGTGGCAGCGCACGAAGCCCTCAAGGGCCGCCGATCGCGGCTAGGGGCTAGGCGGTGGCCAGGTTCAACCCTGGCGCGGATTGCCGCCTGGGTGTGGCAGCGTATAACCGCGAACGGTTATACGCCCTACGTCACGGTCAAGCCTGGCGTGGGGCGAACAACGCTCCTACAGGTTGACGCCGAACCTCCCGCCCCTGCCGGACGGCTCCCTCTCCCGCTTGCGGGAGAGGGCTGGGGAGAGGGGCGGAGTCAATCCGGAGCACAGTTGCCGCCTGGGTGTGGCGGCGTATAACCGCGAACGGTTATACGCCCTACGTCACGGTCGAGTCTGGCGTAGGGCGAATAACGCTCCGCGTTATCCGCCGTTTGGCCTTGGCCGCAGGCGGCTCCGGGCTCCAAGCTGGCCCCTACGACTCCCCACCCTGCCCCAGGCCGTGCTGACGCAGCTTGTTGGCGATGGTGGTGTGCGAGACGCCCAGGCGCTTGCCCAGCAGGCGGCTGCTGGGGTGTTCGCGATACAGGCGCTCCAGCACCGCGCGCTCGAAGCGGCCGACGATGGCGTCCAGGCCGCCTTCCAGGGAGAAGTCGCCCAAGGGGTGCGGCGCGCCGTAGTCCGGCAGGCGGATGTGCTCGGCCTTGATGGTGCCGCCCTCGCACAGCGAGACGGCCTGGAACAGCACGTTCTCCAACTGGCGCACGTTGCCCGGCCAGTGGTAGCGGCCCAGGCGGTCCATGGCCTGGGCCGCCAGCTGCGGCAGCGGGCAGCCGATCTGCCGGCTGGCCTGGTCGAGGAAGTGCTCCACCAGCGGCGCCAGGCCATCGAGGCATTCGCGCAGCGGCGGGATGTGCAGCGAAAGCACGTTGAGGCGGTGGTAGAGATCCTGGCGGAACTCGCCCTTGGCGCACAGCTCGGACAGGTCCACCTGGGTGGCGCAGATCACCCGCACGTCCAGGTACACCTCCTCGTCGCTGCCCACCCGGCGGAAGCAGCCATCCTGCAGGAAGCGCAGCAGCTTGGCCTGCAGGCGCGGGCTCATCTCGCCGACGCCATCGAGGAACAGGGTGCCGCCGGCGGTGAGTTCGAGCAGGCCGAGCTTGCCTTCCGGGCGCGCGCCCTCGAAGGCGCCGGGGCCGTAGCCGAACAGCTCGGTCTCGGCCATGGATTCGGGCAGCCCGGCGCAGTTCAGCGCCATGAACGGCGCCTGGCCGCGCGGGCTGGCCAGGTGGCAGGCGCGGGCCAGCAGTTCCTTGCCGGTGCCGGTCTCGCCCTCGATCAGCAGCGGCGCGTCCAGCGGCGCCATGCGCCGCGCCTCGCGCACCACCGCGGCCATCACCCGCGAACTCTGGAAGATGCTGTCGAAGCCGCGCAGCTCGTGCTTGCGCACGTTGTAGATGCGCTCGCCGACGCGGTCGGCGCGGTGCAGGGTGAGCACGGCGCCGGCCAGGGCCTCGCTTTCGTCGTGCTCGGTCTGCAGCGGAGCGATGTCGGCGAGGAACACGTCGCCCTTGATCTTCACCCGCAGGCCGTTGATCCGCGCCTTGTTCGCCCGCACCAGCTCCGGCAGGTCGAGGTCCTCGGCGTAGCGCGCCAGGGGGATGCCCGGCACCTCGTCGACGCGCACCCCGAGCAACTGCGCGGCGGCGCGGTTGCCGGCGACTATCTGCCCGGCCATGTCGATGGACAGCACCGGGAAGTCCAGCGCCGCCAGCAGTGCGTTCAGCTCCAGGTGGCGGCGCTCGCTGGGCATCAGGCCGACGCGCTTGACGCCGAACACCCCGGGGATGACCTCCATCTTGGGCTTGAGCGACTGGAACTGCAGGTTGATCAGGTTCGGGCAGAGCAGGTAGATGGCGTTGCCCTGCTCGCCGCCGACCTCGCCGCGGTTGACGTTGATGCCGTAGTCGACCAGCAGGTTGAGGATGTCGCGCAGGATGCCGACGCGGTTCTGGCAGTGGACTTTGATACGCATGGCGAGCCCGGTGATTGTCGTTGTGCGGGGCGACGCCCGGCCGGATTTCGCCGGCGGGGCGGAAATTTCCGTCAAGAATATGTGACAGCCGGCGTCATCAGCAAGTCGATGCCTGGCGATTCGCCGCGATTCGTAACCTTTTCTTTACAGGCGAAGGGGATTTGCAGCCCTCGCCCACGGCAGGCAGGGGCTGCATGGGCACGGCAACGCGGCTATTGATTGAGGCATCAAAACAACAAAGGCCTCGAAGCCGGAGGACCCATGAAGACAACGCAGTACGTGGCCCGCCAACCTGACGAAGACGGTTTCATCCACTACCCCGAAGCCGAGCACCAGGTGTGGAACACCCTGATCACCCGCCAGTTGAAGGTGATCGAAGGCCGCGCCTGCCAGGAATACCTGGACGGCATCGAGCAACTCGCCCTGCCCCACGACCGCATCCCGCAGCTGGGCGAGATCAACCGCGTACTGCAAGGCGCCACCGGCTGGCGCGTCGCCCGCGTGCCGGCGCTGATCCCCTTCCAGACCTTCTTCGAGCTGCTGGCCAGCCAGCAGTTCCCGGTGGCCACCTTCATCCGCACCCCGGAGGAGCTGGACTACCTGCAGGAGCCGGACATCTTCCACGAGATCTTCGGCCACTGCCCGCTGCTGACCAACCCCTGGTTCGCCGAGTTCACCCACACCTACGGCAAGCTCGGCCTGGCCGCCAGCAAGGAAGAACGCGTGTACCTGGCGCGGCTGTACTGGATGACCATCGAGTTCGGCCTGCTCGACACCCCGCAGGGCCGGCGCATCTACGGCGGCGGCATCCTCTCCTCGCCGAAGGAGACGGTCTACAGCCTCTCCGGCGAGCCCGAGCACCAGGCATTCGACCCCGTGGAAGCCATGCGCACGCCCTACCGCATCGACATCCTGCAGCCACTGTACTTCGTGCTACCGGAACTCAAGCGCCTGTTCGAACTGGCCCACCAGGACATCATGGCGCTGGTCCGCCAGGCCATGCAGCTGGGCCTGCACGCACCGAAGTTCCCGCCGAAGCAGGCGGCCTGAACCCCGAACGCTGCTACCTGACCTAATGTAGGAGCGAGTTTGCTCGCGAACCCTTCGCGAGCAAGAACCAGGCGTCCCCCTCGCTCCTACAATCCTAAGCTCAACGCCTTGCCTGCGAACCTTACAAGGAGAACCCCATGACCGCCCTCAACCAAGCCCATTGCGAAGCCTGCCGCGCCGACGCTCCCCACGTTTCCGACGAGGAACTGGCGGAACTGATCAAGCAGATCCCGGACTGGAACATCGAGGTGCGCGACGGCCACATGGAGCTGGAGCGCGTGTACCTGTTCAAGAACTTCCGCCACGCCCTGGCCTTCACCAATGCCGTCGGCGCCATCGCCGAGGAAGAAGGCCACCACCCGGACCTGCTGACCCAGTGGGGCAAGGTCACCGTCACCTGGTGGAGCCACGAGCTCAAGGGCCTGCACCGCAACGACTTCATCATGGCCGCGCGCACCGACGCGCTGGCCAAGGTCGCCGAGGGCCGCAAATGAGCCATTTCGCCCAGGTGCCCCGGGTGCCCGGGGACCCCATCCTCGGCCTGCTCGATGCCTACCGCGCCGACCCCAACCCGGCCAAGCTGGACCTGGGCGTGGGCGTCTACAAGGACGCCCAGGGCCTGACGCCGATCCCCCGCGCGGTGAAGCTCGCCGAACAGCTGCTGGTGGAGCGCGAGACCACCAAGAGCTACGTCGGCGGCCACGGCGACGCGCTGTTCGCCGCGCGCCTGTGCGAGCTGGTGCTGGGCGCCGACTCGCGCCTGCTGGCCAGCCAGCGCGCCGACGCCAGCCAGACGCCCGGCGGCACCGGCGCCCTGCGCCTGGCCGCGGACTTCATCGCCCGTAGCCTGCCCGGCCGCGGCATCTGGGTCAGCGACCCGACCTGGCCGATCCACGAGACGCTGTTCGCCGCCGCCGGTCTGAAGGTGCACCACTACCCCTACGTCAGCGCCGACAACCACCTGGACGTGGAAGGCATGCTCGCCACCCTGGAAAAGGTGCCCCACGGCGACGTGGTGCTGCTGCACGCCTGCTGCCACAACCCCAGCGGCTTCGACCTGGCCTACAACGACTGGCAGAAGGTGCTGGAAGTGGTGCGCCGCCGCGAGCTGCTGCCGCTGATCGACTTCGCCTACCAGGGCTTCGGCGACGGCCTGGAGGAGGACGCCCGCGCCGTGCGGCTGTTCGCCGAGAGCCTGCCGGAGCTGCTGGTGACCAGCTCCTGCTCGAAGAACTTCGGCCTCTACCGCGACCGCGTCGGCGCCCTGCTCGTCTGCGCCGCCAACGCCGAACAGCTGGGCAACGTGCGCAGCCAGCTGGCCAGCCTGGCGCGCAACCTCTGGTCCACGCCGCCGGCCCACGGCGCCGAGGTGGTGGCGACCATCCTCGGCGATCCCGAGCTGAAGCAGGTCTGGCTGGAGGAAGTGACCGCCATGCGCACCCGCATCGCGGCGCTGCGCCTGGGCCTGGTCGAGGCCCTGCAGCCCCACGGCCTGGCCGAGCGCTTCGCGCACATCGCCATCCAGCGCGGCATGTTCTCCTACACCGGGCTAAGCCCGGAGCAGGTACGCCGCCTGCGCGAGGAACACAGCGTGTACCTGGTCGGCAGCGGCCGCGCCAACGTCGCCGGGCTGGATGCCAACCGCCTGGACGACCTGGCCCGGGCCATCGCCGCGGTCTGCGCCTGAAAGTTTTTTCCACCCTCGCTCGACCGGCCGCTGGCCGGTCTTTTTTTGCCCGCACTTAGCCCACCGGCAACGGCCCGGCCTGGCGCTTCCAGCGCCCCGGGGTGGTCCCGGTCCAGCGCTGGAAGGCCCGGCAGAAGCTGGCCGCCTCGGCGTAGCCCAGGCACTGGGCTACGCCGTTCAGGTCCATGCGCGACTCCAGCAACAGGCGCTCGGCCAGGCGCAGGCGGATGGCGTCGCTCAGCGGCTGGAAGCGCTGGCCTTCGGCGGCCAGGCGGCGCTGCAGGGTGCGTTCGGAAAGCCCCAGGTGCTGCGCCACCTCGCGGCAGCCGGGCAGGCTTGCGGCATCGCGCACCAGAAGGCGCTGCACCGCCCGTGCAGTGGGCGTGGCGGCCAGGGGCAGCGCCAGTTCCTCGCAGAGCTTCTCGCACAACTGCTCGCCACTGCTGCGGCTGTCCGGGTTGGCCTGCGGCAGGCTGGCCTCCAGATCGGCGCGGGCGAACAGCAGGGCGTTGCGCGTGGCGCCGAAGCGCACCGGGCAGGGCCAGGCGCGGGCGTAGGCGTCTAGGTCGCCCGGCGCCTCGGCGCGCAGCTCCAGGGCCAGCGGCTGCACAGGGCGCTGCAGCAGCTCGCCGGCCAGTTGCAGGCAGCCGGCGATGCCGCGCTCGACCACGAAGGCGCGGGCGTCCGGCGGCAGCACCTGGTCGTCGAAGATCATCCAGTGCCCGCGCGGCTCGGCCTCGCTGCTCACCGGGCAGAGCGTCAGGGCCAGGCCCTGGTAGCGGCCGAAGGTCTCGAAGGCCTCCCGCAGGCTGCGGCAGGCGAGCATGGTGAAGCCCAGCAACCCCAGCGAGGTGAGGTGGTAGCGGCGCCCGGCGGCGAAGCCCAGGCCGGGGCGGGCGCCCTGCTGCAGCAGGTTGCGGATCACCGCCAGTTCCTGCCAGGCCTGGATCTGCGCATGGCGCCCGGCCAGTTCGCGCGGCTCGATGGCGCTGCCCACCAGGCAGGCCTCCGCGGCCAGGCCCTCGCTGCGGGCGCAGTCCAGCAGGTGGCGCACGCCGGTGATGTCGCGGGTCTGTCGCCAGTCCATGGGGGGCTCCTGCAAGTGGCGGGAATCATCAATTTCTGGCGCCGATCATCATGGCGCAAGTACGCCGCGGCGACCATCCTCAACAGGCCGACAACACCAACAAGAGGGCACCCCATGTTCGAGTTCTTCTACGCCTTGCCGAGCCAGAACCGCGCCGCCAGCTACCGCCACTTCCAGATCGTCCCCGCCACCGGCGCCATAGGCGCGGACGTCAGCGGCGTCGACCTGCGCACCCTGGGTGAGGAAGGCTTCGCCGAACTGCGCCAGGCCCTGCTGGCGCACAAGGTGCTGTTCATCCGCGGGCAGTCGCTGGCCATCGAGGACCTGGAGGCGGTCACCCTGCGTTTCGGCGAGTTCGGCCGCGAGCCCTACGTCCAGGGCCTGCCCGAGTATCCCCACGTTGTGCGGGTGGTCAAGGAGGCCGACGAGAAGACCCCGGTGGTATTCGGCGGCGCCTGGCACAGCGACTGGTCGTTCCAGGAGCGCCCGCCGGCCTTCACCCTGCTCTACGGCCACGACATCCCGCCGTTCGGCGGCGACACCCTGTACGCCAACATGGCGCTGGCCTACGAATGGCTGTCGCCCAAGCTGCGCGCGCAACTGGAGAGCCTGGACGCCATCCACAGCCCGGAACGCGCCTACGGCGCCGAGGCCAAGCACAACGACCTGATGGAGAACATGGCGGTGCGCTACGGCAACGCCGACGGCGAGACCCGCTCGCACCCACTGGTGACGCGCCACCCGGAGACCGGCAAGAAAATACTCTTCGTCAACCCGGCCTATACCAGCGGCATCAAGGGCATGCGTCCGGCCGAGGCGCAACCGCTGCTGGACTACCTCTACGGCATCGCCACCCAGCCGGCATTCACCTGCCGCATGCGCTGGAGCCAGGGTACCCTGGCGATCTGGGACAACCGCAGCACCTGGCACTACCCGGTGTCTGACTACCATGGGATGCGGCGTGAGATGTACCGCACCACGGTGGTGGGTGAGGTGCCTAGCCGGTAAGAGACGCTGCTTTGCTGCTTTGCTCTTCGTAGGAGCGAGCTTGCTCGCGAACAATCTCCCCGATAACTCCTCTGCCAACCCCACCTCTGTTCCCTCTCCCTAACCCTCTCCCTGAAGGGAGAGGGGACCGTTCGGCGTGCTCGGGTATTTTGGAGTTAGCCGGCAACTCCGAAGGTTGCCGGCTGAAATCATTCCTTCTCTCGGCACGGACAAGCCCCCTCTCCCTTCAGGGCGGGGCGCGCAGCCGAGGGATGGGGAGAGGGGGCGGAGTCAATTCGAAGCACCAATAGCCCCGGCAAACTCCGTTCGCGAGCAAGGGCTAGGCGCCCCCCTCGCTCCTACGAAAAACCCAGCCCCCTACCCTCCGAACCGCCCCGCATGCTCCCGCAGCATCCCCCGCAACAACTGCGCCGCCGGCGACAGGTAGGCGCCCTGGCGCACCGCCAGGCCCATGGTGCGCGTCAGGGTGGTTTCCGCCAGCCTCACCTCACGCAACTGGCCCATCCCATGCAGGCCGCCGTCCAGCGTTTCGCGGGCGACGAAGCTGAGCAGGCGGGTGCGGGCGATCAGGTTGGGCAGCATGGGGATGGCGTTGGTCTCGATCTGCACCTGCGGCGGCGGCAGGCCGTGGGCCTGGAAGGTGGCGTCCATCCAGCGCCGCGACGACACCCCGGGCGCGGGCAGCACCCAGCGGTAGCGGCACAGGTCGGCGATGGCCACCGGGCCGTCGAACAGCGGGTGCTCGCGGCTGGCCACCACCACCACCTGGTCCTGCAGCAGCGGCTCGCTGGCCAGGTGCGGGTCGTCGAGGATGCGCGAGCAGATCGCCATGTCCAGGCGCCCGCTGCGCAGGGCCTCGCGCAACACGTCGTCCTGGCCCAGGGACAGGCTGATGGTCACCTCCGGGGCGCGCTGCAGCAGTTCCTCCACCAGCGGCGGCAGCAGGTACTCGGCCATGGTCGCGGCACAGCCCAGGCGGATGTTGCCCACCAGGCCGCTGGCGAAGTCGCGCACCTCGCGGCGCGTCTCCTCGATGTCCTGGCGCAGCTGGCGGGCGCGCCGCAGCATCAGCTCGCCGGCGGGGGTCAGGCGGATGCGCCGGCCCTCGCGCTGGAACAGGCTGGTGCCCAGGGACTGCTCCAGGCGCTGGATGCTCTTGGTCAGCGCCGGCTGGCTGCGCCCCAGGCGCTCCGCCGCGCGGCCCAGGTGGCCGAGCTCGGCGATGGTTTCGAAGTAGGCGAGATCGCGCAGGTCCATGGCGGTCATCCGATAAATTTCAGGAATGAATTCATGACTATTAGAAAATGGACTTGATGGATCGCGCTATCGATAATTTTCCGCGTTGTCCGCAGTCCGGAGCCCTCGCGTGTCCAGCCGTCCAGCCCAGCGCCTCAGCCGTATCCCCGCCAGCCTGCAATGGCCGGCCCTGATCCTGGCGGCCGGCGGCGCCGGGCAACTGCTCGCCTGGCTGGGCATCCCCGCCGCGCTCTTCCTCGGCCCCATGCTGGTGGCCATCGCCTTCGGCGTCGGCGGCGCCGGCATCCGCCTGCCGCGCCAGGCCTTCCGCCTCAGCCAGGGCTGCATCGGCCTGCTGGTGGCCCACGCCATCAACTGGTCGGTGCTGCAGGCCATGGCCGCGTCCTGGCCGCTGATGCTCTGCGCCACCCTGCTCACCCTGCTGCTCAGCGCCGTGGTCAGCTACGCCATGGTGCGTTTCGGCGGCATCCCCGGCAGCACCGCCGCCTGGGGCACCGCGCCGGGCGGCGCGGCGGCCATGGTGGCGATGGCCGAGTCCCACGGAGCCGACCCGCGGGTGGTGGCCACCATGCAGTACGTGCGGGTGGTCTGCGTGGTCATGGCCGGCGCCCTGGTCGGCCGCCTGCTGGGCATCGAGGGTGGCGCCTCGGCGGCCCACAGCACGCCGCTGGACGACGCCGGCCACCTGCCCGGCCTGGTCAACTGCCTGCTGCTGATCTTCGTCGGCGTCAGCCTGGGCGCGCGCCTGCCGGCCGGCCCGCTGCTGGTGCCGCTGGTGGCCGGCGCGGCGCTGCAGCTGGGCGGGCTGCTGCAGATCACCCTGCCGCACTGGCTGCTGGTGCTGGCCTACGGGGTGATCGGCTGCTACATCGGCCTGCGCTTCGACCGCGCCAGCCTGGCCTACGTCGGCCGCCACCTGCCGGCCATGCTGGTCAGCGCCATCGCCCTGATCCTCAGCTGCGCGCTCTTCGCCTGGGCCCTGGCGGCCATCACCGGCATGGACTTCCTGTCCCTCTACCTGGCCACCAGCCCCGGCGGCCTGGACGCCATGGCGATCATCGCGGTGGACACCCACTCCGACGTCGGCCTGGTGCTGGCCATGCAGACCCTGCGGCTGTTCGTGGTGCTGTTCAGCGGCGTCTCCATCGCCCGCCTGGTGATCCGCCTGAGCCACGCCTGAGGCCCGGCGCCTTGTGCGCATGGCGAAGGGGGTTCAGGATCGGAGGCTTTCCATCGGCCAAGGACAGCCCCATGCACCAGCCCACCGCCTGGCACGTCACCCACTGGAGCGACGACCCCTTCAGCCTCGGCGCCTACAGCGCCCTGCTGCCCGGCGGCACGCCGGCGCACCGCGCCACCCTCGGCGCCTGCCTGGGCGGGCGCCTGGTGCTCGCCGGCGAAGCCTGCAACCCGCGGGCGCCAGCCATGACCCACGGCGCCTGGGACGATGGCCTGCGCGCCGCCGAACTGGCCCTGGGCGCGGGTGCCCGCCGGGTGATCGTCATCGGCGCCGGATGCGCCGGCCTGGCCACCGCGCGGCGCCTGCGCGGGCAAGGCGTCGACTGCGTGGTGCTGGAAGCTCGCGAGCGCATCGGCGGGCGCACCCACAGCCTCCGCCTGGGCGCGGTGACCCTGGACGTCGGCGCCGCCTGGCTGCAGCAGTTCGCCGACAATGCCCTGGCCGGCGAAGCCCTGCGCCTGGGGCTGAGGCTGGTGGAAACCGACTTCGCCAAGCCGCTGGCCGCCGCCAGCGATGGCCCGCTGCCGGACATAGACGCGGCCTGGCAGGCCCTGCGCAACGGGCTGGACCGGCAACTGCCGCTGGCCGAGGGCATCGAGCGCTACCTGGCCGGCCTGGATAGCGCGCAGGCCCGTGCCACACGCTTCGCCATCGACGCCAACCTGATCCTCGAAGCCTGCCTGCCGCTGGCGCAGCTGTCGGCAGACGCCCTGGACGAGGATGGCGTGGGCAATGGCGACCGCTTCCTGCCCGGCGGCTACGGCCAGCTCATCGAGCACCTGGCGCAGGGCCTGGACATCCGCCTGGGCCAGCCGGTGACGCACATCGACTGGTCGGGCGAGCAGGTCCGGGTGAACGACGAGCGGGGCGACTTCTGCATCTGCAGCGTGCCGCTGGGCGTGCTCAAGACGCTGCGTTTCACCCCGGCGCTGCCGGCGGCGCAGCAGGAGGCCCTGGCCCACCTGGGCATGGGCCGCCTGGAGAAGGTGGTGCTGCAGTTCGAGCAGCGCTGGTGGCCGCGTTCGCTCTCGGGCTACCTGCGCTGGTACGACAGCCCGGCGAGCTGGGGCGAATGGCTGGACCTCACCGATGCCGTGGGCACGCCGACGGTAGCCGGGCTGATCGCCGCCGACGCGGTGGAACGCCAGTTCGCCGGGCGCAGCGACGAACAGATCGCCCTCGCCGCCCGCGACGCCCTGCAGGCCTGGGCCGCCGCGCTGCAAGGCTCGCGCTAGAACCCTTCGAGGGTAGCGTCCAGCAGGCGTTCGAGGTAGGCGCTGCCCAGTTCCTCGTTGGAGAACAGGATGCGGTAGACCAGCGGGGCCATCAGCCGGTCGACGATCCGGTCCACCGCCGGCAGGGCCTCGCCGCGCCCGGCGGCGCGCGCGAGGATGCAGTCGAACTGGCCGCGGGCGATCTCCAGGCAGCGCCCGGAGCAGCCGCCGCCGGCCGCCAGCAGGTCGAGCACCACGGCGCGGCCGGGCACCGAGGCGGTCTCCTCCATGTACTGCTCGCCCCAGGCGCGCAGGTCGCCGCGCAGGCTGCCGGTGTCCGCCGGCTCGGCATCCGGGTGGATGCGCTGCAGGGCGACGTCGCCCAGCAGTTCGTTGAGGTCGCCCCAGCGCCGGTAGATGGTCGAGGGCGTCACCCCGGCGCGCGCGGCTATCAGCGGCACCGTCAGTTCGCCACGTTCGCGCTCCCCCAGCAGTTCCGCCACCGCCTTGTGCACCGAGGCCTGCACCCTCGCGCTGCGGCCCCCCGGCCGCACGCCCTGATTGATCGCCATAGTCACCTTAACGCAAAGAATTTGCTTTTGTGCCGAAAGAGGTCCAGCATCTCGCAAAAGCTAAATATTAGCCTTTGCGAGGCCGAACATGACACCCACCTTACCCAAAAGCTCGGGCGAACGCCGCCCCGGCCTGCCCCCAAGGGCCGCCACCGGGCTGCTCGGCGCCATCCTCATGGGGTTTCTCGCCGCCGCCAGCGCGCCCACCCCGCTGTATGCGCTGTACCGCGAAACCTGGGGCTTCTCGCCCACGTTGCTGACGCTGGTGTTCAGCATCTACGCCGGCGGCCTGTTGCTGGCGCTGCTGGTGTTCGGCTCGCTGTCCGACCACCTTGGCCGCCGCCCGCTGATCCGCGCCGCGCTGCTCATCGAGTTGCTGGCGATGGCGGTGTTCCTGTTCGCCGGCTCGGTCCAGGCGCTGATCCTGGCGCGCCTGCTGCAGGGCTTCGCCACCGGCCTTGCGACCAGCGTGCTGGGGGCCGCCCTGCTGGACTTCGACCGCGAGCGCGGCCCGCTGGTCAACAGCATCGCCCCCATGCTCGGCCTGGCCCTGGGCGCGCTGGGCAGCAGCGCCCTGGTGCAGTTCGCCGGCGAGCCGCTGCACCTCGTGTACCGGGTGCTGTTCGGCCTGTTCGCGCTCTGCCTCGTATTGCTGTGGCGCCTGCCGGAGAGCGTCAGCCCGCAGCCGGGCGCCCTGGCCTCGCTGCGCCCGCGCATCCGTATCCCGCCCCAGGCGCGCCGGGCTTTCTGGAGCGTCGCACCGCTCAACGCCAGCCTCTGGGCCCTGGGTGGCTTCTACCTGTCGCTGGGGCCGAGCCTGGCGCGCCAGGTCAGCGGCCTGCAGGCGCCACTCACCGGCGGCATGCTGGTGTTCCTGCTGACCGCCTGCGGCGCCCTGGCGATCTTCGCCCTGCGCCACGGCACGGCAGCGGTCATCCTCCGGCGTGGCGGCCTGGCCCTGGTCGGCGGCCTGCTGCTGACGCTGCTGGGCATCGACAGCGGCAACGCCTGGCTGTTCTTCTCCGGCACCGCGGTGGCCGGGCTGGGCTTCGGCGGCGGCTTCCTCGGCGCCTTGCGCGCGGTGGTGCCGCTGGCCCATGCCCACGAGCGCGGCGGGTTGATGGCCAGCTTCTACGTGCTCAGCTACCTGGCCTTCAGCCTCCCGGCGGTGCTCGCCGGCAGCGCCACCCAGCGCTACGGCCTGGTCCCCACCACCAACGGCTATGCCGGCGTGCTCATCCTGCTGGCCAGCCTGGTGCTGCTGTTCAGCTGGCGCAACGCCAGGGCCGCGGCGCCGGTTACGTAGGATGGCGTTGAGCGCAGCGATACCCATCGAGGGGAGTCGCCTCGCTCGTCCCATCCTCCGAAGAGCCGGCAGGCCCCTTCAGTAATCCACCTTGCCGCGCCCGGCCTTGATCGCCCCGCGCTTGCTCTTGCCTTCCAGGCGGCGGGTCTTGGAGCCGAGGGTCGGGCGCGTCGGCTTGCGCTTCTTCTGCACCTTGGCCACCGAGCGGATCAGCTCGGCCAGGCGCTCCAGCGCGTCCTCTCGGTTCTGTTCCTGGGTGCGGTACTGCTGGGCCTTGATCACCACCACGCCGTCGCCGCTGATGCGCTGGTCGCTCAGCGCCAGCAGGCGTTCCTTGTAGAAATCCGGCAGCGACGAGGCGCGGATGTCGAAGCGCAGGTGCACCGCGCTGGACACCTTGTTGACGTTCTGCCCGCCGGCGCCCTGGGCACGGATGGCGCTCAGCTCGATTTCGGCGTCGGGCAGCTGCACGGTGTTGGAGATGACGAGCATGGCGGGGGATTCGGGCGAAAGGAAAGCACAGCATAACGCGCAATCCCGAGCCGGCACAGAACGCGGACCAGCGCGGCGCAAGGCCGATTCCTGACTCACGGATCAATTTTTGAATACACTTGTGTATACAAAAATCTCTTGCAATGAATCCAACAGAGCTTTAGAACCGTCCCTGTCCGGCCGCGGGCAGTCACGCGGCAACCGGCCCCATAACAACAACAAGATCGAGGTGCAGCATGTTCCGCCCGGTTCCATCCGTGCCGGCGCCCAGCGCCGTCCGCCACCATCCGCGTACGTCCCGCCGCCTGAGCAGCGGCAGCCGTATCGCCCTGAGCGCCGCGCTGCTGGCCGGCCTCCCCCTGGACGCGGCCGTCGCCGACGACGACCGCTTCTTCGAGTGGACCAGCAACACGCTGGGCTTCCGCTACGGCCAGCAGTTCACCAACCCGAACAACCCGGACAAGTTCGCCAAGCGCATCTACAGCTTCAGCCACGCCGACGGCTACCGCTACGGCAGCAACTTCTTCCACCTGGATGTGTTCCTCTCCGACAGCCGCGACCCGCGCAAGGGCACCGACCACGGCGGCAGCGAGGTCTACGCGGTGTACCGCCACCAGCTGTACGCCTCGCGGGTGTTCGACCTGCCGCTGGGCAAGGGCCTGGTGAAGGACCACGCGCTCACCCTCGGCTTCGACGCCAGCCGCAACAACAACCTGGCCTCGGCGAAGAAGCGCGCCCTGGTGATCGGCCCCACGGTGAAGTTCAACGGCGCCGGGGTGCTCGACCTGAGCCTGATGTACTACCGCGAAAAGAACCACTTCGGCGTGCCCGGCGCGCGCCACCCGGAGCACACCTTCGACGGCACCTACATGGTCAACCTGACCTGGCTGAAACCCTTCCAGCTGGGCGAGCGCATGGCCAAGTTCCAGGGCTTCCTCAACCACGTCGGCGAGAAGGGCGAGGACTACAACGACAAGGACACCGCCCCCGAGACGCTGGTGCGCACCTCGCTGATGGTGGCGGCCCTGCCCGGCGCCAGGCGCCAGCCGAACCTCTGGCTCGGCGTGGGCTACGAGTACTGGCACAACAAGTTCGGCGTGGACGGCGGCACCGGCAGCCGCACCTCGACGCCGACGGTGAACCTGGAGTTCAGTTTCTGAGGTTCGTGCCGCCGGTTGGCCCTGAGCGGTTGGCGGGGTGATCGCGGACGGAGTCCGCTCCTACAAACCGTACCTCCCTGGAACTGTAGGAGCGGGCCCTGCCCGCGATTTCGCGCGCAGGGCGCGCTCCTACAGGGGAATGGCACGACTCGGGCTGCGTAGGAGCGGACTCTGTCCGCGATTCGCGCAGGGCCCATTCATGCCACCGACGAAAAAACCCGGCACTGGCCGGGCTTTTTCGTTGCAGCGAACTCAGCGCTCCTTGCAGGAAACGCCATCGGCGGGCTCGCCGCCCTTCCAGTCCTTGTACAGGGTGGCTTCCTCGCCCTTGGTCCACCACACGTACTGGCCGGCGGCGTATTTGGCGCCGGAGGCGGAGATGACGTTGGCGAACACCAGGCTGGAGCTGTCGCTGACCGGCACCACCGCCAGGTGGTTGTCGCCCTTGTTCAGGTACTGGACGCTGAACTTGCGGCCGTCGTCGCACTTGTAGTCGACGCTGCGCGAATCCAGCTTGGCGTCGCCGGGCAGGACCAGCGCGTCCACCGGCGGCGCCTTCTTCTCCTCGCCGCCACCACAGGCGACCAGCAGCACGGGAACGGCGGCGGCCAGCAGCCAGAATGCTTTTTTCATGGGTGTCCCTCTGACGAAAAATGGCCCGGACACTCTAGCCAAGGTTCACCGCCAACGGCAACGCCGCGCGCCCCGGCGAAAAGTCGGGCGCGCGGCGCGTTCTCATTCGGCCAGGGCCAGCGCCGGCTGCGCGGTGCGCGAACGCTTGAGGCGGAAGCAGGCGAACATCACCAGCAGCCACAGCGGGATCACGTACACCGAGACCTGGATGCCCGGGATCAGCGTCATCACCCCGAGGATGAACAGCACGAAGGCCAGGCACAGCCAGTTGCCGTAGGGATGGAAGATGGCGCGGAAGGCGGTGCGCACGCCGTCGCGGTCCATGCGCTGGCGGAACTTCAGGTGCGCATAGCTGATCATCGCCCAGTTGATCACCAGCGCCGCCACCACCAGGGACATCAGCAGCTCCAGCGCCTGGTGCGGGATCACGTAGTTGACCACCACCGCGAGGAAGGTCACCAGCGCCGACACCAGCAGCGCGCGTACCGGCACGCCGCGCTTGTCCACCTGCGCCAGGGCGCGGGGCGCGTCGCCCTGCTCGGCCAGGCCGACCAGCATGCGGCCGTTGCAGTAGGTGCCGCTGTTGTAGACCGACAGCGCCGCGGTGAGCACCACGAAGTTGAGGATGTGCGCCGCGGTGTCGCTGCCCAGCAGCGCGAAGACCTTCACGAAGGGGCTGCCGCTGTAGTCGTCGCCGGCCGCGCTGATGCTCTGCAGCAGGCTGTCCCAAGGCGTCAGCGAGAGCAGCACGGCCAGGGCGCCGACGTAGAAGATCAGGATGCGCCAGAGCACCTGGTTGATCGCCCTGGGGATCACCGTCTTCGGCTGGTCGGCCTCGGCGGCGGTGAAGCCGAGCATTTCCAGGCCGCCGAAGGAGAACATGATGAAGGCCATGGCCATCACCAGCCCGCTGGCGCCGTTGGGGAAGAAGCCGCCGTGGCTCCACAGGTTGCTCACGCTCGCCTGCTCGCCGCCGTGGCCGGAGAACAGCAGCCAGCAGCCGAGCAGGATCATGCCGACCACGGCGCTGACCTTGATCATCGCGAACCAGAACTCGGCCTCGCCGAACAGCTTGACGTTGGCCAGGTTGATGAGGTTCACCAGCACGAAGAACACCGCGGCGCTGGCCCAGGTGGGCACGTCCGGCCACCAGTAGTGCACGTACTTGCCCACCGCGGTGAGCTCGGACATGCCGACCAGGATGTACAGCACCCAGCAGTTCCAGCCGGAGAGGAAGCCGGCGAAACCGCCCCAGTACTTGTGGGCGAAGTGGCTGAAGGAGCCGGCCACCGGTTCCTCGACGATCATCTCGCCGAGCTGGCGCATGATCAGGAAGGCGATCAGCCCGGCGATGGCGTAGCCGAGCAGCATCGACGGCCCGGCCGACTTGAGCACCCCGGCCGAGCCGAGGAACAGGCCGGTGCCGATGGCGCCGCCGAGGGCGATCAGCTGGATGTGGCGATTCTTCAGGCCGCGCTGCAACTGGCCTGCGTGCTGGGTATCACGCGTCATTGCGTCACCTTTTGTTGTTATCTGTGACGGATGGGACCCCGCGGTTCGTGGCCGCGCGGCATGCAAGGCTCATCGCGCCGCGACGAATTGCCGCCGGGCGCTGGGCTGGCGCCATATCAGCCGCTGCGGCCAATGGGAACAAGTCCGAAGCCCTTGTGGGAAAGCGCCCCGCGACCACCTCGGCCGGCAGCTTTTCGTTACAGCCATGGCGGACCGCGCATCGCGTCGGCGCCGGCGTAAAGCCTTCGTTACACAGCGGTTCGCCAGCTTTCCAGGGCAGATGCAAGGCGCCGGCGGCGCCGCTACCATGCGCGGCATCGACCTTCGTTTCCGGTGAGCCATGGCCCGCGCCGCCCCGCCCGACCTCAGCGATACCCAGGTGCCCCTGCGCGGCCTGGCGCGCAGCTACCCGCGCGGGCTGTACATCGAGCCCCACGAGCACGAGTGGGGCCAGGTGCTCTACGCCATGTCCGGGCTGATGTGGCTGGAAACCCCGCAGGAAGCCCTGCTGCTGCCGCCGCAACGGGCGGTCTGGCTGCCGCCCGGGGTGCCCCATGGCATCCGCGTGGTCAGCGAGCTGCAGATGCGCAACATCTACCTGCGCCCGAGCCTGGCCGGGGTGCTGGAGGAGCGCGTGCAGGTGTTCGAGGTGGACACCCTGCTGCGCGAGCTGATCCTGCGCCTGGTGGAACAGGAACAACAGCCCGACGCCGAGTACTACCGCGCCCTCTCCGACCTCTGCGTGCTGGAGCTGCGCCGCGCCCGCAGCAGCCTGCCGCGCATCCCCCTGCCGGAAGACGACGACCGCCGCCTGCTCGCCCTGTGCCGGGCGGTGATGGCCAACCCCAGCGCGGAAATCCCCGTGGAACAGCACGCCGCCGACGTCGGCGCCAGCGTGCGCACCCTCGCCCGCCTGTTCCAGCGCAGCCTGGGCATGGGCTTCGCCGCCTGGCGCCGCCAGGTGCAGCTGGCCACCGCGGTGGCCGCCCTGGCCGCCGGCACCCCGGTGAACCGCATCGCCCACGAGCTGGGCTACACCCCGGGGGCGTTCAGCGAGATGTTCCGCCGCGAGCTGGGGGTGGTGCCTTCGGCGTGGGTGGCGACGGGGCCTGGTCCGATCGGCGGATAACGCTTCGCGTTATTCGCCCTACGCGCCCCGCCACTTCCCGTAGGAGCGGGCCCTGCCCGCGATTCGCGCGCAGGGCGCGCTCCTACAGGAGAATGGCGCGGATGGGGCAGCGTAGGAGCAACTGTCTTGCAGGCCGTGCCGGGGTGCTCTTCGTAGGAGCGAGCTTGCTCGCGAATGGGCCCGCAGCGGAGTGTGTTCGCGAGCAAGCTCGCTCCTACGAGAAGCCATGCTCGCCTGCAATGTAGGATCTTGTCCGCGAAGCGCGCCGATACCTCCGGCCATCGCGGGCAGGGCCCGCTCCTACAGGCACCGGCAACCCCATCGCCACGGATGCATGGGTGGCGCAACCTGTCCGAAATTCCGAAGTCCTTGACCGATCCCCCTCCGCCACCCGCCCTAGACTGCCTCCACCCAGCCGAACGTCCCGGAGGCCCCATGAACTACCTGATCTCGCTGGCCATCGGCGTCGCCGTCGGCGTGCTCTACAACCTGCTCGACTTCCGCTCGCCGGCGCCGCCGCTGGTGGCGCTGGTCGGCCTGCTCGGCATGCAGCTGGGCGAGAGCCTGCTGCCGGTCGGCCGCGAGCTGGTGTTGCGCTGGTTCCACTGATCCCCTTCCGACGGAGACTCCCATGCAAGCCCTGCAATTCGCCCGTACCGGCGACCTCGATGCCCTCCAGCGGGTCGAACTGGCCGACCCCGTTCCCGCCGCCGACGAGGTGCTGGTGGAGGTGCGCGCCGCCGGCCTCAACCCCAGCGACGTGAAGAACGTGCTCGGGCGCTTCCCCTACACCACCCTGCCCCGCGTGCCCGGCCGCGACTTCGCCGGCGTCGTGGTCAAGGGCCCGCAGGCGCTGCTCGGCCAGGCCGTGTGGGGCACCGGCAAGGAGCTCGGTTTCCTCCGCGACGGCAGCCATGCCGGCCTGCTGGCCCTGCCGGCGCGCGGCGTGGCGTTGATGCCCAAGCGCCTGGGCTTCGCCCAGGCCGCCAGTTGCGGGGTGCCCTACACCACGGCCTGGGATGCCCTGGAGCGCAGCGGCGTGAAGGCCGGCACCCGGTTGCTGGTGATCGGCGCCGGCGCGGTCGGCTCGGCCGCGCTGGACCTGGCCCGCGCCCGCGGTGCCGAGGTGCTGGCCGCCGTGCGCCGCGCCGGGCAGGCCGCCGCGCTGCAGGCCCGCGGCATCGCCAGCCTGGTGCTGGAGCAGCCGGAACGCCTGGCCGGGCAGGTCGACGCGGTGTTCCCCGGCGGCGCCGAGGTGATCTTCGACACCACCGGCTTCTGGCTGCCGGCGTCGGTCACCGCCCTGGCCCCCTTCGGCCGCATCGCCATCATCGCCGCGCCGGTGGACGGTCACGTGCAGTTGCCGGCGCTGGCGCTGTACCGCCGCGGGGGAACGCTGGTGGGGGTCAATTCGCTGCTGTACGACAGCGTGGCCTGCGCCCGCATGCTCGAGCAGTTCGGCCGCGGGTTCGACGAGGGCAGCCTGCCGCTGCCCGGGGAACTGCGCGAATCGCCGCTGGCCGAGGGCCTGCAGCGCTACCGCGAGGTGAACGAAGGCAGCAGCGACAAGCACATCCTGCTGCCCTGAGGCGGGCTTCAGCCGGCCACGCGCACCTGCGGGCGGCGCGTGCTGCCGGCCAGTTCCCGGGCCAGGCAATGGTCCAGGAACAGCTCCATGTAGCGGAAGCTCTTGCAGACGGCCGCACGCAGCGTATCCCAGCGCTCGGCGGAGACTTCCTGGCCGCACAGGGTGCAGATGATCTCCAGGGCCTCCCAGGGGTGGTCGTCGTCATAGTGGGCGTGCAGGCGCAGCCACTTCATCGCGCTCTTGCGCAGTTCCGCCGGCAGCGTCTGCTCGTAGGCATCGCTGGAACAGACCAGCGCCGACCAGTCGCCGGTCACGCCTTCCACCGCATAGTTGGTGGCCGCCATGGCCACCGCCAGGTCGTCCGAGGCGCTGGTGTGCCAGCACCAGTGGCCGAGGGCATGCAGCGCCTCGGGCACGTCCTGCGCACGCAGCGCCGCCAGGCCCACGCCATAGGCTTCGGCCCAGCGCAGCCAGTGGTCGGCATGGTTCAGCTCGACGCGGATGTTGCGCATCAGCCAGCGCCGCGCCATGTCCTCGCCGGGGGAGCGGCCGAAACGCGTCTTCAGCAGGTTCTGCGACATGTACAGGGGGAACTGCTCGACCACCGGCCAACCGCCGATGAGGTAGGTGCGCATGCTCGCGGCGGACACCTGGCCGTCGCGCAGGCGCCGGTAGAACTCGTGCCCGGACACCGCGCGGCGGGCGCCTTCGCAGGCGGCCACCAGGCCCTGTGCCCACTGCGGGTAGCTGGTCAGGTCCTTCAGGGGCCCGACGCGGAGAAATGCTTCGTTCATGCTTGTCCATCCCTGTGCATCGATGAAATCGACCGCCAGCCTAGATGACAACCTGCGGACTGTCACCGTCCGGAGGTCGTGTCCGGCTCCGCCAGGGCCGGCTCCGTGCGCCCGGAATAGTGGCGGCTGAACGGCTGCGGGCGGCCCACGGCGTAGCCCTGGGCATAATCGATACCGATTTCCCGCAGCACGTCGAGGATCTCCTTCGACTCGACGAACTCCGCCACCGTGCGCTTGCCCATGACGTGGCCGATCTGGTTGATCACCTGGACCATGGCGCGGTCGATGGGGTCCTCGAGCATGTCCTTGATGAAGCTGCCGTCGATCTTCAGGTAGTCCACCGGCAGGTGCTTGAGGTAGACGAAGGAGGACATGCCGGCGCAGAAGTCGTCGAGGGAGAAGCGGTAGCCCATGGCCTTGAGTTCGTGGATGAACTGGGTGGCGCTGACCAGGTTGGCGATGGCGCTGGTCTCGGTGACCTCGAAGCAGATGTTCTCCGGCGCCAGGCCATAGGTCGGCTGCAGCTCGCGGAGCATCTGGATGAAGCTGGCATCGCCGATGGTGGCCCCGGACAGGTTGATGGCGCAGGTGGCGATCGGCTCGCAGCCGGCCTCGCGGCGTTCGGCGAGGATCTCGAAGGCGCGGTTGGCCACCCAGCGGTCGATCAGTGGCATCAGGCCGTAGCGTTCGGCGGCCGGGATGAAGTCGTTCGGCGGCACCAGGCGGCCGTTCTCGTCCAGCACGCGCAGCAGCAGCTCGACGTGCAGGCCCTCCTCGGCCTGCGGGTCGACCGCCCGGATGGGCTGCGCGAACAGGCGGAAACGGTCCTCGTCGAGGGCCTGGCGGATGCGCTGGACCCAGGCCATCTCGCCGAAGCGCATGGACAGCTCGCTGTCGTCCGGGCTGAACACCTGGGCGCGGTTGCGGCCCTTCTCCTTGGCCAGGTAGCAGGCCATGTCGGCGCAGCGCAGCGCCTCCTCCACCGACACCAGCATGGCCGAGACGTGCACCACGCCGATGCTGACGGTGATGTTGAAGGGCCGCCGGTCCCAGATGAAGTGCAGGCCCTCGACGCCCTGGCGGAGGTTCTCGGCGACCTGCTCGGCGACCTCCGGCGGGCAGTTCTCCAGCAGCACGCCGAACTCGTCGCCGCCCAGGCGCGCCAGGGTGTCGCCTTCGCGCAGGCAGCGCTCGAGGATGCTGCAGGTCTGGCGCAGCAGCTCGTCGCCGGCGGCGTGCCCGCAGGTGTCGTTGACCAGTTTGAACTGGTCCAGGTCGAGGTACATCAGGCTGTGGCGGCCATTGCGCTGCGCCGAGCGCTCCAGCGCCTGCTCCAGGCGGTACTCGAACTCGCGGCGGTTGCTCAGGCCGGTCAGGGAGTCGTGGGTGGCCTGCCAGGACAGGCTTTCCATGTACTGCCGCTCGCGCGTCATGTCGTGCAGCACCAGCGCCGCGCCGACGATGCGGCCGCCGACGCGGATCGGCGTGCCCACCAGGGTCACTACCACGCCGCTGCCGTCCAGGCGCTGCAGCAGCTTGCTGACCTCGCTGCCGGCCTCCACCTCGCCGCGCAGGACCTGACCGACCAGGGCCAGGTCCTCTTCCTCGGAAGCCTCGTCGAGCATGCGCAGCAGCGACTTCAGCGGCAGGCCCAGGGCCATGTCGCTGTCCCAGCCGATCATGCGTTCGGCGGCCGGGTTGAGGTAGGCGATGTTGGCGTTCTCGTCGATGGTGATGACCGCGTCGCCGATCGCCGCCAGGGTCGTCTGGGCCCTCTCGCGCTCGCTGTCCAGGGCGCTCTGGAAGGCGCGCTGGGCCAGCAGCAGCTTGCGCGTGCGCCAGGCCGCCAGGACGATCAGGGCCAGGCCGCTGGCGATGTTGGCCGCCAGCAGCAGGCGCATCACCGCCCGCGAGCCCTGCGCGAGGGCGGCGCTGAAGGCGCTGGAGGCGGGGCTCACGCCTTCGTTGATGGCCTGGATGTGCTGGTCCCAGTAGCTGATGTCGCCGGGGCCGACCTGGCCGGCCTGGATGCGCTGGTGCATCTCCTGGGCGATGGCCTGGAGTTGGTCGAGGTAGCGGTCGCCCTCCTTCCAGTAGCGCACCGCCTCGTTGAAGTAGCTGAAGCCGTGGAAGTAGCGGTAGAGCCAGATGATGGCGTCGACGTCGTCGGGATGGTTGCCGCCGGCCAGGATGCCCTTGCGCGCCAGTTCGTAGTCCGGCTGCGGGCTGTCCAGGGCGGTGCGCAGCAGGCGGTCGCCGAGGGGGATGGCGATGGCATCCCGGTAGCGCCGGTAGTCGTCGGCGTCACGCGTCTCGCCGTAGCGCTGCAGGTAATGGATGGCGTCCTTCTGGCCCTTGGACCAGAGGCTCTCGCCGCCGACGTAGGCGCGCACCCCGGAAATCAGGTAAAGGCTGCCTACGCCAAGCAATCCCTGCAGCAGGACCACGGCGATGAACGGCCATACCAGCTTCCACAGCCGGGAATCATGGCGAATGCGGCTCAGCCCAGTAGCACCCATGGATATTGTCGGATTCCTTTCGTGTCCCTACCGCTGCGGCAGCCCGCCGTAGCCGGACTGGAGCGCAACGGCCCCTCCTTACTCTTAGTGCATGGTAGCCATTCCACAAGGCGGGGGTACAGGGCTCGCACCGAGGAAAATCGCAAAATTGTCCGACAAGATGCCGGCCGCCGCCGTCTCCGCGGCCGCCAGCCCCTGCGCCAGAGCCGTCGGTCAGCCGACGGGCGACAGTGACGCCCCTCGTCGGCCATCGGTTCGTGCTGAGTTCGATTCGCAAGCGGGCTCGCGCCTGCATCCTCCGGCAGGCACAACACCCGTAGGATGGGTGGAGCGAAGCGATACCCATCGGCATGGCGCGATGGGTATCGCTCAACCTTTCCTACGAAAGCATCTCGGCGCGGCCGGCGTCAGCCCTGGCGCCCGCGCTCCAGCCAGCGCTCCAGCATCGGCGCCAGCTCCTCCAGCGGCTGGTAGCCGTTGGTCAGCAGGGCCAGCTGGCCGTTGCGCTCGGCCAGCAGCGTGGGGAAGCCGGCGATGCCCAGGTCGCGGGCCCAGGAGAAGTCGGCCTGGGTCGCCAGGTGGTTCTCCTGGCTGTCGAACAGCTCGGCGAACTCGATGCGCGGCAGGCCGACGCCTTCGGCCAGTTGTGCCAGGGTGGCGGCCTCGGTGACGTCACGGCCGTCGACGTAGAATGCCTGCTGGATGGCCTTGACCAGCGCCCAGGCGGCCTCCTCGTCCAGGCGCCGGGCGGCGACCACCGCGCGGCAGGCCGGCTCGGTGTCGTAGACGAAGCCCTCGGGCAGCGCGCCCTCGAAGCGGAACGGCTGGCCGGTGGCCAGGTGCACCGCCTGCCAGTGCTCGAGGATGTAGCGCCGGGTGGCCGGCTCCAGCGCCGCGCCATGGCCGGTGCGCAGCCCGCCCATGACCAGGGCCAGGGGCACGCCGGCGGCGCGCGCCTGCTCGATCAGCGCCTGGGCCACCGGGGCGAAACCCCAGCACCAGGAGCACATGGGGTCCATCACGTAGAGCAGGCGGGCGTTGGCCACGGGTCAATCCTCCAGGGCGACCTGCCGCGGGTCGCGGCCGATGGGGTGGGGCTGGTTGCGCAGCTTCGCCAGCTCGATCTGCTTCTGCCGCTCGCGGGCGCTGGCGCGGGTCTTCTCCGGCAGCGAGTCCCAGCAGTGCGGGCAGCTGATGCCCGGCGCGTAGTGCTCGCTGGCGCGGTCCTCGCTGGAAACGGGATTACGGCAGGCGTGGCACTGGTCGTAGTCGCCCTCGGAGAGGTCGTGGCGCACGGTCACCCGGTTGTCGAACACGAAGCAGTCGCCGCGCCACAGGCTCTGCGCCTCGGGCACTTCCTCCAGGTACTTGAGGATGCCGCCCTTGAGGTGGAAGACCTCCTCGAAGCCCTCGCCGAGCATGTAGCTGGAGGCCTTCTCGCAGCGGATGCCGCCGGTGCAGAACATGGCGACCTTCTTGTGCTTCGCCGGGTCGTAGTGGGCCTTCACGTATTCGGGGAAGTCGCGGAACGACTTGGTGCGCGGGTCGACGGCGCCCTCGAAGGTGCCGATGGCCACCTCGTAGTCGTTGCGGGTGTCGATCAGCAGCACTTCGGGGTCGCTGATCAGGGCGTTCCAGTCCTGCGGCTCGACGTAGGTGCCGACGCGGTGGTTGGGATCGACGCCGGGCACGCCCAGGGTGACGATCTCTTTCTTCAGCTTGACCTTGGTGCGGTAGAACGGCTGCTCGTCGCAGTAGGACTCCTTGTGGTCGACGTCGGCCAGGCGCGGGTCGTTGCGCAGCCAGGCGAGCAGGCCATCGATGCCCTCGCGGGTGCCGGACACGGTGCCATTGATGCCTTCCTCGGCGAGCAGCAGGGTGCCCTTGATGCCGTTGTCCAGCAGGGTCTGCAGCAGGGGTTCGCGCAGCGCGACGTAGTCCGGCAGGGAAACGAACTTGTACAGCGCCGCCACGACGATGGAGCGGGTCATGGGGTACATCCTCCAGTGGTCGCCCGCGTAAAGGGCGGACCGGGTCAGAAAAGACAACGCCGGCATCGGTTGCCGGCGTTGGCGCATTCTACCGCAAGCCGCGGGCAGCGTCAGTGGTCGTGCTTGCTGCCGCCGCGGCAGGTCGGCGAGTCGGGCGCGGCGCCCTGCTCGGCCCATTCCTCGGGGGTGTAGGTGTGCAGCGCGAGGGCGTGGAACCGGCCCATCAGCTCGCCGAGGCTGGCGTAGACCTTCTGGTGCCGCTTGACCGAATTCAGCCCGGCGAACGCCGGGCTGACGATCACCGCCTTATAGTGCGTTTCCTGGCCGCGGCTGTGCATGTGGCTCTCGTCCAGCACCTGCAGGTGCTGCGGTTCGAGGCCGGCGGCCAGGGCGGACTGGATACGTTCCTGCATGCTCATGTCACGGTTTCCGTCACTTCTTGGCCGGGGCCTTCACGCCCAGTTCCTTGTCCATGTCGGCCAGCAGCTTGTTCACCGGGTCGACGGCGGTCTGCAGCTTGGCCTGGGTCAGCTGGGCGGACTGCGCGGTCAGGCGCGGCATCTTCTGCAGGACCTTCTGGCCCAGCGGCGAGGCATAGAAGTCGTTCAGCTGCTTGAGCTCGGACTCGGTGAAGTTGTCGGAGTAGAGCTTGACCAGGTCCGGCTTGATCTTGTCCCAGCCCACCGCGCGGTCCAGCTCGGCGTTGGCCTTGGCCTGGTAGCGGTCGAGCACCGCCTTCTTGCTGTCCGGCGCCTTCGACTGGGCGAAGTGCTGGGCGAACATCTGCTGCACCTGGGCGTAGACCGGCACCGTGAGCTTGTCGGCGTGGACCTGCTTGAGGAACTTCTCGGCCTCGGCGGCCGAATCGGCCAGGGCCATGGAGCTGAAACCAACGAGGAGTGCGGCGGTGCAAAGCTTGCGAAGGGCGGTCATGGGCAGTCCTTGAGTCTGTCTGGTGTGTCCCTTGGGACCCGCCATTCTGCGCCTAAGTTCGGAATGCCCTCAAGCGGGAGTCGAGCAACGGCGTTTATGCCAGCCCAATGGCAGAAATGGCTGAAAGTTGCGGCCCGCTCTTGTCCTGCCAGCGGCGAATCGGCATGCTGGGTCAGATTGTCACATGGACGTGTTCGATGACCTCCCAGGCCCGCCTCACGCTGCCTCCCGCCCTACCGATGCTGTGCGATGCACGGGGCCACCTGGACCCGGGCGCCATCGGCTGGTCGTCGCGGCCGCTGCTGGATTGCGCCCTGCCCGGCCAGCGCGGCCGGCGCAAGCGCTGGAACCACTGGTGCCTGATCAGCCCCGGCTGGATGCTCTCGCTGACCATCGCCGACCTCGACTACCTCGGCTACGGCGCCCTCTACTTCCTCGACCTGGACACCGGCAAGGCCTACGCCCGCACGCAAATCTGCCCGCTGGGCCTGCGCTGCGAGCTGCCCGACCACCCCAACCAGAGCCACGCCTTCCACCACGAGCGCCTCAACCTGGGCTTCGACGACCAGGGCGCGCGCCTGCGCATCCACGCCGACGCCAGCGACCTGGGCGGCCTGCCGCTGTCCCTGGCGCTGGACGTGCAGCGCCCGGCGCACCTGGACTCGGTCAACCTGGTGGTGCCCATGGGCGGCAACCATTTCCACGCCTGCAGCCGGCAGATGGGCCTGCCCTTCACCGGCACCCTGCAACTGGGCGACGAGACCTACCAGGCCCAGGCCGGGCAGAGCTTCGCCGCGCTGGACTTCGGCCGCGGCGTCTGGCCCTTCCGCAGCTTCTGGACGCGCGCCGCCTTCGCCGCCCCCGGCGGCATCGCCGGCAACTTCGGCTCGGGCTGGACCGACCACAGCGAGCACAAGGAGAACGCCCTGTGGTTCGGCGGCGAGCTGCAGCGCCTGCGCGGCGAGGTGGACATCCGCCAGGAGCCCAACGACCCGCTCGCCCCCTGGCGCCTGACCACGCAAGACCAGCGGGTGGACCTCGCCTTCACCCCGCTCAAGCTGCACGAGGCCTCGCCGCGCCTGGGCCTGCTCTACGCCCACACCAGCCAGTGGTTCGGCCACTACGACGGCTTCCTGCGCAGCGCCGCCGGCGAGCAGGTGCCGGTCAAGCGCGCCCTGGGCTGGATAGGCGCCACCCACGCCCGCTGGTAGGCCCGCCGGCAAGCTATCGGCGCCATTGACGCAGCGCGGAACCCGAACCCCGGTACAAGGCCTAAACTCCCTCAGACCATTGTGGGAGGACGCCTTCATGAAACGGACCGAAACCGACAGCCTGGGGCCCATCGAGGTCGACGAGCAGGCCTACTGGGGCGCGCAGACGCAGCGCTCGCTGGAGAACTTCGCCATCGGCGGGCAGCGCATGCCGCTGGCCGTGGTGTATGGCCTGACGCTGGTCAAGAAGGCCGCCGCGCGCATCAACGTGCGCCTGGGCGAGCTGCCGGCGGAGATCGGCCAACTGATCGAACAGGCCGCCGACGAGATTCTCGCCGGCCAGCACGACGACCAGTTCCCCCTGGTGGTCTGGCAGACCGGCAGCGGCACCCAGAGCAACATGAACGTCAACGAGGTGATCGCCGGCCGCGCCAACGAACTGGCCGGCAACGCCCGTGGCGGCAAGGCCCCGGTGCACCCCAACGACCACGTCAACCGCGCGCAGAGCTCCAACGACAGCTTCCCCACCGCCATGCACCTGGCCGCCGCCCGCGCCGTGCACGAGGACCTGCTGCCGGCCATCGCCGAGCTGGTCGGCGGCATCGCCGCGCAGTCGGCGCGCCATGCCGACCTGGTGAAGACCGGGCGCACCCACCTGATGGACGCCACGCCCATCACCTTCGGCCAGGAACTGTCGGCCTTCGTCGCCCAGCTCGACTACGCCGAGCGCGCCATCCGCGCCGCGCTGCCGGCGGTCTACGAACTGGCCCAGGGCGGCACCGCGGTGGGCACCGGGCTGAACGCCCCGGCGGGCTTCGCCGAGGACATCGCCGTGGAGCTGGCCAGCCTCACCGGCCTGCCCTTCGTCTCGGCGCCGAACAAGTTCGCCGCCCTCGCCGGCCACGAGCCGCTGGTGACCCTCGCCGGCGCCCTGAAGACCCTCGCCGTGGCGCTGATGAAGATCGCCAACGACCTGCGCCTGCTGGGTTCCGGCCCCCGCGCGGGCATCGCCGAGGTGCGCCTGCCGGCCAACGAGCCGGGCAGCTCGATCATGCCCGGCAAGGTCAACCCGACGCAGTGCGAGGCGCTGTCGATGCTGGCCTGCCAGGTCATGGGCAACGACGCCGCCCTCAGCTTCGCCGCCAGCCAGGGCCACCTGCAGCTGAACGTGTTCAAGCCGGTGATCATCCACAACCTGCTGGAGTCCATCCGCCTGCTGGCCGACGGCTGCCGCAACTTCAACAGCCACTGCATCGCCGGCCTGCAGCCGGACGCCGAACGCATGGCCGAGCACCTGGAGCGCGGCCTGATGCTGGTCACCGCGCTGAACACCCACATCGGCTACGACAAGGCCGCGGAGATCGCCAAGAAGGCCTACAAGGAGGGCACCTCGCTGCGCGAGGCGGCGCTGGCGCTGGGCTACCTGACCGACCAGCAGTTCGACGAATGGGTCCGCCCGCAGGACATGCTGGAGGCCGGGCAGCATGGTTGAATCCGGCAAATCCGGCGCCACGCCCCTGGAGGGCGACGGCAAGCGCATCCTGGTGATCCTCGGCACGCCCAAGGCCGACGGCTTCTGCCACGCCCTGGCCGACGCCTACCAGCACGGCGCGCGCAGCCGCGACCACGTGGTGCGCACCCTCAAGCTCGGCGAGCTGCGCTTCGACCCGGTGCTGCGCGGCGGCTACGAGCGCAGCCAGGACCTGGAGCCGGACCTGCTCGAGGCCCAGCGCCAGGTGCACTGGGCCCAGCACCTGGCGTTCGTCTACCCGATCTGGTGGGGCGGCCTGCCGGCGCTGCTGCAGGGCTTCTTCGACCGGGTGTTCCTGCCCGGCTTCGCCTTCCGCTACCGCACCCCGCAGGACCGCGAGTGGGAACCGCTGCTGGGCGGGCGCAGCGCCGACCTGCTGGTGACCCACGACCAGACGCACTGGCGCTACCGCCTGCGCCAGGGCGCCCCGGCGCACCGCCAGATGGTGCGCTGCATCCTCGGCCCGTGCGGCATCGCCACCCGCCACCTGGAGGAGTTCAGCCCCATGCGCGGCGCCAGCGAAGAGCAGCGCCAGGCGTGGCTCAAGCGCGCTGAGCAGTTGGGCGCGCAAGTGTGAACCCCCGGGCAGGCCGGCGGCCGTTCCGTCGGCCCGCCCCGGGTGCCGGGGCTTTTCCAGACGTTCCCTAAAGCCCCCTCCCACCCTCCTCGCCTAGCATCCCGGCCCTCGCCGCCATTCCAGCGGCGCATTGCCTGTCTAGGGAGGAAACATGTTTCGCAAACTCGGTGCCGAACTGCTCGGAACCTTCTGGCTGGTCTTCGGCGGCTGCGGCAGCGCCGTGCTGGCCGCGCAATTCGGCAGCGTCGGCATCGGCCTGCTGGGGGTGTCGCTGGCCTTCGGCCTGACCGTGGTGACCATGGCCTACGCCGTGGGGCCGATCTCCGGCGGCCACTTCAACCCGGCGGTGAGCCTGGGGCTGTGCGTCGGCGGCCGCTTTCCCGCCCATCAACTGCTGCCCTACGTGCTGGCCCAGGTGGCCGGCGGCCTGCTGGCGGGCGCGGCGCTCTACTCCATCGCCAGCGGCGCCGCCGGCTTCGACCCGCTCAAGGGCTTCGCCGCCAACGGCTACGCCGAGCACTCGCCGGGCGGCTACAGCCTGCAGGCGGTGCTGCTGTGCGAGGTGCTGATGAGCGCGGTCTTCCTGTTCATCATCATGGGCGCCACCGACCGCGACGCCCCGGCCGGCTTCGCGCCGCTGGCCATCGGCCTGGCCCTGGCGCTGATCCACCTGGTCAGCATCCCGGTCAGCAACACCTCGGTGAACCCGGCGCGCAGCCTGGGCGTGGCCCCCTTCACCGATCCCTGGGCGCTGCAGCAACTGTGGGCGTTCTGGGTCGCGCCGCTGGCCGGCGGGGTGCTGGGCGCGCTGGCCTGGCGGCTGATCCGCGGGCGTTGAGCGCCCCTGGACGGAGTCCGCTCCTATAGGAGAAATACGGCATTCCCAGCGAATGTAGGAGCGCGCCCTGCCCGCGATTCGCGCGCAGGGCGCGCTCCTACAGGGAATGACATCGGCGCTCGGGCTTTCCCCTCTCCCCAGCCCTCTCCCTGAAGGGAGAGGGGGCTAGTCCGTGCCGAGAAGGGAAATGGAGTCAGTTGGGAATCCCGCAGTTGCCGGCTAACGCCGAAACACCCGCGCACGCCAAACGGTCCCCTCTCCCTTCAGGGAGAGGGTTAGGGAGAGGGTGCTCTTCGGAACTCACCTCCCCCGGCAAACACAACGCCCCATAGGACGGGCCGAGCAAAGCGATCCCCATCGCCACCACAACCTCAGAAGTACTGAGTCACACTGAACTTCGCATTACGCCCCTGGCTGTAGACGTTGTCCCCCGACAGCGCCGGGTGGTAATCGCGGTTGAACAGGTTATCCACCGTGAGGTTCAGCTCGGTATTCTCCAGGCCCAGGCGCCGTGGCTTCCAGCTGGCGAAGACGCGCTGGGTGTCGTAGCTGTCGTTGACCGTCTGGTCCCAGTAGCTGTCGCCCGCCACCGTGCCCATGCCGCCGGAATACTTGTCGCTGGGCAGGCGGTCGGTCTGGCGGACGAACTCGCCCTGCCAGCCCATCTGCGCGTCCCAGTCGGGGAACTTCACGCCGAGGGTCGCCACCCATTTGGCCGGCGGCACGTCGCGGGCCCAGACGTTGGGGCCCCAGGGGTTGCTGTAGGCGCCGTCGTGCCTGCCTTCCACCCAGCTGTACGACAGCCCGGCGAACAGCCGCTCGCTGTCGTAGAAGCTCTCGATCTCGAAGCCCTTGTAGGTCGCCCCCGGCAGGTTGCGGTAGTTGCTCAGCGGCAGCATGCCGGCGCAACTGCCGCCGATGCTGCCGTCGTCGATGGACTGCTGCTCGCAGGCCACGCTGCGGGTGCGGAAGATCTCGTCCTTGATCTTGTTCTGGAACAGCGTGGTGCGCACCTGCAGGTTGTCGCCGGCGACGAACAGGTCCGGCAGGTTGACGATGTTGCCCAGGCGCAGGGCGTGGATGCGCTCGGCGTCCAGGTCGCGGCTGGTGGCGCTGATGGTGCTGCTGTTCTGCACCTCGTACTGCTCGTCGATCACCGGCGCGCGCCAGGTGCGCGAGTAGTCGGCGAAGAAGGCCACGCGCTCGGTGGCGGTCCAGAACAGCGACAGGCGCGGCGACCAACCGCTGTAGGTCTGCGAGCTGTAGTCGTGGCCCTGGGCGGCATTGTTGTAGAGGGGCGCGTCGTTGGCCTTGCCGGCATTGCGCACCTGGTCGAAGCGCAGCGACGGGGTGACGGTCACACTGCCCCAGGTCAGCGCGTCCTGCACGTAGGCGCTGCGGGCGAGCTGCTTGCCGCTGGGCATGAAGGCCGGCTGGAAGCGGCCGTAGTTGTAGCGCGCGGTGTCGTAGGTGGAGCCGGGGATGTACATCTGCGTATCGCGGGTGTGCTTGTGCAGTTGCGCGCCGACGGTGAAGGCGTGTTGCAGCGGCCCGGTGTCGAACAGGCTGGTGTTGCGCAGCTCCAGCACCTTGTCGCGGTAGTCGGTGTCCATCTTCTGCCCGCCGGTGGCGACCTGGAAGAAGGCGTCCGGGTTGCGCTCGTCGGTCTGCTCGACGTGGGACTCGGAATACTGCAGCAGCAGGTCCACCAGCGGGTTGTCGATGGGGTGGTACTGGTACTTGCCGGACCAGGTGGTGTCGGTGGTGTCGCGGTGCGCCAGCAAGCGCTTGAGCGCCGCCTCGTAGCCGTACTTGTCGATGCTCGACTGGGTCGGCGGGGTCGGGTAGCTGGCCGAGGAGAACGGCGTCCAGCGGGTGCTTTGCGAACGGCTGTAGGCGAAGCCCAGGTCGTTGTCCGGGTTCGGGTGCAGGTTCAGCTTGAACAGCCCGGCGTCCAGGTCCTGGGCGCTGTTGGGCAAGCGCTGCGGGTTGATCGGGTAGCGCCCCTCCGGGTCGGGGATGTGCCCGGCCAGCTTGATGTCGCGGCCGTCGCGCGCGGTGTAGTAGGCCAGGGCGTCGACCTTGCGGTCCTCGCTGCGGCCGTAGACCGCGCCGCTGTAGATCTTCTGCTGGTCGTTGGAGTGGTAGCCGTACTTGAGCATGGCGCCGACGTCCTTGCCGTCGCGCAGCAGGTCGCCGGCGTCCTTGGTCTCCATGTGCACGGTGCCGCCGAAGCCGCCGTTGCCGTTGAACACCGAGTGCGGGCCCTTCTCCACCTCGATGCGCTTGATCAGCTCCGGCTCGATGAACACGGTGCCCTGCTGGTAGCGCTCGAAGCCGCTCTTGGGCGCGCCGTCGAGGGTGAAGGGCACGTCCTCGGCGTCGCCCAGGCCCCAGATGTTGACGGTCTGCCCGCCGGGCTTGGGCGAGCCGCCCATGCTCACCCCGGGCAGGGTGTCGAGCAGGCTGGGGATGTTGTCGGCCTGGATGCGCTCGATGTCCTTGCGCGTCAGGGTCGAGCGCCCGACGCTGCTGGCATCCACCGACTGGCCGGTACCGACGATGGTCTGCGCGTCCAGTTGCAGGGCGTTGTCCTGGAAGGCGTCGACCTTGCCGCGGCGGCGCACCACGAAGCCCTGGCCGGCCTCCACCAGCTCCAGCGAGGTACCCTGCAGCAGGCGCTCCAGGGCTTCGCGCACGCCGTAGCGGCCCTGCACCGCCGGCGCCTGCAGGCCCTGCAGCTGGGCCTCGTCGAACAGCACCTGGACCTGCGCCTGCTCGGCCAACTGGCCCAGCGCCGCGCTCAGCGGCTGCGCCGGCAGCGCCAGTTGCAGGTCGGCACCGCGGCTGTATTCGGCCAGCAGCAGGCCGCCGAGCAGCGCCGCGCAGGCCAGCGGGCGGGAAAGCGGAAGGGTGAAGCGAGACAACATGGCGAGTCCTCCCCGGGGACGATAGGGCCGCACGATCGCGGCGAACGACGGGGAAGACGCGAAAATGCGAAGAACCCACACCTGCGAATGAAAATATTTCTTCTTTGCCGTCAGCGCGGCAGGACCAGGGCACTGCCATCGGCCTGCCGGCGCACGCGCACGTCCGCCAGCGCCGGCAAGGCGGCGAGGAAGTCGTCCAGGCGGGCGATGCGCACGCTGCCGGACAACCGCCGCTGGGCCAGGCGCGGGTCGCCCAGGCGGATAGGCGCGCCGCGGTAGCGCGAGAGTTCCTCCACCAGCTCGCCCAGCGGCCGCTCGCGGAAACGCAGCAGGCCGTCGCGCCAGTCGGCCACCCGGGCGGGGTCGATGCGGTCGAGCCGCAGCGCGCCGTCGGCGGCCACCTGAGCCAGGTCGCCGCGCACCAGGGGCTGTTCCCGCGCCTGGTCCAACCGCGGCTGCAGGGCCACCTTGCCGTCGTTGACCGCCACCTGCAGGCCGTCCTCCGCCAGGCGCAGGTCGAAGCGCGTGCCCACCACGCGCACGCGGCTGTCGCCGGCGCGCACGCGGAACGGCCGGGCGCTGTCATGGGCTACCTCGAAATAGGCTTCGCCGCGCAGCAGCCGTACCTCGCGGTAGGCGCCGCCGAAGTCCACCCGCACCGCGGAGTCGCCGGCCAGGAACAGCCGCGAGCCGTCGGCCAGGCGCAGCTCGCGCTGCTCGCCGGGGGCGCTGGCCTGGCTCAGTTGCGGGTCCACCAGCGGCCGCCCCCAGGGCATGGCGCCGAGCAGCACGGCAGCCAGCACCGCCGCGGCAGTCGCCAGGCCGCGCCAGTGCGGCATACGGCGAGCCGGCGCCAGGGCCGGGCGCGGCAGCAGGTCGAAGTCGTCCCACAGGCTTTCGATGGCGCGGTAGGCGCGCTCGTGCGCCGCGTCCTCGGCCAGCCACTGGCGCCAGGCCTGGCGCTCGCGCTCGTCGGCGCCGGCGCGCAGGCGGCTGAACCACTTGGCGGCCAGTTCGTCGATGATCCTCTGTCGCTCCTGCTGCGGGCTCATGCCTCGTCCTCTCCTTGCATCTGCCGCTTGCAATGCAGCAGGGCGGCGGCCACGTGCTTCTCCACCATGCTCAGGGATATCCCCATGCGCTGCGCCACCTCGGCCTGGGACAGGCCGTCGAACTTGTGCAGCACGAAGGCCTCGCGGCGGCGCGGCGGCAGGCTGTCCAGGGCCATGGCCAGGTGGCGCAGGTAGCGCTGGCGCTCCAGTTGCAGCATGGGTTCGCGGCCCTCGCTGGCCGGCTCGGCGGTTTCCTGCGCCTGGCCGTCGGCGGCGGACGGGCGCCGGCCGTCCTGGCGGCGCCAGTGGTCGCGCAGCAGGTTACGGGCGATCTGGAAGAGGAAGGCGCGCGGTTGCCGCACCTGCTGGCGCGAGGCGGACTTCAGCCACTGGGCGAAAGTGTCCTGGGCCAGGTCCGCGGCATCGGCCGAACTGCCCAGGTTGCGGTGCAGAAAGCGCAGCAGCTCGCCATGGAAGGCCTGGTAGGCCTGCGCCACCGAGTGGCGGAAGCCTTCATCCACGGCCCCGCCCCCGCTGCCTCGCGGCCCTGTCGGCCACCCTTCCCGCATTCACGATAACGTCCCCGCACCGGCTTCATCCGCGCCGGACCACTGCTGCAATTTCGCAAATGATAATGCATATCACTCGCAAAATTAAAGGGACGGCTCAGGACGACAGCGCCGCCCTCGCCCGCCGCGCCCGGTAGCTGCGCAGCAGCGACGGCGCCAGCGCGGTCAGCGCCGAGCCCGAGACCACCAGCAGCGCCCCCAGGTAGGCCGGGCCGTTGAGGCTTTCCGGCTGCAGGTGCCCGGGCCACAGGCTGGCCGCCAGGGCCACCGCGGCGATGGTCACCAGGGGCGTCAGCGCCAGGGTCGCGCTGACCCGCGAGGCTTCCCAGTGGGCCAGGGCCTCGGCGAAGGCGCCGTAGGCCACCAGGGTGTTCAGGCAGCAGGCCAGCAGCAGCCAGGCCTGCACGCCGTTCAGCAGCAGCACCTGCTGCGGCTGCGCCCAGGGGCTGAGCAGCAGCGCGCAGCCGAGGTAGATCACCATCATCACCTGCAGCGAGTTCCACTGCGTCAGCAGCTGCTTCTGCGCCAGGCCGTAGAAGGTCCAGACGAAAGCCGCGAACACCACCACCAGTACGCCCAGGGTGTAGTCGCCCAGCGAGCCGAACAGCTCCCCGAGGCGCTGGTTGAAGAACAACGCGAAGCCGCCCAGCAGCACCAGCAGGCCCAGCCCCTGGCCGAGGCTGAAGCTTTCCTTGAAGACGAACAGGCTGCCGAGCAGCAGCAGGATGGGCGCGATCTGGATCACCAGCTGGGTAGTCCCCGGGGTGAGCAGGCGCAGGCCGACCAGGTAGAACACGTAGTTGCCGGTCAGCCCCAGCACCGCCAGCAGCACCAGGCCGCCGCCGCGCCGGCCCAGCGGGCGGAAGCGCGGCAGCTGCCCGCGCACGGCCAGCCAGACGAACAGCACGCCGCCGGCGGCCACCAGGCGGAACCAGGTGACGGTCACCGGGTCCATCACCTTCAGGACTTCCTTCAGCTTGATCGGCAGGATGCCCCAGAGCACGGCGGTGACCAGGGAGAGGAACAGGCCGAATTGCCAGCGGCCGGAGGAAACGTGCATGGAGGACAGCCCTTCGCGTGTGCGGTCAGCCATGCTATGCCAGCGCCGGGGGCGCTCGACAGGAACAGTTCGGCGGCACAACTGTACCGGTCCGGCGGCACACTCGGACGCTCATGGTCGGAAGCCCCGCTACGGGCCGGCGAAAAATCCTCTCCCCAGCTGTACCTGTCGCATCTTCGGCACGCCGCCCTAGACTGGCTTCTTCCCATAGGAGAACCCCCATGCCGCTCAGCCTGCCCGCCCTCGAAGCCGCCGCCGCCATCGTCCACCGCAGCCTGCCGCCCACCCCGCAGATCCGCTGGCCCCTGCTGGTGGAAGCCCTGGGCTGCGAAGCCTGGGTGAAGCACGAGAACCATTCGCCGGTGGGCGCCTTCAAACTGCGCGGCGGGCTGGTCTACTTCCACCACCTGGCGGCCCAGGCCCCCTGCCCGGCCGGGGTGATCAGCGCCACCCGCGGCAACCACGGCCAGTCCATCGCCTTCGCCGCGGCGCGCCTGGGCATGCCGGCGACCATAGTCGTGCCCCACGGCAACAGCCGCGAGAAGAACGCCGCCATGCGCGCCCTGGGCGCCAACCTGATCGAGCACGGCGAGGACTTCCAGGCCTCCCGCGAATACGCCGGCGAACTGGCCGAGCGCGACGGCCTGCACCTGATCCCCTCGTTCCACCCCTGGCTGGTGGCCGGGGTGGCCAGCTACAGCCTGGAACTGCTGCGCGCCCTGCCCGGCCTGGACGTGTGCTACGTGCCGGTGGGCATGGGCTCGGGCATCTGCGGGATGATCGCCGCGCGCGACGCCCTGGGCCTGAAGACGCGCATCGTCGGCGTGGTCTCCAGCCATGCGCCGGCCTACGCGCTGTCCTTCGCCGCCGGCGAGCCGGTGTTCCACGCCACCAGCACGCAGTTGGCCGACGGCATGGCCTGCACCACGCCGGAGCCGAATGCGGTGGCGATGATCCGCGGCGGCGCCGACCATTTCGTCCAGGTCAGCGATGCGGAAGTCGGCGCTGCCATGCGCCTGCTGTTCACCGCCACCCACAACGTCGCCGAGGGCGCTGGCGCCGCTGCGCTGGCCGCGGCCCTGCAGGAGCGCGAGACGCTGCGCGGGCTGAAGGTGGGCCTGGTGCTCAGCGGCGGCAACGTCGACCGCGAGGTCTACGCCCGGGAACTGTCCGGCGGCTGAGCCGGCCCCTGCCAGTGCGCCCCCGGCCCTTCCTGCGCCAGCCTGTCGCCGGGGTTGCGCAGCGGGCAGCTCTCCAGCGACAGGCAACCGCAACCAATGCAGCCGTTGAGCTGGTCGCGCAGCAGCACCAGCTTGGCGATGCGTTCGTCCAGGTCGTCGCGCCAGCGCGCCGACAGCCGCGCCCAGTCGGCGGCCATGGGCGCGCGAGCGCTGGGCAGGCTGGCCAGGGCCTCGGCGATCTCGTTCAGCGGAATTCCGACGCGCTGCGCCACCTTGATCACCGCCACCCGGCGCAGCACGTCGCGCGGGTAGCGGCGCTGGTTGCCGGCGTTGCGGGTGCTATGGATCAGCCCCCTGGCCTCGTAGAAATGCAGCGCGGACACGGCCACGCCGGCGCGCCTGGCCAGCTCGCCGACGCTCAGCTCATGGGGTACGTGCGGGTTCGAAGGTTTTCTCGGCATGGCGGGCTTGACCTCAAGTTAAGTTGAGGTTTTACCCTCGCCTGCGTCTGCCTTCAAGCCCAGGAGCCATCCATGATCATTCCCAGCGCCTACTGCAGCACCGACGCCCAACACGCCGAGAGCCCGGCGCATTTCGCCCTGTTGATCGACATCGAGGTGGCGACGGCGCAGCAGGCCGACATCGCCGAGCGCCTGGGCCGCTACCTGGAACAGCTGCGCGAGCTGTTCCACCAGGCCCCGGGCTACCTGGGCGCGGAACTGCGCGCCAGCGACGACGGCCGCCATCTGCTCGGCTGCGTGCACTGGCGCAGCCGCGAGGACTGGGAAGCCGCCTGGGACTGCGGCGCCACCCGCAGCGAACTGTTCAGCGACAGCCTGCTGCGGCTGGGCGCCAGGAGCATCCACTTCGACAGCTTCCTGGTGGCGGAGCAGTTGGCCTGAGGGCGGGCCCTGCCCGCTCCTACAAAGAGCACCCCGGCGCGGACTGCAAGACAGTTGCTCCTACGGTTCCAAAAGGCACGGGCGTAGGAGCGGACTCCGTCCGCGATCCGGCCGCCAGGCCGGTTCTTCCCTACAGGCTCATGTGCAGCAGCGGGAACGGCCGGCCCTGCCCGTCGGTCTCGGAGCGGCCGGTGTCGTGGAAGCCGTAGTGCCGGTAGAACCCCACCGCCTGCGGGTTCTGCTCGTTGACGTCGACAGTCAGCACGCCGCGCGTCTCGCGCAGGAAGTCGAGCAGCGCGGTACCTATGCCCTGCCCGCGGCGCTCGGGGTCGATGAAGAGCATTTCCACATGGTTTTCATCGAGGCCGATGAAGCCCAGGGGCTGGTCGTCGCTGTCCACGGCGACCCACACCTCCACCGCCGGCAGGTAGAGGTCGCGCACCTGGGGCAGCAGTTCGGCGATGTCGGCCTCACCGATGAAGTCGTGGGTGGCGCGCACTGCGCGCAGCCAGATGTCCAGCAGGGTCGGGTTGTCCGCGGCGAAGCGCTGGCGAATGAGCATGATTGCGTCCTGTCTTGTAGGGCGCATAACGCCTGAGGCGTTATCCGCCGTTTGGCCTCGGTTCCCGGCGGCTCCGGGGCCGACCTTGGCGTTGGCTGTAGCCGCGGTGTGTCGGCGGATAACCGCGAACGGTTATGCGCCCTACGATTCATGCCGGGGTTTCAACTCGCGCTGGTGATTGCGCCTGAAAGTCTCCTCTCCCATCGCCGCGATCTGCCCGTCGATCAGCGCCTCGAACGGGCGCAGCAGCGCGTCGAAGGATTGCGGCGCATCCAGGGCGTTCAACACATGCGCCACCGCCTCGATGGTCGACAGCGCGCCTTCGGCCGGCGCCTTGCGCAGGCGGTAGCGCGAGCTCAGGCCCTCGGGCAGGACCAGCCGCGGCAGGGCCGCCAGGTGCGGGTTGAGGTGCAGCAGCTTGCGCGCCTTGCGCCAGGTGCCGTCGGGCACCACCAGCAGGCGCGGCCGGGTGGCCGGGCGGGTGGCCAGTTCGGCGAGGGGGATGGCGCTTTCGCCGGGGAACAGCAGCCAGGCGTCCTCGGCGGAGAGGTCGAGGCCGCTGAAATCCTCGCCCACCCGCAGTTCGGCGTTGGCCAGGCCGAGGGCCGCCAGGCGCGCGGTGTTCAGGGCGTGGCCGACTTCGCTGGGGTGCTGCAGCAGGAGTATGCGGGTGCGGTTGTCCAGATGCGGGATCAGCGCGCACAGGCAATGGCCCTGCGGCCGCAGGCAGCGTTCGCAGCGGGCGCGGCTCATGGTTTGCCCGGCTGCGTGCGCAGCAGGTCGCGGAAGTTCTGGATCAGCGGCTCGCGGGAGCGGCCGCGGCGCAGGATCAGCGAGAACGGCGCCTGGTAGCCGAAGGTGGCCGGCAGCAGCGCGCGCAGCCTGCCCTGCTCCACCCAGGGGTGCGCGTAGTGTTCGGGCAGGTAGCCGATGTAGCCGCCGGAGAGGATCAGGATCAGCTGCGCTTCCATACTTTCCACGGTCGCCGCGCTGTGCTTGAAGCCGTGGCGCGCCAGTTCCGCCTGGCTCCAGTAGCCTCGGCCGACCATGCGCTGCTGGGTGATCAGCTCGGCGGGGATGCGCCGGCCGTCGAACAGCGGGTGGCGGTCGCTGCAGTACAGCCAGTGCTGCTCGCGGTACAGCGGCTGGTAGACCAGGCCGTTCATGCGGCTGAAGAAGGAGCCGATGGCGAGGTCCAGGCGGTTGTCCAGCACCGCCAGTTGCAGTTCGTAGGGGCTCTGCACCTGCAGGTGCAGGTGCACCGCCGGGTGCAGGCCGCTGAAGGAGCCGATGACGTCGGCCAGCGGCAGCGCCGGGTCGCTCACGGTGGAGTCCAGCACGCCGAGGTTGAGGGTGCCGCGCAACTCGCCCTTGAGGGTGGCCGCATAGCGCTCGAAGCCTTCCAGTTCGCCGAGGATGCGCAGGGTTTCCTGGTGGAACAGCTCGCCCTTGCTGGTCAGGCCGAAGCCGCCGCGGCCACGGTGGCAGAGCACGATGCCCAGCTGGTTCTCCAACTGGCTCATGTAGGTGCTGATCGCCGAGGTGGACAGGTTCAGCTCCTGCTGCGCCGAGGCGAAGCCCTGGTTGCGCACCACGCAGGCGAAAATCCGCAGAAGCTTGACGTCGGGCAGGGCGCTGGCGCTCATGAAGGGCTCCGGAATTCGGGGTGAAGAGGCTCCAGTTCAGCCGTCCGTGGACTGGCACCGGGCCAGACCGTTCGTCGTCGCCCGACCTGCAGGTCACATGCGGCGGGCCCGGCGCCGAGGGGGCTGCGACAGGGCAACGCAGTCTAGCCGCGGAAATAAGTTTAGAAAACTCTGAACTGATTATTTGTAGCCAGCGATTTTTCCCACTACCGGGCATGACCAGAATCCGGCCCCAGTATCAACAAGCCTGTTTCCACGAAAACAGCGAATCCCGTGAGGCCTACCCATGGACAAGAAACTCCACCAGCCCCTGGGCGGAAACGAAATGCCGCGCTTCGGTGGCATCGCCACCATGATGCGCCTGCCGCATATCCAGGCTCCGGAAGCGCTCAACGAGCTCGACGCCGCCTTCGTCGGCGTGCCCCTGGACATCGGCACCTCCCTGCGCTCCGGCACCCGTTTCGGGCCCCGCGAGATCCGCGCCGAATCGGTGATGATCCGTCCGTACAACATGGCCACCGGCGCTGCGCCCTTCGACTCGCTGAACATCGCCGACATCGGTGACGTGGCGATCAACACCTTCAACCTGCTGGAGGCCGTGCGCATCATCGAGGAGGCCTACGACAAGATCCTCGACCACGGCATCGTCCCGCTGACCCTTGGCGGCGACCACACCATCACCCTGCCGATCCTGCGCGCCATCCACAAGAAGCATGGCAAGGTCGGCCTGGTCCACATCGACGCCCACGCCGACGTCAACGACCACATGTTCGGCGAGAAGATCGCCCACGGCACCACCTTCCGCCGCGCCGTGGAAGAGGGCCTGCTGGACTGCGACCGCGTGGTGCAGATCGGCCTGCGCGCCCAGGGCTACACCGCCGAGGACTTCAACTGGAGCCGCAAGCAGGGCTTCCGCGTGGTGCAGGCCGAAGAGTGCTGGCACCAGTCGCTGGCCCCGCTGATGGCCGAGGTGCGCGAGAAGGTCGGCGGCGGCCCGGTGTACCTGTCCTTCGACATCGACGGCATCGACCCGGCCTGGGCGCCCGGTACCGGCACCCCGGAAATCGGCGGCCTGACCACCATCCAGGCGATGGAGATCGTGCGTGGCTGCCAGGGCCTGGACATCATCGGCTGCGACCTGGTCGAGGTCTCCCCGCCCTACGACACCACCGGCAACACCTCGTTGCTCGGCGCCAACCTGCTGTACGAAATGCTCTGCATCCTCCCGGGCGTACAGCGCCGCTGAGTGACCACAAATGCACAAAGACGCCTGCGTAGCACAGGTGCTGGAGGCTGCCCGCGCGCTCGTGGCAGCCTTCGCGCGCACCGACACCGAGGCCTACTTCGCGGCCTTCAGCGAAGACGCCAGCTTCATCTTCCACAACTGGCCGCAGCCGCTGCGCACCCGCGCGGCCTACCGCGAGGTGTGGGAGGGCTGGTTGCGTGACGACGGCTTCGAGGTCCTCGACTGCCAGTCCAGCAACACCTTTGTCAGCCTGCAGGGCGAGGACGTGGCGATCTTCAGCCACGACGTCGCCACGCGGCTGCGCATCCAGGGAACGGAGAGCCTGAACCACGAGCGGGAGACCATCGTCTTCCGCCGTGAACAACAACAAGGCCGCTGGCTGGCCGTCCACGAGCACCTGTCGCCGACGCCATGAGGCAGGACTTTCCCGGGAGGAAGTCATGGATAACAAGAACAACGCACACGCAATCACGACCATCGAGACCTTCGGCGTCGAACAGATTCCCGACGCCGAGCGCAACGCCACGCCCACCGACCTGTTCCGCATGATCTTCGGTGGCGCCAACACCTTCGCCACCGCCGTGCTCGGCAGCTTCCCGGTGCTCTTCGGGCTGTCGTTCCAGGCCGGCGCCTGGGCCATCGTCCTGGGCGTGCTGGTCGGCGCGCTGATCCTGGCGCCCATGGGCCTGTTCGGCCCGATCAACGGCACCAACAACGCGGTCTCCTCGGGTGCGCACTTCGGCGTGCACGGGCGGATCGTCGGTTCGTTCCTCTCGCTGCTCACCGCCATCGCCTTCTTCTCGCTGTCCGTATGGAGCTCGGGTGATGCCCTGGTCGGCGGCGCCAAGCGCCTGTTCGGCCTGCCGGAAACCGACCTGACCCTGGGCCTGGCCTACGGCCTGTTCGCGGTGCTGGTGCTGACCGTGTGCATCTATGGCTTCCGCTTCATGCTGCTGGTCAACAAGATCGCCGTGTGGGCCGCCAGCCTGCTGTTCCTGCTGGGCGTGTTCGCCTTCGCCGGCCCCTTCGACGCCGGCTACGCCGGCAGCGTGCAGCTGGGTAGCGAGGGCTTCTGGGCCGCCTTCATCGGCGCCACCCTGCTGGCCATGAGCAACCCGGTGTCCTTCGGCGCCTTCCTCGGCGACTGGGCCCGCTACATCCCGCGCCAGGCCTCCAAGCAGCGCATCATGCTGGCGGTGCTGCTGTCGCAGCTGGCCACGCTGATCCCGTTCTTCTTCGGCCTGGTCACCGCCACCATCGTGGCCGTCAAGGCACCGGACTACATCGCCGCGAACAACTACGTCGGCGGCCTGCTGGCCATCTCGCCGAGCTGGTTCTTCCTGCCGGTGTGCCTGATCGCCACCATCGGCGGCATGTCCACCGGCACCACCTCGCTGTACGGCACCGGCCTGGACATGTCCAGCGTGTTCCCGCGGCTGCTCAACCGCGTGCAGGCCACCCTGTTCATCGGCCTGCTGTCCATCGCCTTCATCTTCATCGGCCGCTTCGCCGCCAACCTGGTGCAGAGCGTGTCCACCTTCGCCGTGCTGATCATCACCTGCACCAGCCCCTGGATGGTGATCATGATCCTCGGCCTGATCACCCGCCGCGGCTTCTACCACGCCGACGACCTGCAGGTGTTCACCCGCGGCCAGCAAGGCGGCGCCTACTGGTTCCACCACGGCTGGAACTGGCGCGGCATGGGCGCCTGGATCCCCAGCGCGATCCTCGGCCTGTGCTTCGTCAACCTGCCGGGCCAGTTCGTCGGCCCGCTGGGCGACCTGGCCGGCGGCATCGACATCAGCCTGCCGGTGACCCTGGGCCTGGCCGCCCTGCTCTACCTGACCCTGCTGCGCACCTTCCCGGAATCCGCCGGGGTGTACGGCCCGCAAGGCCCGCGCTGGGTCGGCAGCCACGACCGCCCGGTGCTCGGCATCAACGAGCCGGCGGCCTGAGCCCGCGCCCCCTGCCTGGGCGCAGCACCAAGCAAGTACCTGTGAGACGCCGACGGGCCGGTTGCCACCGGTCCGCTGGCCTACCGTCCGCCACCCGCGGCCGGCAACAATGACAATTCGAGTGTGAGGAGCCGATCATGGCCTTGGATATAATCGTCGTTCTGATCTATGCCGCCGGCATGCTGGTACTGGGCTGGTACGGCATGCGCCGGGCGAAGACCCACGAGGACTTTCTGGTAGCAGGACGCAACCTCGGCCCGTCGTTCTACATGGGCACCATGGCCGCCACCGTGCTCGGCGGCGCCTCCACCGTCGGCACCGTGCGCCTGGGCTACGTCCACGGCATCTCCGGCTTCTGGCTGTGCGCCGCGCTGGGCGCCGGCATCATCGCGCTGAACCTGTTCCTGGCCAAGCCGCTGCTGAAGCTGCGCATCTTCACCGTCACCCAGGTCCTGGAGCGCCGCTACAACCCCATGGCGCGCCAGGCCAGCGCGGTGATCATGTTCGCCTACGCGCTGATGATCGGCACCGTCTCCACCCTGGCCATCGGCACCGTGATGCAGGTGCTGTTCGGCCTGCCGTTCTGGGTCTCGGTGCTGCTCGGCGGTGGCGTGGTGGTGGTCTACTCGACCATCGGCGGCATGTGGTCGCTGACCCTCACCGACATCGTCCAGTTCATCATCAAGACCGTCGGCCTGATGTTCCTGCTGCTGCCGATCTGCCTGTACCGCGTCGGCGGCTGGGACGAGCTGGTGGCCAAGCTGCCGGCGAGCGCCTTCAGCTTCCACACCATCGGCTACGACACCATCATCACCTACTTCCTGATCTACTTCTTCGGCATCCTCATCGGCCAGGACATCTGGCAGCGCGTGTTCACCGCGCGCAGCGAGGGCGTGGCCAAGTACGCCGGCACCGTAGCCGGCGTGTACTGCGTGATCTACGGCCTGGTCGGCGCGCTGATCGGCATGTGCGCCAAGGTCCTGCTGCCCAACCTGGACAACGTCAACAACGCCTTCGCCGCCATCGTCCAGGCCTCGCTGCCGGATGGCATCCGCGGCCTGGTGATCGCCGCCGCCCTGGCCGCGATGATGTCCACCGCCAGCGCAGGCCTGCTGGCCGCCTCCACCACCCTGACCGAGGACCTGCTGCCGAAACTGCGTGGCGGCAAGACCTCGAGCCTTGGCATCAACCGCCTGTTCACCGCCCTCACCGGCCTGGTGGTACTGGCCATCGCCCTGGTGGTGAACGACGTGATCAGCGCCCTGACCCTGGCCTACAACCTGCTGGTGGGCGGCATGCTGATCCCGCTGATCGGCGCCATCTACTGGAAGCGCGCCACCACCGCCGGCGCCATCAGCAGCATGAGCCTGGGCTTCGTCACCGCCCTGGTGTTCATGCTCAAGGATGGCTTCGACGCCAACACCCCGATCTACTACAGCCTGGCCGTCGGCCTGGTGAGCTTCGTCGTGGTCAGCCTGCTGTCGCGCCGCCCGGCGGCGGCCGCCAGCGTCGCCTGACGCGCACGGTGCGATGAACAAGGGCGCGGCGAGTCGATCTCCGCGCCCTCTTCGTTTTCCCCACTTCCTCACCCACGAACAAAAGGAACTGCCATGACCACCTGCGGCGAATTCCTCGTCAAGCAACTCGAAGCCTGGGGCGTGGATACCGTCTTCGGCATCCCCGGCGTGCACACCGTCGAGCTGTACCGCGGCCTGCCGGGCAGCGCCATCCGCCACGTCACCCCGCGCCACGAGCAGGGCGCCGGCTTCATGGCCGACGGCTACGCGCGCGTCACCGGCAAGCCGGGCGTGTGCTTCATCATCACCGGCCCGGGCATGACCAACATCCTCACCGCCATGGGCCAGGCCTACGCCGACTCCATCCCGATGCTGGTGATTTCCAGCGTCAACGAGCGCTCGCGCCTGGCCCACGGCAACGGCTACCTGCACGAGCTGCCCAACCAGCGCGCCATGACCGCCGGGGTGAGCGCCTTCAGCCACACCCTGATGAGCGTCGAGGAACTGCCGACGGTGCTGGCCCGCGCCTTCGCCGTGTTCGACAGCGAACGCCCGCGCCCGGTGCACATCGAGCTGCCGCTGGACATCATCACCGCCCCGGCCGACCACATGCAGGTGCGCCCGCGCGTGCAACTGGCCCGCCCGGCCCCGGCGCGCTCGCCGCTGCACGAGGCGGCGGCCAAGCTGGCCAAGGCGCAGAAGCCGCTGCTGCTGCTCGGCGGCGGCTGCGTGGAAGCCCAGGCCGAGGCCCGCGCCCTGGCCATTGCCCTGGACGCCCCCACCGCGCTGACCATCAACGCCAAGGGCCTGCTGCAGCCGGAACACCCGCTGCTGATCGGCAGCAACCAGTCGCTGGTCCCGGTGCGTGAACTCGCGCAAGAGGCCGACGTGGTCCTGGCCATCGGCACCGAGCTGGGCGAGACCGACTACGACGTGGTATTCGACGGCAACTTCCGCATCGGCGGCGAGCTGATCCGCATCGACATCGACCCGCAGCAGCTGATGCGCAACTACACGCCGAGCGTGGCCATCCACGCCGACGCCCGCACCGCCATGCGCGCCCTGCTGGAACTGCTGCCGGCCCGCGAGGCCAGCCCGGACAGCCCCGGCGCCCAGCGCGCGGCCAAGGTACGCGCGCAACTGGCCGAGGACTTCGGCGGCTGGGCGCACTACCGCACGCTGTTCGGCAAGATTCTCGAAGTGCTGCCGGACGCCCGCTTCGTCGGCGACTCCACGCAAACCGTGTACAGCGGCAACCACCTGGTGGAACTGGACGGCGGCCGCCGCTGGTTCAACGCCTCCACCGGCTACGGCACCCTCGGCTACGGCCTGCCGGCGGCCATCGGCGCGAAACTGGGCGACCCGAGCCGCCCGGTGATCAGCCTGATGGGCGACGGCGGCCTGCAGTTCACCCTGACCGAACTGGCCAGCGCCGTGGAAGCCAAGGTGGGCATAGTGGTGCTGCTGTGGAACAACCACGGCTACGGCGAGATCAAGCGCTACATGGAACGCCGCGACATCACCCCGCTGGGTGTGGATATCTACACCCCGGACTTCCTCGCCATCGCCCGTGGCTTCGGCTGCGAGGCGGAGCGGGCGCGGGATTACGAGCACCTGCAGGCGTTGCTGCGCAATGCGCCGGGTGATCGGCCGTTGATCGTGGAAGTGATGGAGGCGGCACCGTTCGCGCCCTGACCCGTAGGGCGCATAACGCCTACGGCGTTATCCGCCATGATCGCGGACAGAGTCCGCGACTGGATGCACCGGGCACGCCGGACACCCCGGTAGCACGGCCAGCGGCGGATAACCGCGAACGGTTATTCGCCCTACATCAGCGCCGCAGCTATGCCACCCTGTAGGAGCGGACCTTGTCCGCGAATCGCGCCGTGACACCCGGCTATCGCGGACAAGGTCCGCTCCTACGCCAAGATCAACGCCCCGGAACAGGCCCCGCCCATGAAAATCGTCACCCGCGACCGCTGGTTCGAGGTCCGCCACTGCTACGACGGCGTCAGCCTCATTCACGAGCCCTGGGTGCGCCCCTTCTACCGCTGCAACATGTGGCACATCCAGGGCCGCGAGCGCGACCTGCTGGTGGACAGCGGTTCCGGCCTGGTCAGCCTGCGCGAGCAGTTGCCCTGGCTCACCGAGCGGCCGCTGCTGGCGGTGGCCAGCCACACCCATTTCGACCACATCGCCGGCCACTACGAATTCCCCGAGCGCCTGTGCCACCCGGCCGAGGCCGACATCCTCGCCAGCCCCGACGGCGAGCGCACCCTGGCCACGGCCTTCGTCGGCGACGAGATGTTCGAGGCCCACCCGGACTGCCCGCTGTGCTACGCCGAGTACCGGGTGAAGGCGGCGCCGGCCACGCGCACCATCGACGAGGGCGACGTGCTGGACCTGGGCGACCGCGTGCTGGAAGTGCTGCACACCCCCGGCCATTCGCCGGGCGGCATCAGCCTGTGGGAAGCCGGCACGCAGACGCTGTTCTCCGGCGACATCGTCTACGACGGCCCGCTGATCGAGGATGCCTACCACTCCAACCTGGACGACTACGCCCGCAGCCTGGAGCGCCTGCGCCAGTTGCCGGTGCGCACCGTGCACGGCGGGCATTTCCCGAGCTTTTCCGGGGAACGCCTGCGCGTGATCATCGACGAATGGTTCGCGGCCCACGGCTGAAACGCCGGGTACGGAATGCAATCTGCCCGCACGAGGCGGGCAGAGGCTGTGTCGCAACAGGAGCTTTCAGGAGCACTCAGCGCCGGCGTTGCTCCGTGTAACGCCTTTGCTCGTCGCTGGGAATGGGAATGGGTTGCAGGCGCGGAGGCTCGATGAGGCCGAGCGTTACACCCAGTTTCCATGCCAGGGTTTGCAGCCAGAATTTCATGGGATGCCTCCTTTGCGGTGGAAGAGGTCGGGCGGCCCACTGACCCGGGCCGCCCTCAGAGTAGAGTAGCCCGGCGTCCCACTCTCCGCCCGTGCCACTCACTCCTTGCAACAAAGACTACGCGTCGGCCGGCCTCCGGCCGCTGACCTGGATCAAGATCAGGCACGCTTGCCGCGCAATGTCCGGCGGACCCACGCCTCGCCGCTGACCAGGGAAATCCCCGCCAGCACCAGCACCGCGCCGGCGACGAAGTTCCAGGCCAGCGGCTCGTGCAGCAGCAGCACGCCGAAGGCTATGCCGAACACCGGCGTCATGAAGGAGAACACCGCCAGGTTCGAGGCCAGGTAGCGGCGCAGCAGCCAGAACCAGGTGAAATAGCTGAAGAAGGACACCACCACGCCCTGGAACAGCACGCTGCCCACGCCCACCGCGGTGAAGCGCACGTTGCCGAACTCGCCCAGGGCCAGGGCGAGGAACGGCAGCAGCAGCGCGGCGGCGAACAACTGGTAGAACAGCGTCAGGCTGGCCGGCGCCTCCGACAGGCGGGTGGTACGCACCACCACCGTGGTGGCGCCCCACGCCGCCCCGGCCAGCACGCCGAAGAAGTCGCCCAGCAGCATGCGCGCGTCCATGTGCTGCAGGTCGAAGCCGCCGCCGAAGCACAGGGCGATGCCGCCGAAGCACACCGCGATGCCCAGCCACTGCAGCGGCCGCAGGCGCTCGCTGGGCAGCAGGAAGTGCAGGCCCAGGGCGGAGAAGATCGGCGCCGTGTAGATGAACACCGCCATGTGCGAGGCGCTGGTGTACACCAGCCCCTGGGCGATGAACAGGAACTCCACGGCGAACAGCAGCCCGGCCAGCGCGCCGCCGGCCAGGGTGCCCTGGCCCACGGCCCTCCAGTCGCCGCGCCAGAGCACCAGCGCGCCCACCAGCAGCGCGGCCACCAGGTTGCGGCCGAAGGCCTGCATGATGGGGGCGATGTCGCCGGCGGCGAACTTCACCGCCACCTGCTGCATGCCCCAGATCAGGCACAGCCCCAGCATCACCTGCAGGGCGAAGGCATCGGCGCCCTTGCGCGTCGGCGGCGTCATGCGCACCTCCGCTGTCGGGACGAAGGAAGGGTGCAACGGCGGTCAGGCAGTTTCATGGCAGGCTCGGCAATGGCGAAACGGGTACCGACTCGCAAGGAAAACGGCGGTACTCGAAAGTAGTACCGCCGATTATTCCAGCCAAGCGACGAACGGTACCAGCACAAATCCGACACCGCCGGCCGTCACAGCGTCAACTCACTGCCCGGTCTTGACCTTGCTCCAGGTACGGGTGCGGATGCGCTCCAGCTTGGGCGGCAGCATCTCCACCGAGTACAACCTGGCCTGCACCTCGGCCGGCGGGTAGACGTTGGGGTTGTCGCGCAGGTCGGCGGAGATCAGCTTGTCCGCCGCCTGGTTGGGGTTGGCGTAGGCCACGTAGTCGGAGATCGGCGCCACCACCTCCGGGCGCAGCAGGTAGTTGAGGAAGGCGTGGGCCTGCTCGACGTTCTGCGCGTCCTTCGGAATGGCCAGCACGTCGAACCAGGCCGCGGTGCCCTCCCTGGGAATGCGGTATTCGATGTGGATGCCGTTCTTCGCCTCCCTGGCGCGGTTGGCCGCCTGCATGGCGCCGCCGGACCAGGCCATGGCCACGCAGACGTCGCCGTTGGCCAGGTCAGTGACGAACTTCGAGGAGCTGAAGTAGGTGATGTACGGGCGCAGGCTGCTCAGCAACGCCTCGGCCTTGGCGTAGTCCGCCGGGTCGTGGCTGTTCGGCGACAGCCCCAGGTAGTGCAGGGCCTCGGGGATCACCTCGGTGGGCGAGTCGAGGAAGGCCACGCCGCACTGCTTGAGCTTGGCGAGGTTCTCCGGCTTGAAGATCAGGTCCCAGGAATCCACCGGCGCGTTGTCGCCGAGCACCGCCTTCACCTTGTCGACGTTGTAGGCGATGCCGTTGGTGCCCCACATGTAGGGCATGGCGTACTGGTTGCCCGGGTCCTTGCTCTCCAGCACCTTGAGCAGCGCCGGGTTGAGGTTCTTCCAGTTCGGCAGCTTGCTCTTGTCCAGCGGCTGGAACACGCCGGCCTTGAGGTAGTTGGGCAGGAAGCTGTCGCTGGGCACCACCAGGTCGTAGCCCGAATGCCCGGAGAGCAGCTTGGCCTCCAGCACCTCGTTGCTGTCGTAGACGTCGTACTTGGGCGCGATGCCCGTGTCCTTCTGGAAGCCCTTGAGGGTGTCCGGGCCGATGTAGTCGAACCAGTTGTAGATGCGCACCGCCGGCTCGGCGCTGGCCACGCCGGCGGCAGCCAGCAATGCCACGCCGAGCAGGCCGCGGATGATCTTCTTGTTCTGGCGCATGACTCGCTCCTCGAAATGGCGCGCCCTCAGCGGGCGGCTCCTTCGTAACCCTGCAGGACATTGACCGCGTTCACCCCGATGGCTTCCACCGCGTAGCCGCCTTCCATGATGAACAGCGTCGGCAGGCCCAGGGCGGCGATGCGTTCGCCCATGCGCAGGTAGTCCGGGGAGTCCAGCTTGAACTGGGAGATCGGGTCGTCCTTGTAGGTGTCCACGCCGAGGGATACCACCACCGCGTCCGGCGCGTAGGCGGCGATCTTGCGGCAGGCATCCTCCAGGGCGGCGGACCAGCCGTCCCAGCCGGTGCCGTGGGCCAGCGGGTAGTTGTGGTTGAAGCCCTCGCCCGCCCCTTCGCCGCGCTCGTCGGCATGGCCGAGGAAGTACGGGTACTCCACCAGCGGGTCGCCGTGGATGGAGGCGAAGAGCACGTCGCCGCGATCGTAGAACAGCTCCTGGGTGCCGTTGCCGTGGTGGTAGTCGACGTCGAGGATGGCCACGCGCCTGGCGCCCTGGTCGAGGAAGGCCTGGGCGACGACGGAGGCGTTGTTGATGAAGCAGTAGCCGCCCATGAAATCGCTGCCGGCGTGGTGGCCCGGCGGGCGGCACAGGCCGAAGGCGGTGCGCGCGCCCTGGCGCATGTGGTCCTGGGCGGTCAGCGCGACCTGCGCCGAACTGTAGATGGCCTGCCAGGTGCCGGCGGTGATCGGCGCCTCGGTGTCGAAGCTGTAGTGGCCCAGCTCGCCCATCAGCGCGGTGGGGATGGGCCCGTCGCGGCGCAGGCGGCGGCCCGGGAAGGTGGTGGAGACCAGGTCGCCGGTGTGGCCCTCGGCGGCCCAGCGGGCCCAGGCGCCCTTGAGGAAGGCGACGTACTTCGGATCGTGCACGCGGTGGATCGCATCCAGGCCGAAATCCTTCGGCGCGATGATCTCGCCGAGGTTCTGCGACTGCACCCGGGCCAGCACGGTGTCGGCGCGGCTGGGCATTTCGAAGCAGGGCTGGAGCTTGCCATCGACCAGTTCGGACTGGCCGAAATGCAGGCGATGATCGTCGCTGTAGACGGTCAACATGAATAAAACCTCTCGGCTTTGTTGTTCTTGGTGGGGGGATTCTGCCCATTCGGGCGGCCTCGGCTGAACGGTGGCAGCGGCCAAAAGGGGATAGATATGGCCAACATTTATGGCCCTTTACCACAGCGCCCCTTACCATTTCCCATCGGCTCGCTATGCTCTGGAGAATGGCTGCCGGCCTTGTCGGCCGGCCGGCGTGCACCTGTTGAACGTAAGGAAGAAAAGATGTCGGGGGACCGCAAGATCCTACTCCGTTGCCTGTTGATCCTCAGCCTGTTCTGCGCCGGCTGGGCCCTGGCCGCGCCCGCCCCGCAGGTGCCGGCCGAACTGCCGGTGCTGGCCGAGGACGCCGGCCTGCCGGCCCTGGCCGAACGCCTGGAAAGCATCCGCCAGGGCGTCTCCGACCAGGTCGGCGACGACGACCTGGCACGCCTGCGCCTGGCCACCCTGGACGTGCAGAAGCTGGCCGGCCAGCACGGCGAAGAACTGCAGGCGCGCCTGGACCGCCTCTCCGACCAGCTCAACGTGCTCGGCCCGCCGGCCGAGGGCGAGGCCGCCGCGCTGGCGGTGCAGCGCGTCGAGCTGAGCCGGCAGAAGGCCGAGTTGCAGGCCCAGGCCACCCAGGCGGCGGACATCCTGCGCTCGGCCCAGGACCTGGCGGCGCAGATCGTCAACCTGCGCCGCAGCCTGTTCAACTCGCAGATCGCCATGCGCTCGCCGCCGCCCTTCAGCCCGACCTTCTGGTCCACCCTGACGCGCCCCACCGACGACGACCTGGCGCGCCTGCGCAACCTGGGCGACCGACTCAGCGCCAGCCTGGCCGCCACCTGGCACGACGCGCGCCTGGCGCTGCTGGTCTGCCTGGTCGCCGCCGTGCTGCTGTGGACGCCGGGCCGGCGGCTGCTGGAAAGGCTCGCCGGCTACCTGGTCAGCCGCTTCATCCCCGAGGGCCGCCTGCGCCGCAGCAGCCTGGCCCTGGCCACGACCCTGGCCAGCGTGGTCGCCCTCGGCGGCGGCGCCGCGCTGGCCCGCCAGGGCCTGGGCTGGAACGGCAGCCTCGACAACGGCCTGGCTGCGCTGGCCGACCAGATGGTCACCCTGGCGGTGTTCAGCGCCTTCATCACCGGCCTCGGCCGCGCCCTGCTGATGGTCGATCGGCCGTCCTGGCGCCTGCTGCCGATCCCCGACCACGCCGCCCAGGCGGTGGCGCACTTCCCCGGCCTGCTGGCCATCGTGGTCATGCTGCTCGGCGCCCAGGACCGCATCAACAGCAACATCGGCGCCAGCCTGGCGCTGACCGTGGCGGTCAATGGGCTCACCGCGCTGCTGATCGCCGTGCTCTTCGGCATCGCCCTGCTGCGCCTGCGCCGCAGCGGCGAGGAGGACGAGGAACACCCGCGCCCGGCACTGGCCGGGGTGATCCACTTCGCCGCCCTGCTGGTGGTGGCGCTGATCGTCCTGGCGCTGCTCAGCGGCTACCTGTCGCTGGCCTTCTTCCTCGCCACCAAGCTGCTGTGGGTCAGCGCCGTGGCGGTGATCGGCTACCTGCTCACGGCCTTCTTCGGCGACCTCTGCGACACCCTGCTGTCGCCCCGCCAGGCCGCCGGCAAGACCCTCGCCCGCGCCCTGGGCCTTGCGCCGCAACACCAGGCCCAGGCCGCCACCCTGCTGGCCGGGGTGGGCCGCACCCTGCTGGTGCTGATGACGCTGATGGTGGTGCTCTCGCCCACCGCCAGCAGCCCCGACGAACTGCTCGCCGGCGTCGAGCGCCTGGCCCAGGGCGGCCAGGCCCTGGGCAACCTCAACATCGTCCCGCAGGACATCCTGCTGGCCCTGCTCACCCTGCTCGGCGGGCTGTTCGCCCTGCGCCTGCTCAAGCGCTGGCTGGCCGAGGAACTGCTGCCGGAAACCAGCATGGACGCCGGCATGCGCGCCTCCCTGGTGACACTGGTGGGCTACCTCGGCTTCGTCCTGCTCGGGCTGCTGACGCTGTCGGCGCTGCGCATCAACCTGACCAGCCTGACCTGGGTGGTCAGCGCCCTGTCGGTGGGCATCGGCTTCGGCCTGCAGGCCATCGTGCAGAACTTCATCAGCGGCCTGATCCTGCTCACCGAGCGCCCGGTGAAGGTCGGCGACTGGGTCAGCCTGAGCGGCGTGGAGGGCGACATCCGCCGGATCAACGTGCGCGCCACGGAAATCCAGCAGGCGGACAATTCCACGGTGATAGTGCCCAACTCCCAGATGATCACCCAGAACGTGCGCAACGTGACCATGGGCGGCGCCCTGGGCAGCGTCGGCATCAGCCTGACGCTGCCGCTGGACACCGACGTGCACAAGGTCCGCGAACTGATGCTGGCGGCCTACGCCGAGCACCCGGCGATCCTCGAGACGCCCAGGCCCTCGGTGAGCTTCACCCAGCTCACCGACCAGGGCCTGACCCTGGCCGCCAGCGGCAGCGTCAGCAGCCCCCGCGGGGTTTCCAGCGCCCGGAGCGATCTGCTGTTCACCATCTTCGGCAGGTTGCGCGAGGAAGGCATCAGCCTGGTGGCGCCAAGGAGCTTGCGGTTGGTGGGGGGTGATGGGCGGTTGGTGGAGGATTCTGCTTCGGGTGAAAAGCCAAAGCCTGAGAGCCCCTCTCCCCAGCCCTCTGACTAGGCGTCCCCCCATGAAGGGTGAGGGAGCTTGTCCGTGCCGGCGGCGAGGACAGAGTCATCCTGCAACTCTGCTGTTTCAGGCGTGCATCGAGGTACCGCTTCACTCCGAACGGTCCCCTCTCCCTTCAGGGAGAGGGTTAGGGAGAGGGAGCGGAGTCAAACGACGCAGCGGAATCTCCAGCGAACATCCGTTCGCGAGCAAGCTCGCTCCTACGAAAAGCCAGAACCCCCTCAGCCCTTCCTCGCCAACAACGCCGCCGCCCCCTGCGCCTTGCGCGAATACCAGAACACCCGGCTCACCCCGCGGGTAACCGCCACGTAGGCCAGGCGCAGGCTCTCGTCCTGCATCGCCTGGTCGTAGCTGTTGCGGAAGAACCCGCTGTGGGCATACAGCACGTTGCGCAGCGGGTGGCGCTCGGGTGGCGCGCAGTCGTCGACGATGATCGCCACCTCCGCCTGCAGGCCCTTGGCGCGGTGGATGCTCATGGCCTTCACCGGCAGCTTGGCGTCGAGCTGCGCCTGGATCTGCTGCAGCGGCTCGTTGCGCCGGCTCAGCAGCATCACCGCGGTGCTCTCGCGGCTGCCGCGCTGGGCCACGTGCTCGCACTGAGCGCGAATGTCCGCCACCAGCTTCGGCAGGTCGCGGGCCAGGTCGAAGCGGGTTTCCACGCGCACGCCGTGGTCGCCCGGCTGCATCGGCTTGAAGGCGCGGCAGGTCTTGGCCTGCTTGAAGTTCACCTCGGCCAGCACCGCCTCGGCGTCGCGGATCACCGGCTCGATGCTGCGGTAGTTGGTTTCCAGCAGCAGCACCGTGCTCTGGCGGTTGCGGCCCTTGCTGGGGAAGTGCCTGTCGAAGTCCATGAACAGCTCCGGCGAGCTGCCGCGCCAGCCGTAGATCGACTGCCAGTCGTCGCCGATGGCCATCAGGCTCGGCGCCTTGCCGCTGCGCGCCAGGAAGCGGTGCAGGGCCTGCAGCCAGAGGACGATCTGCGGCGAGATGTCCTGGAATTCGTCGATCAGCAGATGCGTCATCGGCTCGGCCGCTTCCAGCTTCGCCTCGCCTTCGGCAAAGCGTTTGGTGAGCTGCTGGAAGGCGGCGTTGAAGGTGGTCAGGCGCTGGCGCTTGAGCAGGGCCAGGAAGAAGCTCCAGTAGATCGCCAGGGCTTCGAGGAAGATCTTCTCGCGGGTCGAGCAGTCCAGCTCGGCCACCTTCAGCTCCTGCGGGCGCAGGCCGAGGCTCTCCATGAAACCGGCCTGGGCGTAGAACACTTCCACCAGCGGCGCCTCGACGAATTCGCCGGGCAGGCGGAACGGCTGCACCGGCGCCGGGCCCGGCACTTCCTCGGGCTTCTCCAGCCCCAGCAGGCGGTGCACCTTGGCGCGGAAGGCGCCGTTCACCGCATAGCATTCCTCGTAGGCCTCCAGCAGCAGGCGCTGCTGCGCCGGGCGCAGGCGGCCGCCGGTGAGGGGGTTGTCCGGCTCGTCGGGGTTCTTCTCCTCCAGTTGCTCGAACCAGCGCTGCTTGCCCAGCAGTTCGCGGGCCTGCACGCCCATGGCCGAATGGAAGGTGCGCACGCATTCGCGGGCGCGGGCCATGTCGAAGGGGTACTGCCAGAAGGCCAGGACGCGCACCAGCTGTTCGCGCAGCTGCGCGCAGGAAGCGTTGGTGAAGGAGATCACCGTGACCTTGTCCGCCTCGATGCCAAGGTGGCAGAGCATGAACACCAGGCGCAGCACCAGGGTGGTCGACTTGCCGGAGCCGGCGCCGGCGAAGATGCGCGCCAGCGGCTGGCGGCAGAGGATCATCGCCCACTGCTCGTCCGACGGCGGGCTGATCACGCCGGCGCTGACCGCCTGGCGCACCCGCTCGCGCATCGCCTCGACCTGCTCCGGACGCACCGCCAGGGCGCGCGCCGGGTAGATGCCGGCGGGGCCCTGCGCCGCGGGTTTCGCCGGGGCCTTCTCGCCCTCGGCAGCCTTGGGCTTGCGCGGCGCGCGAGGCTTGGCCTCGGCGCCACCCTGCTTCCTCGCCGCGGCGCGCGGCTTCTTCGACGCCGGCGCCTGGGCGACCTCGTTCTGCTCGCGCAGGTAGGCGGTGGTGCGCGGGAAGTACCGCGCCAGGGATTCGGACAGCAGCAGTTTGTAGCGCCTTACGGCAGACAGCATCGGAAGGCTCCGGCCCTGGAGGATGTCGCTGAATGATAAGGGGTTTCAGTGACGATCCGACAGCGCCGGGCGCCTCGCGTTCGCCTCAGGCGCCGGTCCAGCGCCTGAACAGCACGCTGGCGTTGACGCCGCCGAAGCCGAAACCGTTGGACAGCGCATAGTCCGTCTGCAGCGCGCGTGGCGCACCGCGCACCAGGTCGATGCCGGCGGCGGCTTCGTCCGGTTCATCCAGGTTGAGGGTCGCCGGGGCCAACTGGTCGCGCAGGGCCAGCAGGGTGAAGATCGCCTCCAGACCGCCGGCCGCGCCCAGCAGGTGGCCGGTGGCGGACTTGGTGGCGCTCACCGCCACCGAGCCGGTTTCGCCGAACACCGCGCGGATGGCCGCCAGCTCGCCCTTGTCGCCCACCGGCGTGGAGGTGGCGTGAGCATTGAGGTGGCCGATCGACGCCGGGTCGATGCCGGCCTGGACGATGGCCAGTTGCATGGCCCGGCGCGCGCCGCTGCCGTCCTCGGGGCCGGCGGTCAGGTGGTAGGCGTCGGCGCTGGTGCCGTAGCCGACCAGCTCGGCCAGCGGCTGCGCGCCGCGGGCCAGGGCATGTTCCAGCGATTCGATCACCAGCAGCCCGGCGCCCTCGCCCATGACGAAGCCGTCGCGCAGGCGGTCGAAGGGCCGCGAGGCCTGCTGCGGATGGTCGTTGAAGCCGCTGGACAGCGCCCGCGCCGCGGCGAAGCCGCCCAGGGCGACGCGGTCGATGGAGGCCTCGGCGCCACCGCACAGGGCGATGTCCGCCTCGCCGGCGCGGATCAGCCGCGCGGCGTCGCCGATGGCCTGGACGCTGGCGGCGCAGGCGGTCACCGGCGCGCCTATCGGCCCCTTGAAGCCGTAGCGGATGGATACGTGGCCAGCCGCCAGGTTGACCAGGAACGACGGGATGGTGAACGGCGACAGGCGCCGCGGCCCGCGCTCGTCGGTGGTGCGCACGGCGTCGGCGATGGCGCTGAAGCCGCCGATGCCGGAGCCGATCAACGTGGCGGTGCGCGTCTGCCCGCGTTCATCCTGGGGCGCCCAGCCGGCCTGGGCCAGGGCCTGCTCGGCGGCGGCCAGGGCGAAGAGGATGAAGCGGTGCATCTTCTTCTGTTCCTTGGCCGGCGCGGCGCGCTCGGCGTCGAAGCCGGCCTCGGCGTCCTCGCCGATGTCCGGTACCCGGCCACCCACCGCGCAGGGCAGGTCGCGGACGAATTCGTCGGCCAGCCGGACGATGCCGGAGCGCCCCTGCAGCAGGCGCTGCCAGACCGTCTCGGTGCCACACCCCAGGGGGCTGACCACCCCGGTCCCGGTTACCACTATGCGTTGTACGGCCATGACTTCACCTGCATGAGGATGGCTTAGCCATCATTGAATTACGACCAACATATAACATCCCGGGCAACCTGACCATCCGTCGTCGCGCCCGGCGCGGCGGGAGGCGATCGACCACCCTTGCCCGGGTCCCGATCCGTATAGAGGAGATTCGCCATGCGACTGGAAGGTTCCTGCCATTGCGGCGCCGTGACCTTCAGCCTGGAGAGCGCCCATCCCTACCCCTACCAGCGCTGCTACTGCTCGATCTGCCGCAAGACCCAGGGCGGCGGAGGCTACGCCATCAACCTGGGCGGCGCCGCCGCCAGCCTCAAGGTGCGCGGGCGCAAGCACCTGCGCGTGTACCACGCCAAGCTGCGCGAGCCGGGCCAACGCACCCGCACCAGCACCGCCGAGCGCAACTTCTGCGGCGAGTGCGGCAGCGCCCTGTGGCTGTTCAGCCCGGAGTGGCCGGAACTGATCCACCCCTTCGCCTCGGCCATCGACACCCCCTTGCCGGTGCCGCCGGAACACACCCACCTGCTGCTGGACTCCAGGGCCCCCTGGGTGGAGGTGGAGAAGCACCCGCGCGACCGCTACTTCGACGGCTATCCCGAGGAGTCCATCGCCGACTGGCACCAGCGCCTGGGGCTGGAGCGCTAGGCCTGCAGGCGGAACACCGCGAAGGCCGGCTCGGCGCTGGTCCACTGCTCGCGCACCAGCCAGCCGCCACGCTCGGCCAGCTCGCGGAAGTCGTCGATGGCGTATTTGTAGGAGTTCTCCGTGTGCAGGCGTTCGCCGGCGCGGAACAGGTACTCCATGCCGGCGATGCGCACGCGCTGCTCGACGCGGCTGACCAGGTGCATCTCGATGCGGCCGTGTTCGGCGTTCCAGAAGGCCAGGTGGTCGAAGCGGTCGGGCTGGAAGTCGGCGCCCAGTTCGCGGTTGATGCGCCTCAGCAGGTTGAGGTTGAAGCGCGCGGTGACGCCTTCGGCATCGTTGTAGGCGGCCTCCAGCACGGCCACGTCCTTACGCAGGTCCACCCCGACGATGAAACCGGCGCCCGGCCCCAGCAGTTCGTGGGCGCCCTGGAGGAAGGCCAGGGCCTGCTGCGGGTCGAAGTTGCCGATGGTGGAGCCGGGGAAGAAGCCCAGCCGCGGGCCATCGGCCAGCGCCGGGGGCAGCGCTTCCAGGCGGGTGAAGTCGGCGCACAGCGGCTCCACGCGCAACGCCGGGTAGTCGCGCTGCAGGCGGGCGGCGGCCTTGTCCAGGGCCGCCGGGCTGATGTCGATGGGCACGTAGCGGCCGATCTGCGGCGCCGCGTCCAGCAGCAGGCAGGTCTTCTCGCTGGCGCCGCTGCCGTACTCCACCAGGGTGCAGTCGGCCGGGACGCGCTCGGCGAGGGCCGGGCGATGCGCTTGAGCAGGGCGGTCTCGCTGCGCGTGGGGTAGTACTCGCGGGTGCGGCAGATGGCCTCGAACAGCTCGGAGCCGGCGGCATCGTAGAAGTACTTGGGCGACAGTTGCCGCGGCGTCAGCGAGAAGCCCGCCTCCAGGTCCTCGGCCAGCTCGCGGGCGCGCGGGTCCAGCGCGGCCTGCTCCGGCAGGTCGCGGGCCAGGCGCAGGCCGGCGAACATCCAGCGCTTTTCCGGGTGGAAGAAGTTGCGGTAGCTGGGCCGCGAGTGCCCGGCCGGGGTGATGCAGGCGCCGCCGCGCAGGACCATCTGGCTGACCATGAACTTGCCGTTGTACTCGCCCACCGCGCCGGCGCCGGGGCGGAAGCCGGGGTAAGGCGCATAGGCGCTCTGCGTCCACTGCCAGGCGGCGTCGTAGAGCTGGCGCAGGCGGCCGTCGCGGGCGGCCACCTCCCATTCCATTTCCGTGGGCAGGCGCGCGCCGGCCCAGCTGGCGTAGGCGCAGGCCTCGTAGTAGCTGACGTGCAGCACTGGCGCCTGCAGGTCCAGCGGGCGCAGGCCGGCCAGGCCGAATTCGTGCCAGCCGTCGTCCTGCCTGCGCCAGTACAGCGGGGCCTGCCAGCCCGCTTCCTGGATTTTTGCCCAGCCGTCGGACAACCACAGCTCGGGGCGGCGATAGCCGTCATCCTCGATGAACGCCAGCCACTGGCCATTGCTCACCAGGGACTCGGCGATCTCGAACGGCGCCAGGAAACAGCGGTGCGCCGGCGCCTCGTTGTCGAAGGCGAAGCCCTCGCCGTCATGGCCGATGCCCAGCAGCCCGCCCTGGATCGCCAGGAAGCGCTGCGGCCCGCAGGCCGAGGGCGCATGCCCCTCGCCATAGGCCGGCGCCAGCGGCGACAGGCTGAACAGGTGGAGAATGTCCATCAGCAGCAGTTCCTGGTGCTGCTCCTCGTGGGCCAGGCCCAGGCGCACCAGGGCCTCCAGCCCGGCGTCCGGCGCCCGGGCCAGCAGCTTGTGCATGTGCTCGTCGACGTGCAGCCGGTAGTCGAGCACCCGGTGCAGCGGCGGGCGCGTCAGCATCCCCCGCTGCGGCTGCGGCTGGCGCGCGCCCAGGGCCTCGTAGTAGGAGTTGAACAGGTAGCCGAAGTGGGCGTCGAACAGCTGGTAGCCGGGCAGGTGCGGCTGCAGCAGGAAAGTCTCGAAGAACCAGGTGGTATGCGCGATGTGCCACTTGGCCGGGCTGGCATCGGGCATCGACTGGGTGACCGCATCCTCGGCGCTGAGGGGGGCGATCAGTTCTTCGCTGCGCCGCCGCACCTGGCGGTAGGCGTCGAGCAACGACGGGGCCTTGCTGGACATGGGGTGGTCCCCTTTTCCGTGGGCGGGTTCGGCACGCGGGCGGTCGACCTTCGCCGGGGAGAAGGCGCCGCTGCGACGGCAGTCATCGGGTTCGAGCCACGGCCCGGAGCAAAGGTTGCAAGAATCTGCCTTCGGCGCCTGCCTCCCTTGAGGGTAGAAGCGCTACGGCGGCGGCCGGGAAAAACCGATGGGCGTGGCCGCTTGCCGCGCCCTGCCCGGCTGGCCGATAGTCGCCCCTCGACCAGGAGGCAGCATGTTCAACAGAAGACAGATCAACCGTGCGCTACTGCTGGCGCCACTGGCCGGGCTGCTCCCCGGCGGCGCGCGGGCCGGCGCCGTGCCGGCCGTGGAGCGCCTGAAGCAACTGGAACGCGACAGCGGCGGGCGCCTGGGCGTGGCCGTGCTCGACAGCGGCGACGGCCGCCGCTTCGGCCTGCGCGAGGACGAGCGCTTCCCGCTGTGCAGCACCTTCAAGCTGCTGCTCGCCGCCGCCGTGCTGGCCCGCGTCGACCGTGGCGAAGAGCAGCTGGCGCGGCGCATCGTCTATGGCCGCGACGACTTGGTGCCCTACTCGCCGGTCAGCGAACGCCACGTCGGCAAGCCGGGCCTGAGCGTCGCCGAACTCTGCGAGGCGGCGATCACCCTCAGCGACAACGGCGCCGCCAACCTGCTGCTGGCCAGCCTGGGCGGCCCAGCCGGGCTGACCGACTGGCTGCGCAGCACGGGCGACGAGGTCAGCCGCCTGGACCGCAACGAGCCCACGCTCAACGAAGCCCTCCCCGGCGACCCGCGCGACACCAGCACCCCGCGGGCGATGGTCGCCACCCTGCAGCGCCTGCTGCTGGGCGACGTCCTGCAACCCGCCTCACGCGCCCAGCTGGACGCCTGGCTGGCGGCCAACAAGACCGGCGACAAGCGCATCCGCGCCGGCCTGCCGCCGCTCTGGAAGGTCGGCGACAAGACCGGCACCGGCGAGCGCGGCACCAGCAACGACGTAGCCATCCTCCGGCCGCCGGGCCGCGCGCCGATCCTGGTGGCGGCCTACCTCACCGGCAGCCCGGCCTCGGCGGAAAAGCGCGAAGCGGTGCTGGCGGAGGTTGGACGGCTGGCGGCGGGGCTGGTGGATCAGCCATAGCACGCAGCGGGACTGGCGGGCACCAATGGCTGCGCTTGATCAAAGTACAACGTTCTGTACAATCATCTCGTCCAGCACCGGACCCGCCCTCCGCACTCTTTTCCCGTCGGAAGATTCAATCAGCCCTGGCTTCGCCAGAAGGTACCCGCCATGCAAATTCTGACATTCAGCCAAGCGCGAGCCAGCCTGAAACAGGCCATGGATGACGTATGCCGCGACCATGAGCCGACTGTCATCACCCGGCAAAGAGGCGAACCTGTCGTCCTGCTTTCGCTGGAGGACTACAACGGCATGCGCGAGACCATGTACCTGCTGCAGTCCTCGGCCAACGCACAACGGCTGCATGAATCCATCGAGCAGTTGCGAGCCGGCAAGAGCGCGCCAAGGGAATTGAGCATCAGTGACAACGCAGAAGAAACGTAACAAGGCCGGCGCCCGCAAGACGGTTTCGGTGGCTTTCACCGATCACGGCTGGGACGACTACCAGTACTGGAAGGGCCAGGATCCGAAGATATCCGCAGCCCTGGACCGGCTCATCGGCGAATGCCTGCGTACCCCCTTCAGCGGCACCGGCAAGCCCGAAGCGCTGAAGGGTAACCTCACCGGGTTCTGGTCCCGCCGCATAACCCACGAACACCGGCTGGTCTATCTGTTCGAAGACGGCCAACTCTTCATCGTGCAATGCCGCTACCACTACGACGGCTGACTCACCTTCCCCATCGGCTCAGGCACGCCCCTGGAACATCCGCTCGTCATAGAGGAAGTCGTAGCTGTCCTCGACCTTCACCTGGGCGATCGCCGGGTGCCGCGGGTTGAGCAGGATGTTCCACTCCAGCGGCAGCACGGCCGAGGGCACCATCAGCCCGAGTTGCTCGCCGGCCCGCAGCCAGCGGGTGCCGTAGTCCATGCTCGGGCGGTCCGCCGGCAGGCTGTTCCAGCCATCGGGCAGTTCGCGGGGGTCGGGCCTGAGGTAGAGGTCGTCGCCTTCCGGGAGCCGGAAGGCGGTGATCTTCAGCGCGAAGGTCGGCCGGCCGCTGGCGTGCACGAAGGTTTCCAGGCAGCAGATGGCCGGCGTCAGGCCCAGGTACACCACGGGCAGGTCGCGATCGTTCCAGCGCCCGCCGAGGATGGCCGCGCCCTGGCCGGAGAGGTCGGTGGCCCGCGTCGCTTTCGCGACTCGCCAGGCCCGCATCAGGCGACCCCGCCCCACTCCAGCGCGTGCAGCACGCGGCGTACCTGGTTGGCGCCTATTTCGGTATCGCAGAGGCTCAGCGGCGTCTGGCCGCCGAGGGCGTCGTTGGGGCGCCCCAGCCACTGGGTCGCGGCGTCCTTGTCCTCGAGCACCTGCTCGGCCAGCACGGCCACCGAGGCCAGGCGGTCGAGGCGCTCCGAGGTCACCGCGTCCAGGTCCTGGTCCGCCTTCTTCTTGCGCTCGTAGGTGGACAGGGAAATGTTGAACAGCTCGACGAAGCCCGGGCCGCTGATGCGGAAGGTGTCCCGCACCGATTCGACCCAGCGCCAGCTCAAGCCGTGGCGGATGTGCTGCAGCCGCTGGCTCTCGGTGAGGCTGGCATGGCCGTGCACCAGGTGCCAGAACACCGGGGACGGCGAGTCGCTGCGACGACGATCTTCCGTCTTGATGGCCAACATGCGACCTCCTCAAATGATGAAAAACTAACCGTCAAATGAAGGCTACTCCTTTCTGGCGGTTTTGCCCAGCGGGATGGCGGGAACGAGGGCGCCGGGCGAATGAACAAAATATTGCACAGCCACTTTGAACACCCGCTATCCCACATACGGCCCACGTCAAGAAACAAGGGAATCGATCGCCATCAATCCATTGTCTGAGCCTATCGATTTGCCAATCATCCTAAACTCAGGCAATATAGTGTTCATTATGTTGAACGCAACGATCCAAACCCGCTTCACTTCCCGCCTGGTCTCCCGCGAGCGCCACTGGACCGGCGACCTCTAGCGCCCTCCCCGAAGTCACGTTTTTGGTGACGATGCGCACGCGCGTCTCGCCGCTCGCCCAGCGTCACCTCCCCGTTCCGACTTTTCCGCCTGGCCCCGCGTCCATTCGCGAGGGCGGCGGCTTGCCCAAGGGAGGGCTCGATCATGCGTTCCTGGATCTATCTGTTCGCCGCCATCGGTTTCGAAGTGGTCGGCACCACCTCGATGAAGCTCACCACCACCCTGGCCCCGCTGTACGGCCACCTGCTGATGTACGCCATGGTCGGCCTGTCGTACTACTTCCTGTCGCTGGCCATCAAGCGCGTGCCGGTGGGCGTGGCCTACGCCCTCTGGGAGGGCATCGGCATCGTCCTCATCACCCTGGTCAGCGTCGCCTGGCTGGGCGAGCAACTGGCCCCGGAGAAGATCCTGGGCCTGGCCGTGATGATCGCCGGCATCCTGCTGGTCAAGTCCGGCACCCGCAGCAAGCGCGAGCCGTCCGCAGAGGAGGCCGTCACATGCTGAGCCTGAACTGGATTCCGTTCGCCTGGCTGGGCCTGGCGATAGTGCTGGAGGTGATCGCCAACCTGCTGCTGAAGTATTCCGACGGCTTCCGCAGGCGCGCCCTCGGCGTCACCTCCATCCTCTGCGTGCTGGGCGCCTTCTCGGCCCTGGCCCAGGCGGTGAAGGACATCGAGCTGTCGGTGGCCTACGCGGTGTGGGGCGGCTTCGGCATCCTCGCCACCGTGGCCATGGGCTGGGCCCTGTTCGGCCAGCGCCTGGTGTGGCGCGGCTGGCTCGGGCTGGGCCTGCTGGTGGCGGGCATGGTGTTGCTGAAGCTGGCCTGACTAAACTAAAAATGGGGCGCCCTTGGGCGCCCCGTTTTCATTTGGGACTAACAGATACCTGTAGGAGCGGGCCCTGCCCGCGATTTCGCGCGCAGGGCGCGCTCCTACAAGGGCACGGCATACGGGCAACCTGTAGGAGCGGATCTCATCCGCGAATCGCGCCGGGATGGCTGGCTATCGCGGACAAGGTCCGCTCCTACGGTTGAGCTACGTGCCTCACGGAAACCTGTAGGAGCGAGGAGCCGTTCGCGAGCAAGCTCGCTCCTACGAAGAGCCATCAGCGCTCAGCCACGCTCAGGTGTGTGGCGCCCTGCTCGCTACGCGCACGGCGGCGGGTGACCAGCAGGCCGGAGCAGACGATCAGCACGCTGAGCAGCGCGGTGGCGGTCACTTCGACGCGGTGGTCCGGGCGCAGCAGCATCAGCACCAGTACGCCGACGATGAACAGGATCACACCCCAGGTCAGCCACGGGAACAGCCACATGCGGTACTGCGGCATCTGGCCCTCGGCGTTCATGCGCTTGCGCATGCGCAGTTGCGAGATGGCGATCACCAGGTACACCAGCAGGGCGATGGCGCCGGAGCTGGCCATCAGGAAGCCGAACACCTGGGCCGGAACCAGGTAGTTGGCGATCACCGTGGCGAAGGCCGCGGCGGTCGACAGCAGCACCGCCACCACCGGGGTACCGGCACGGCTGGTCACCCGCGCGACTGCCGGCGCGTCACCACGGCTGCTCAGCGAGAACAGCATGCGCGAGGCGGTGTAGAGCGAGGAGTTCAGGCAACTGGTCACCGAAGTCAGCACCACCACGTCGATCAGCGCCTTGGCGTTGGGCACGCCCAGCACTTCCAGCACGGTGACGTAGGAGCCGTCGGCGGCCAGGCGCGGGTCGGTCCAGGGCACCAGGGCGACGACGATGAAGATCGACAGGATGTAGAACAGGGTGATCCGCCAGATCACCGAGTTGGTGGCCCTGGAGATCTGCTTCTCGGCCGCGTCGGACTCGGCCGCGGCGATGGTCACCACCTCCGCCCCGAGGAACGAGAACATGGTGATCAGCATGGCGCTGAGCACCGCGCCGAAGCCGTTGGGCATGAAGCCGCCGTTGTCCCACAGCCGCGAGACGCCGCTCACCCCGGTATTGGGCAGCAGGCCGAGGATGGCGCAGGCGCCGAGGATGATGAAGCCGACGATGGCGATCACCTTGACCAGCGCCAGCCAGAACTCGAACTCGCCGTAGTTCTTCACGCTGAACAGGTTGGTCACGGTGAGCAGCAGGGTGATGGCCAGGGACAGCACCCAGATGTCCAGCTGCGGCACCCAGCTGTTGATGATGGTGGCGGCGATGTTCGCCTCGATCGGGATCACCAGGACCCAGAACCACCAGTACAGCCAGCCGATGGTGTAGCCGGCCCATTTGCCGATGGCGCGGTCGGCGTAGGTGGAGAAGGAGCCGGTGTCGGGCGACGCCACGGCCATCTCGGCCAGCATGCGCATGACGATCACCACCAGGGCGCCGGCCAGGATGTACGCGAGGATGGCCGCCGGGCCCGCCTCGGCGATGGCGCGGCCGGAGCCGACGAAGAGGCCGGCGCCGATCACCCCGGCGATGGACAGCATGGTCACATGCCGCGATTTCAACCCATGGCTCAGGTTGTTCTTGTTGAGCTGTTGCATGGTCTCACCTTGTAGAGCTGCGTCCCTGCGGCGGAAATGGCCCGGCCCGCCCGTGCGTGGGCACGGGCGGGTACGGGGTCCGTCTTTGTTCTCTTCGGCGCGGCCCCTTCAGGGAAAGGGGCCGCGGCGCACGCGCAAGCGGAATCAGGCCAGTTCGTCGAAGCACTCGCCGATGATGCCCAGGCCGCGCTGCAGGTCGGCGTCGCTGACGGTCAGCGGCACGAGGATGCGCAAGACGTTGTAGTAGGTGCCGCAGGACAGCAGCACCAGACCCTTGTCGCGGGCCTTGGCGACGATCTTCGCGGTCAGCTCGGCGGCCGGGCTCTGGCCGTCGGCTTCGAACAGCTCCACCGCGACCATGGCGCCGAGGATGCGCACTTCGCCGATGCTGGCGTGGCGCTCGCCGATCTGGCGCAGACCGGCGCCGAGGATTTCGCCCACGGCCTTGGCGCGGTCCAGCAGGTTCTCTTCCTCGAAGGCCTCGATCACCGCCAGGGCGGCGGCGCAGGAGATCGGGTTGCCGGCGTAGGTGCCGCCCAGGCCGCCCGGGGCCACCGCGTCCATCAGTTCGGCGCGGCCAGCCACGCCGGCCAGCGGGAAGCCGCCGGCGATGGACTTGGCGAAGGTGGTCAGGTCGGCGGCGACGCCCATCTGCTCCATGGCGAAGAAGGTGCCGGTGCGGCCGGCGCCGGTCTGCACTTCGTCGGCGATCAGCACGATGCCGTGCTCGTCGCAGAGGGCGCGCAGGCGCTGCATGAAGTCCTTCGGCGCCGGGTTGAAACCGCCCTCGCCCTGCACCGGCTCGAGGATGATCGCGGCGATGTCGCGCGGCTGCGCGTCGTTCTTGAAGATGCGCTCGATGCTGGCGATCGACTCGTCCACCGACACGCCGTGCAGCGCATTCGGGTACTGCGCGCGGAACACGCCGCCGGGCATCAGGCCCAGGCCGGCGGAGTACGGCACCACCTTGCCGGTCAGGGCCAGGGTGTAGTGGGTGCGGCCGTGGTAGGCGCCGGTGAAGGCGATCACGCCGCTGCGGCCGGTGGCGGCGCGGGCGATCTTGATGGCGTTCTCCACGGCTTCGGCGCCGGTGGTCACCAGCAGGGTCTTCTTCTCGAAGTCGCCCGGCAGCATGCCGTTGATCTTCTCGGCCAGGGCCACGTAGCCCTCGTAGCCGAACACGTGGAAGCAGGTGTGGGTCAGCTTGGCCATCTGCGCCTGCACGGCGGCCATCACCTTCGGGTGCAGGTGGCCGGTGTTGAGCACGGCGATGCCGCCGGCGAAGTCCAGGTACTCGCGGCCTTCCACGTCCCAGATGGTGGCGTTCTCGGCGCGCTCGGCGTAGATCTGGTGGATCTGGCCGACGCCGCGCGGGATGGCGGCCATGCGCCGTTGTTGCAGGCTCTGGTTGCTGTTCATGCTGTCTCCAGGTCAGGAATGGGGTGGATGGACGCGCGTTACACGCCGAGGCACAGGTATTTGATTTCCAGGTAGTCCTCGATGCCGTACTTGGAACCTTCGCGGCCCAGGCCCGAGGCCTTGATGCCGCCGAAGGGGGCGACTTCGTTGGAGATGATCCCGGTGTTGATGCCGACGATGCCGTACTCCAGCGCCTCGCCGACGCGGAACACGCGGCCCAGGTCGCGGGCGTAGAAGTAGGCGGCCAGGCCGTACTCGGTGTCGTTGGACAGCTCGATCACCTCGGCCTCGTCCTTGAAGCGGAACAGCGGCGCCAGCGGGCCGAAGGTCTCGTCCTTGGAAACCAGGGCGTTCTTCGGCACGTCGACCAGGATGGTCGGCTCGAAGAAGGTGCCGCCCAGGGCGTGCGGCTTGCCGCCGGCGACCACTTTCGCGCCCTTGCTGACGGCATCGGCGATGTGCTCCTCGACCTTGGCCACGGCCTTGGCGTCGATCAGCGGGCCGGTGGTGACGCCCTGCTCCAGGCCATTGCCGATGTTCAGCCTGGCCACGGCGGCCTTCAGCTTCTCGACGAAGGCGTCGTACACGCCGTCCTGCACGTACAGGCGGTTGGCGCACACGCAGGTCTGGCCGTTGTTGCGGTACTTGGAAACCAGCGCGCCTTCGACGGCGGCATCCAGGTCGGCATCGTCGAAAACGATGAAGGGCGCGTTGCCGCCCAGCTCCAGGGAGACCTTCTTGATGTCCTTGGCGCACTCGGCCATCAGTTGGCGACCGATTTCGGTGGAGCCGGTGAAGGTCAGCTTGCGCACGATCGGGTTGCCGGTCAGCTCGCCGCCGACTTCGCCGGCGCTGCCGGTGACCACGCTGAACACGCCTTTCGGAATGCCGGCGCGCTCGGCCAGCTCGGCCAGGGCCAGGGCGGAATACGGGGTCTGCGAAGCGGGCTTGAGCACCATGGTGCAACCGGCGGCCAGGGCCGGGCCGGCTTTACGGGTGATCATCGCGGAAGGGAAGTTCCACGGGGTGATGGCCGCGGTGACGCCGATCGGCTGCTTGATCACCATCAGGCGCTTGTCCGGCTGGTGGCCGGGGATCATGTCGCCGTAGACGCGCTTGGCTTCCTCGGCGAACCACTCCAGGAACGACGCGGCGTAGGCGATCTCGCCCTTGGCTTCGGCCAGCGGCTTGCCCTGCTCGATGGTCATCAGGCGGGCCAGGTCATCCTGGTTCTCGATCATCAGCTCGAACCAGCGGCGCAGGCGGTTGGCGCGGTCCTTGGCGGTCAGCGCGCGCCAGGCCGGCAGGGCGCGGTCGGCGGCTTCGATGGCGCGGCGGGTCTCGGCGGCGCCCATCTTCGGCACGCTGCCGATGGTTTCGTTGGTGGCCGGGTTGTTGACCTTCAGGGTCTGGCCGTTGTCGGCATCCACCCAGGCGCCGTCGATATAGGCCTGCTGGCGGAACAGGCTGGAGTCTTTGAGTTGCACGCTGTCTTCCTCGTTATCGGTGGCGGGCGGCTCAGCCGGCGGCCCGCAGATTGATGTCCAGGGTGATGTCCGGGGTGGCGGCCTTGACGAAGTTGCCGCCCTGCGCGGCGACCTGTTCGCGAACCTTCTCGACGATGTAGGCGCCGATCGGGATGGCCGAGGTGGCCGCCGGCGACGGCGCGTTGCAGACGTTGACGCTGCGCTTGGTATTCACGAAGAGGAAGTCGTCGATCAGCTTGCCGTCGCGCGACACCGCCTGGGCGCGCACGCCGGCCGGGTACTCGGTGAGGTCGGCCTTGACGATGCTCGGGCAGTACTTCTGCACTTCCTTCAGGTAGCCGCCCTTGAACAGCGAGTTCTTCATCTCGATCAGGCCCGGGCGCAGGTTCTTCGCCAGCACCTTGAGGATGCCCGGCGTGGTCAGGGTCTCGAACAGGTCGCCGAGGCTGATGTCGCGCTTGCGGTAGCCCTCGCGCTTCATCGCCAGCACGGCGTTGGGGCCGACGGTGACGGTGCCGTCGATCATCCGCGTCAGGTGCACGCCGAGGAACGGCATGGACGGATCGGGGATCGGGTAGATCAGGTGGTTGACGATCTGGTTGTGCTGCTTGGGCAGCAGGTAGTACTCGCCACGGAACGGGCAGATGATGAACTGCGGCTGCAGGCCCAGCATGCGCACGATGCGGTCGGCCATCAGGCCCGAGCAGGTGACCAGGTAGCGGCCACGGAACTCGTTGTCGGTGGTGCGCACCACCACCTCGTCGGCGCGCTCGTCCAGCGCCGTCACCTCGGCGTTGTAGCGGATCTCGCCACCAGTTGCCTGGAACTCGCGGCCCATGGCGGCGGTGACTTCGGCGTAGCTGACGATGCCGCTGGAGGGCACGAAGATGCCGCCCATGCCAACGATGTTCGGCTCGCGCTCGCGCAGCTCGCCGGCGCTCAGCCAGTGGCGCTCCAGGCCGTTGGCGGCGGTGCGTTCCCAGAGCGCCTTCATGCGCTCCATCTCCAGCTCGTTGGTGGCCACCAGCAGCTTGCCGCATTCGTCGTAGCGGATGCCGTGCTTGTCGCAGAAGGCCTTGGTGGCCTTGTTGCCGGCCAGGCAGAACTTCGCCTTGAGGCTGCCGGGGGTGTAGTAGACGCCGGCGTGGATCACGCCGCTGTTGTGCCCGGTCTGGTGGCGGGCCGGGCCGGCTTCCTTCTCCAGCAGGAGGATCTTCGCGTCCGGGTAGACCTGGGTGAGTTGCATCGCGGTGGACATGCCGACGATGCCGCCGCCGATGATGATGAAATCGTACACAGCCATTACCTCGCGCACTGGCTCAGCTGAAAAAACTCCACAGGAGGGGCCGGCGGCGGAGGTCGTGCGCGGACGCTTCGCCAGCCGGCCCTCCCCTGTGGAAAGGGTGACGCGTTGGGGATTACTGGCCGCGCTGGTACAGCGGTTTCTGGTAGGCGATGTAGCCGCGCTGGCGCATCAGCTCGCGGCGCAGGCCCTCGTGCGGGGTGAAGCGGTCGCGACCGTGCAGCCAGAACAGGTTGTTGATCAGCAGGAAGCAGCCCTGGGGCACCGGCACCGAGAGCTTGGCCGGGCTGGTTTCCAGGGAGTCGGACAAGGCGTTCAGCCAGATGCCTTCCTCGAAGTCCTTCGGCTGCACGAACTGGTCGATGTAGCGCATGGTCGGGCGGCCTTCGGCGTCGCAGTCGAACACCGCGTGGAACACGTCCTCGCTGACCTTCTTGCTCGGCGGCGCGGTCCAGCGCATCTCGCGGCGGGCCAGCGGGTGGCGGTAGAACTCGTCCAGCTCGCTCCAGTCGTCCAGGTGCAGCAGCAGGGAGTTGCCGCCCTCCATGTTCTTCTCTTCGATCTTCATCATCAGCACGTAGTCGGTGATCTGGTTGACGAAGGTGCCGTCGTTGTGCAGCTCCATCACGCGGTGCGGCTGGCGCAGGTAGCTGTCGGAGTTGTCGCTGTTGACCACCACGAAGCGGGCGTAGAACTGGCCGCTCATGGCGTCGTAGTTGGAGCGGCCGACCAGGTGCGCCACGGCGGTGGAGAACTTCACCATGTCCTCGGCCTGGGCCACGTCGTCCAGGCCCAGGGGCTTGACCAGCATGCCGCCGGTGGCGCGGTCGAGGATGCTGTTCAGCAGCACCGGGCGCAGGGTGCCTTCGCACAGCTCGTCGAGGATCTGGGCGACGCGGAAGCGCAGGAACGACTTGTACTCCAGGGCCTGTACCGGCCACTGCGCCACCGCCTCGACGAAGGCCTGCACGGTCTCGCGGGCGAAGGTCAGCTCGAGCAGGCGCGGCGACTGCGCCGAAGGCGCTACCGAGTAGCCGCGGGTCTCCAGCGGCAGGGGCATGGCGAGGTCCTGGATGGAGGTGAAGGCGTTCATGGCGGTGTCCTGGCAATGATGGGTTGGCGCCGTCCGGCAATGACCTGGATCAGGCGGGCAGGAGAAAAATATCGCCACAAACTAAAAATGTCTACATTTTTATTTTTCAGCGACAAACACTCGCCTTGTCTATTGTTTTTCGTCCATACGACATTTGGGTATGATCCAGCGCAAATCCCCACAGGAGCTGGATTTGGAAGCGATCGCCCCCCGACAGAACTCCGCCGTCAGCGGTTACGAGTGGCTCAAGAAGGACATCATCCGCGGCGTCTTCAAACCGGGCGAGAAGCTGCTGATGAGCACCCTGAAGGAGCGCTACGACCTGGGCGTGGGCCCGCTGCGCGAGGCCCTGTCGCAACTGGTGGCCGAGCACCTGGTGGTCGCCATCAGCCAGAAAGGCTACCGCGTCGCGCCCATGTCGCTGGAGGAGATGAAGGACATCTACGACGCCCGCGCCAACCTGGAGGCGATGATCGTCGGCCTGGCCATCCAGCGCGGCGACGACGCCTGGGAAGCGCAGGTGCTGGCGCATTCGCACACCCTGGCCAAGGTGGTGGAGGTGAAGACCCGCGAGCAGCGCCTGGACGTCTGGGACGAGCGGCACAAGGCCTTCCACACGGCCATCGCCCAGGGCTGCGGCTCCAAGCACCTGCTGCAGGCGCGCACCTACCTGTTCGACCAGGCCGAGCGCTACCGCCACCTGTGGCTGACGCACACGGTGTTCTCGGAGGAAGCCCTGGAGCTCAAGCGCCAGGAACACGCCGCGCTGGTCGAGGCGATCCTCGCCCGCGACGCCGCGCGCGCCAGCGAGATGATGCGCAACCACCTGATGACGCCGGTGCCGATCATCGCGCAGATCATGCGCAACGGCGGCCTGGGCGAAGCCGCCCGCTGACGCCGGGCGTCGGCCGGCGCCACCCGCCGCGGCCGCCGCGCTAGACTGAAACGACGCCCCGCCGAGGGGCCGCCCGCCCCGGGCCGGCAATGACGCGCGAACCGCGGCTGCCGGCACGCGCCCGTCCCGGGCCGGCGCCTGCCCTGCCCCGTCGTTCGCCTCGCGTACGGAGAACCGGCACCTCCCGCCATCCACCCGGAGCCCCGCCGCCGCGCGGGCGCCCGACAGCGGAGGAGCTACCATGGACGAAGCCAAACTCAACGACTTCATGGGCCGCCTGGTCGCCGACATGGGCGGCGCGGCCATGCTGGCGAACGTCATCCTCGGCGACGAACTGGGCCTGTACCGGGCCATGGCCGACAACCAGCCGGTAAGCCCGCAGGCCCTGGCCGAACGCACCGGCTGCAACCCGCGGCTGCTGCGCGAATGGCTCAGCGCCCAGGCCGCCGCCGGCTACCTGGAACACGAAGGCGGCAACTTCCGCCTGCCCGAGGAACAGGCCATGGCCCTGGCCATCGAGGACTCGCCGGTGTACGTGGCCGGCGGCGCCGGCGTGCTGGCCTCGCTGTACCAGGACAAGGACAAGCTGGTGGCCGCCATGCGCGGCGACGGCGCCCTGCCCTGGGGCGACCACCACCCCTGCCTGTTCCGCGGCACCGAACGCTTCTTCCGCCCCGGCTACCGCGCGCATCTTGTAGAGGAGTGGCTGCCGGCGCTGGACGACGTGGTGGCCAAGCTGCAGCACGGCGCACAGGTGGCCGACATCGGCTGCGGCCACGGCGCCTCCACGGTGATCATGGCCCAGGCCTTCCCGGCCTCGCGCTTCGCCGGCTTCGACTACCACGCGCCCTCGGTGGAAACCGCCAGCCAGCGCGCCCGCGAGGCCGGCGTCGAGGACCGGGTGAGCTTCGCCAGGGCCAGCGCCAAGGACTACCTGGGCGAGTACGACCTGATCTGCTACTTCGACTGCCTGCACGACATGGGCGACCCGGTGGGCGCCGCCCGCCACGCCCTGCGCCACCTGGCGCCGGACGGCACGGTGCTGCTGGTGGAGCCCTACGCCGGCGACCGCCTGGAGGACAACCTGACGCCCATCGGCAAGCTGTTCTACGCCGCCTCGACCTTCATCTGCACACCCAACTCGCTGTCCCAGGAAGTGGGCCTGGGCCTGGGCGCCCAGGCCGGAGAGGCAAGGCTGCGCGCGGTGTTCGAGGAAGCCGGATTCAGCCGCTTCCGCCGGGCGGCGGAAACGCCGTTCAACCTGATCCTCGAAGCGCGGCCATGAGGGGTCGGTCGTAGGAACAACTGCCTTGCAGGCCGCGCCGGGCTGCTCGCTCCTACGAGAAGCCGTGCCCGCCGGTACGTTCGGCTATCGCGGATAAGATCCGCTCCTACGCCATTCCCGGCACCGTGCCTCCTGTAGGAGCGGGTGGAATTGCGTAGGGCGAATAACCGTTCGCGGTTATCCGCCGCCTCACCTTTCTCATCGACCATGCCTCGGTCAATCCGGGGGAATGCATGACCAGCGCCAAGCTCGACACCGAGCAGGCCGGTAACCAAGGTCAAACGGCGGATAACGCCACAGGCGTTATGCGCCCTACGGGTTGGAATGGCGTGGGTGGGTGCCACTCAGGCCCGGAAATGGCTCGGCGGCTGGCCGCTCCAGCGCTGGAAGGCGTGGCGCAGGCTGGCGGTCTCGCTGAAGCCGAGTTCCTCGGCGATGCGGTAGATGGGCATGTCGCCGCCCTGCAGCAGTTCCTTGGCGCGGGCGAAGCGCAGTTCGTCGAGCAGTTGCTGGTAGCTGGTCTGCTGTTGCTGCAGGTGGCGGCGCAGGCTGCGCGAGGAGCAGTTCAGGCGCCGCGCCAGCTCCTCCAGGCCCGGCGGCGCCTGCAGGCGCTCGCCGAGGATGCCGCGGACCTTGTCCAGCCAGGCGCGGCGGGCGGCCAGGTCGACGTTCTGGCGGCGGCACTGTTCGAGCATCTCGCGGTGCGTCACCGGGTCGGCCAGGGGCAGGCGGCGCTCCAGCCAGGCGGCGGGGAAGCCGAAGGCGCTGCGCGAGGCGCCGAAGCGCAGGTCACAGGCGAAGCCCTCGGCGTAGGCGGCCTCGCGTTCGGGCGGGCCGGCATAGTCGAACTCGGCGCACAGCAGTTCCAGCGGCTGGCCCAGCAGGTCGCCGCAGGTGACCCTCATCGAGCCCAGGCACAGTTCGGTGTTGAACGGCCGCAAGGCCTCGTCCTCGCTGTAGCCGGTGGCCACCAGCCAGGCCACCTCGCCCTCCACCTGCAGCGACAGGTGGAAGTAGGTGCCCAGCAGCACCGGGTAGCTCAGGCCGATGCGCAGCGCTTCGCCCAGGGTCGGCGCCGAGAGCAGCGCGTAGCCCAGCAGGCCGTAGGCGGAAATCCGTGTGCGCAGGCCCAGGCGCAGGCCCAGGGCGGGCTCGGCGGCCAGGCGCTCGGCGTTGGCGAACACCTGCTGCTCCTGCCAGGGGCTGACCAGCCGGCGCAGGTCCACCAGGTCGGCGGCGGTGATGCCGCTGCCTTCGAGGATGCTGTCGCGCTCATGGCCTTCGGCTTCCAGCAGGGAAACCGTCAGCGTGGTCATGTGCAGGGAGTTGAGCCAGGTGTTGCGGGAGAAGCTGGTTCCGGTCATGTCTTGCCCATCGGTGCGCTGCGCCGTGCCCGCGATGTTACCGTCGCGGGCATGGGATTTGGCAAGGCAAAGGCGGCAATTGTAGGAGCGGGCCCTGCCCGCGATTCGCGCGCAGGGCGCGCTCCTACAGGGGAGCGCGATGGTTGGCGCAGCGCAGTGGGCTCACCCACGCGAAAGGAAGCGCATCCCCTCTTCCAGCCCGCGCAGGGTCAGCGGGTACATCTGGTCCTTCACCAACTCGCGCACCAGGTTGGTGGAAGCGGTGTAGTTCCAGGTGTCCTTCGGGTAGGGGTTGATCCAGATGAGCTTCTTGTACTTCTCCATGAAGCGCTGCATCCACACGTAGCCGGCTTCCTCGTTCCAGTGCTCGACGCTGCCGCCGGCCTGGGTGATCTCGTAGGGCGCCATGGCCGCGTCGCCGACGAACACCACCTTGTAGTCCGGCCCGTACTTGTGCAGCAGGTCGAAGGTGGCGGTGCGCTCGTTGCCGCGGCGCAGGTTGTTCTTCCACACCGATTCGTAGATGAAGTTGTGGAAGTAGAAGTACTCCAGGTGCTTGAACTCGGTCTTGCAGGCCGAGAACAGCTCCTCGCAGACCTTCACGTGGGCGTCCATCGAGCCGCCGATGTCCAGCAGCAGCAGGAGCTTCACGGTGTTGCGCCGCTCCGGGCGCATCTGGATGTTCAGCAGCCCGGCGTCCTTCGCCGTGTGGTCGATGGTGCCGTCGATGTCCAGCTCTTCCGCCGCGCCCTCGCGGGCGAACTTGCGCAGGCGGCGCAGGGCGATCTTGATGTTGCGGGTGCCCAGTTCGACCTGGTCGTCGAGGTTCTTGTACTCGCGCTGGTCCCACACCTTGGCCGCCTTGCCCTGGCGCTTGCCGGCATCGCCCACGCGGATGCCCTCGGGGTTGAAACCGCCGGAGCCGAACGGGCTGGTGCCGCCGGTGCCGATCCACTTGTTGCCGCCGGCGTGGCGTTCCTTCTGCTCCTCGAGACGCTTCCTGAACTCCTCGATGAGCTTGTCCAGGCCGCCCAGGGACTGGATCTGCGCGCGCTCCTCGTCGGTCAGCAGGCGCTCGAACTCCTTGCGCAGCCATTCCTCGGGAATCAGCGCCTTGAGGTGGTCGTCGAGCTTCTCCAGGCCCTTGAAGTAGGCGCCGAAGGCCCGGTCGAACTTATCGAAATGGCGCTCGTCCTTCACCATGATGGTGCGGGCGAGGTAGTAGAACTCGTCCATGTCGGCGAACACCACGCGCTGCTGGAGCGCATTGATCAGGTCCAGCAGCTCGCGCACCGACACCGGCACCTTGGCCGCGCGCATTTCGTTGAACAGGTTGAGCAGCATGGCTGCACCCTCTCATGAAGCATTGCTCTTGTAGGAGCGAGCTTGCTCGCGAACCCTGCGAACCCGCAAAGAGCTTCGCGAGCAAGCTCGCCCCTACGAAGAGCCGGTCAAATTCAGCGCGAAGCGCGGCGGCTCATGAAGGCGAGACGTTCCAGCAGCTGCACGTCCTGCTCGTTCTTCACCAGGGCCCCGGCCAGCGGCGGGATGGCCTTGGTCGGGTCGCGCTCGCGCAGCACCGCCTCGCCGATGTCGTCGGCCATCAGCAGCTTCAGCCAGTCCACCAGTTCGCTGGTGGAGGGCTTCTTCTTCAGGCCCGGCACCTTGCGCACGTCGAAGAAGATGTCCAGCGCCTCGCTGACCAGCGAGGCCTTGATGCCCGGGTAGTGCACGTCGACGATCTTCTGCAGCGTCTCGCGGTCGGGGAAGGCGATGTAGTGGAAGAAGCAGCGGCGCAGGAAGGCGTCGGGCAGCTCCTTCTCGTTGTTCGAGGTGATGATGATGATCGGGCGCTGCCTGGCCTTGATGGTCTCGTTGGTCTCGTAGACGTAGAACTCCATCTTGTCGAGTTCCTGCAGCAGGTCGTTGGGGAACTCGATGTCGGCCTTGTCGATCTCGTCGATCAGCAGGATGACGCGCTCGTCGGCCTCGAAGGCCTCCCAGAGCTTGCCCTTCTTGATGTAGTTGCGCACGTCGTGGACCTTGTCCACGCCCAGCTGCGAGTCGCGCAGGCGGCTCACCGCGTCGTACTCGTAGAGGCCCTGGTGGGCCTTGGTGGTGGACTTGATGTGCCAGGTGATCAGCTTGGCGCCGAAGGCTTCGGCCAGCTGCTCGGCGAGCATGGTCTTGCCGGTGCCCGGCTCGCCCTTCACCAGCAGCGGGCGCTGCAGGGTGATGGAGGCGTTGACCGCCAGCTTGAGGTCGTCGGTGGCGACGTAGGACTGGGTGCCTTCGAACTTCATCGGGGAATCCTCGAACGGTATCGGCCGGGCCGCGGCCCGGGCTGCGGGAACAGGGGGGACAGACTGCGACTATACCGCGCAGTTCGGGCGAGTGTGAACGCAGGCATGGCATTCAGTCACTGAATGCACGGCCGCCAATCCATTCGTCGAACGCTGTCGGCGCCGCTCCACCCTCGCATCCCGCCGCCGTCGCGGGACCGATCTTTCCGCCGGTTTCGCGGCTTTACGGCCAGGGCGCCGGGGAATAGGCTGGTGGGTCAGCATCGATCCACAAGGACACCCATCATGAGCCGCATCTTCGCAGACAACGCGCAGTCCATCGGCAACACGCCGCTGGTCCAGATCAACCGCCTGGCCCCGCGCGGCGTCACCATCCTGGCCAAGATCGAGGGCCGCAACCCCGGCTACTCGGTGAAGTGCCGCATCGGCGCCAGCATGATCTGGGATGCCGAGTCCAGCGGCCGGCTGAAACCGGGCATGACCATCGTCGAGCCGACCTCCGGCAACACCGGCATCGGCCTGGCCTTCGTCGCCGCCGCGCGCGGCTACAGGCTGGTGCTGACCATGCCCGCCTCCATGAGCCTGGAGCGGCGCAAGGTGCTCAAGGCCCTGGGCGCCGAACTGGTCCTCACCGAGCCGGCCAAGGGTATGAAGGGCGCCATCGCCAAGGCCGAGGAACTGGTGGCCGAGAACCCCGGGCAGTACTTCATGCCGGCGCAGTTCGACAACCCGGCCAACCCGGCGATCCACGAGAAGACCACCGGCCCGGAGATCTGGAACGACACCGACGGCGCGGTGGACGTGCTGGTGGCCGGCGTCGGCACCGGCGGCACCATCACCGGCGTGTCGCGCTTCATCAAGAACACCAGGGGCAAGCCGATCCTCTCGGTGGCGGTGGAGCCGACCAGCTCGCCGGTGATCAGCCAGACCCTCGCCGGCGAGGAGGTCAAGCCCTCGCCACACAAGATCCAGGGCATCGGCGCCGGCTTCGTGCCGAAGAACCTCGACCTGGCCATGGTCGACCGCGTCGAGCTGGTCGGCGACGACGAGGCCCGCAGCATGGCCCAGCGCCTGATGCACGAGGAAGGCATCCTCTGCGGCATCTCCTGCGGCGCCGCCATGGCCGCCGCCGTGCGCCTGGCCGAGGAGCCGACGATGCAGGGCAAGACCATCGTGGTCATCCTGCCCGACTCGGCCGAGCGCTACCTGTCGAGCATGCTCTTCGAGGGCGTGTTCGAAGAACAGGAAATGGTCCAGTAGGCCCTGTGCGCCGCCCCGCTCCGGGGCGGCGCCCCGCCCGGCGGCCCTTTGCCACTGTCTGCGGACCCGCGGGCAACCGCGCCCCCTCCACATCCTCCGGCAATCCGGTTATTCCTTGAGCAGCCGTGGCCCAACCCCGGCCGCGCCACTACCGCTTGCCGTCAGGAAACAACAATGAAAACGACCGCACCGCTGTCCAGTGCCCTCGCGCTTTCCCTCACCCTGGGCGCCGCCGGCGCACAGGCCGAGACACTGAAGATCTACAACTGGTCCGACTACATCGCCCCGGACACCGTCGCCACCTTCGGCAAGGAAACCGGCATCCAGACCACCTACGACGTCTACGACAGCAACGAGACGCTGGATGGCAAGCTGATGACCGGCAAGTCCGGCTACGACATCGTGGTGCCGTCCAACCACTTCATGGCCAAGCAGATCCAGGCCGGCGCGCTGAAGAAGCTGGACAAGAGCCAGCTGCCCAACTGGAAGAACCTCAACCCGGTGCTGATGAAAGCCCTGGAGGTCAACGACCCGGGCAACCAGTACGGCTTCCCCTACCTGTGGGGCACCACCGGCATCGGCTACAACCCGGCCAAGGTCAGGGAAGTGCTGGGCGCAGATGCACCGGTCGACTCCTGGGACCTGTTCTTCAAGCCCGAGTACATGCAGAAGCTGGCCAAGTGCGGCGTCGCCGTGCTGGACAACGGCCCCGAGCTGCTGCCCATCGCCCTGAACTACCTGGGCCTGCCGCACCACAGCCAGAACCCCGAGGACTACAAGAAGGCCGAGGCGGCGCTGCTGAAGGTGCGCCCCTACATCGCCTACTTCCACTCCTCGAAGTACGTCAGCGACCTGGCCAACGGCAACATCTGCGTGGCCGTCGGCTTCTCCGGCGACATCCTGCAGGCCGCCACCCGCGCCAAGGAAGCCAACAACGGCATCGAGATCCACTACTCCACGCCCAAGGAAGGCTCGCCGCTGTGGTTCGACATGGTCGCCATGCCGGCCGACGCGCCCGACGAGAAGGCCGCCTACGCCTTCATGAACTACCTGCTGCGCCCCGACGTCATGGCCGGCATCAGCAACTACGTGCACTACGCCAACGGCAACCTGGCCGCCGAGCCGCTGGTGGACGCGGCGATCAAGGCCGACCCGGCGATCTACCCGCCGCAGGACAAGATGGCCAAGCTGTTCGCCCTGCAGTCCATGCCGATGAAGATCGACCGCCTGCGCACCCGCATCTGGACCAACGTCAAGACCGGCAAGTAAGGCCCCACGGGCTCCCGTCGCGGCGGGGGCCCGTTGCCTGGCGAATCGTCGCCGGGCTCGCGCGCCTGGCGCGAAACTCTCGCTCCCCCTCGCCTTCGCCCACAGGCGCCGCTATAGTCTGCCTCGACGCCACCACCAGCCAGAGCCCGGCCATGCCCCTCTCCCACGCGAACCTCGCCCTCTCCATCGCCGCCCGCGGCGAGGCCGGGGCGCGCCCGCGTGGTGCCGTCGCCCTCCTGTCGCCTCCCGTCGCCGCTGCTGTCGCAGCGCCTCCGCCCCCGTGCGTAGCGGCCTGCCCGCCGCCGGGCGCCAGCGCCTTCTGACAGCGCCCCAGCGCCTTTCCTGAACGCATCGCCGCCGCGCCCGCGCGCCGCGGACTGCACCCGGCCGCCTGCCCGCCAGCCGGCCACCGCTTGCAAGACAGGTGACGACATGTCCCGAATCAACGCTTCCACCCTGGTCGGCGTGACCAGCTCCAGCCTCTTCGTGCTGCTCTGGAGCAGCGCCGCCATCGCCTCCAAGTGGGGCCTGGCCCATGCCTCGCCGCTGGCCTTCCTCATCGGCCGCTTCGCCATCGCCCTGGCCGCCCTGCTGGTCCTCGGCCCGCTGCTCGGCCTGCGCCTGCCGCGGCAGCCGCGCGAGCGCCGCCGCGCCCTGCTCACCGGCCTGGTGCTGCTAGGCTTCTACCCGATCTTCTACGTCTGGGCCCTGCAACTGCAGGTCACCCCGGGGATGATCGCCACCCTGCTCGGCGTGCAGCCGATCCTCACCGGCCTGCTCACCGAACGGCGCTTCGGCGCCACCCGCCTGGCCGGGCTGCTGCTCGGCCTGGGCGGGCTGGTACTGGTGGTCTGGCAAGGCATGGGCCTCGCCGGGCTGTCCTTCGCCGGCCTGGGCTGCGCGCTGCTGGCGCTGCTGGGTATCACCCTCGGCACCCTCCTGCAGAAGGGCCTGAGCGAAAGCCCGCTGGGCAGCCTGCCGCTGCAGTACGTGGCCGGCCTCGCGCTGTGCCTGGTGCTGCTGCCGACGCAGCCGCTGCACTTCGACTGGAGCCTGGAGCTGATCGCCAGCCTGCTGTGGATGGGCCTGCTGATCTCGGTGGGCGCCACCCTGCTGCTCTACCGGCTGATCGCGCGCGGCAACCTGGTGCAGGTCACCAGCCTGTTCTACCTGGTGCCGGCGGTGACCGCGCTGCTGGACTACCTGGCCTTCGGCAACCGCCTGGGCGCCCTCAGCCTGCTGGGCATGGGGCTGATCGTGCTCGGCCTGCTGCTGGTGTTCCGCCCGCGGCCGGAGCGCGCCGAGGCACTGGCCGAGCGACGCTGAACGGACGGGGGCGGCAGCGCCCCCGCTTCCCCGACCGCCCGGTCACCCACGGCGCTTTCGCCGCCCCCGGAGTCTGGCTAAGCTCGCTGCACAGGACACGCACGAGAGGCGCGCCATGCTCCACGCCCAGATCGCCCAGACCATCCTCGACGGCTTCGACATCTACCGCGAGCGCTTCAAGCAGATCACCGACGACGCCCAGGAACGCTTCGAGCGGGCGCAGTGGCAGGAAATCCAGCGCACCTCCGCCGAGCGCATCAACCTCTACGAGGAAAAGGTCGGCGAGACCGTGGCCCGCGTCACCGCCGACTTCGACCCGGGGGCATTGCTGGACGTGGAGCGCTGGCCGCTGATCAAGAGCGCCTACATCGGCCTGATCGACCCGCGCAACGACGACGAGCTGGCGGAAACCTGGTTCAACTCGATCTTCTGCGGGCTGTTCAGCCACGACAACATCAGCGACGGCACCATGTTCGTGCACACCACGCGGCCGTCGCTGCGCGCCCACACCCGCGACCCGCACACCCGCCTCTACCGGCCCCAGGGCAACCTGCGGCGGGCGCTGCAGCAGGTTTTCGCCGACTACCGCTTCCAGGTGCCCTACGAGGACGCCGAAGGCGACCTGGCGCGCCTGGACGCCCTGCTGCACAGCAACCTGCCCGACTGGGTGTGCAAGGACCCGGACCTGGCCCTGGAGCTGATCGGCTCGGTGTTCTACCGCAACAAGGGCGCCTACCTGGTGGGCCGCCTGTACACCCCGGACGAGCAGTGGCCGCTGGTGTTCCCGCTGATCCACCGCGAAGGCCAGGGCATCCGCTTCGACACCGTGATCACCGACGAGGCGGAGGTGTCGATCATCTTCTCCTTCACCCGCTCCTACTTCATGGTCGACGTGCCGGTGCCGGCGGAGCTGGTGGCCTTCCTCAAGCGCCTGCTGCCGGGCAAGCACATCGCCGAGCTGTATACCTCCATCGGCTTCTACAAGCAGGGCAAGAGCGAGTTCTACCGCGCCCTGATCAACCACCTGGCGACCACCGACGACCGCTTCGTCATGGCCCCCGGGGTGCGTGGCATGGTGATGAGCGTGTTCACCCTGCCCGGCTTCAACACCGTGTTCAAGATCATCAAGGACAACTTCAACCCGGCCAAGACCGTCGACCACGCCACCGTGGTGCAGAAATACCAGCTGGTGAAGAACCACGACCGCGTCGGCCGCCTGGCCGACACCCAGCAGTTCGCCGACTTCCGCTTCCCGGTGGGCAAGTTCGACCCCGACTGCCTGGCCGAGCTGCTGGAGGTGGCGCCCTCCACCGTGGTGCTGGAGGGCGACGTGGTGCTGATCCGCCACTGCTGGACCGAACGCCGCATGACCCCGCTCAACCTCTACCTGGAGCACGCCACCGAGGCCCAGGTGCACGAGGCGCTGTACGACTACGGCCTGGCCATCAAGCAGCTGGCGGCGGCGAACATCTTCCCCGGCGACATGCTGCTGAAGAACTTCGGCGTCACCCGCCACGGCCGCGTGGTGTTCTACGACTACGACGAGATCAGCTACCTCACCGAGGTGAACTTCCGCCACATCCCGCCGCCGCGCTACGAGGAGGACGAGATGTCGTCCGAGCCCTGGTACTCGGTGGGGCCGATGGACGTGTTCCCCGAGGAGTTCCCGCGCTTCCTGTTCGTCGACCTGAAGCTGCGCCGGCTGTTCGCCAAGCTGCACGGCGACCTCTACGACGCGGACTACTGGAAGAGCCTGCAGGCGCAGATACGGGCGGGCAAGGTGATAGACGTGTTCCCCTACCGGCGCAATGAGCTGCCGGAGAAGGCGCTGGCGGAGTAGGCGCTTGTTTTTGCGAATGGGGTTTCCCGGTGACTATGGTGTTTCGGGTGAACTCCGTTCCCTCTCCCTAACCCTCTCCCTGAAGGGAGAGGGGACCGTTAGGTGAATGTGGATATTTCGGCGTCAGCCGGAAATGACGTTTCAGGTTGAAACCATTGCTATCCACCGGCACGGACAAGCCCCCTCTCCCGCTTGCGGGAGAGGGCTGGGGAGAGGGAGCGTGGCCCAGCCCCGAACCGAAGCAACCGGCAAACCCCATTCGCGAGCAATCTCGCCCCCCACGAAACCCGCCTCACCCCCGAAACGCCTGCCGATAGGCGCTCGGCGACACCCCCAGCGCCGCGCTGAAATGCTGCCGCAGCGAAGCCACCGAACCGAAGCCCGCCAGGCTCGCCACCTCCGGAATCGGTTGCTCGGTGGATTCCAGCAGCCGCTGTGCCAGGGCCAGGCGTTCGCCGCGCAGCCAGTCGCCCAGGGTGCTGCCGGTAAGCTGGCGGAAGTGCCGGCTGAAGCTGCGCCGGCTCATCAACGCGCGCTCGGCCAGGCTGTCCAGGTCGTGGGGCTGGTCGAGGCGCTCGCGCACCCAGTCGAGCAGGCCGGACAGGCGGTTGTCCCGCGCGGTGGCCGGCAGCGGCTGCTCGATGAACTGCGCCTGGCCGCCCTGGCGGTGCGGCGCCACCACCAGGCGGCGGGCCTGCTGGTTGCTCAGGCCGGCGCCGCAGCGCTGGCGCAGCAGGTGCAGGCAGCAGTCGATGCCGGCCACGGTGCCGGCGGAGGTGAGGATCGGGCCATCGTCGACGTAGAGCACGTCCGGCTCCACCTGCACCCGCGGATAGTGCCGGGCGAAGAATTCCGCCCACAGCCAGTGGGTGGTGGCACGGCGCCCGTCGAGCAGGCCGGCCTCGGCCAGGACGAAGGCGCCCAGGCACAGGCCCACCAGCTGCGCGCCGCGGGCCTCGGCGGCCACCAGGGCATCGAGCAGGGCCGGCGGCGCCGGCTCCGCGGGGTCGCGCCAGCTCGGCACTATCAGGGTATCGGCGCTCTCCAGTGCCTCCAGGCCATGGCGCGTATCGATGGCGAAGCCGGCCGTGGTGTTCAGCGGCCCCGGCTCGGCGGCGCAGACCTGCAGTTCGAAGCGCGTGCGCGCCCCGCCCGGGTCGCCCTCGCCGAACACCAGGCAGGGCACCGAGAGGTGGAAGGGGCTGATCTGGTCGAAGGCCACCACGGCCACGCGGTGGGTTTGCATGGGCATCCTCCGGGCAAGGGTTTGGCCCGATTCTAGCGAAAGCTGTCTTGCGGGCCACTCACGCCGACCGCCGGCCCCTGCGCAGAATGGCCCCATCCCCACTCCAGCGGAGACACCCAGCATGAGCAACGCCCCGAAACGCGCCCTGATCGTCGTCGACGTGCAGAACGAGTACTTCAGCGGCAACCTGCGCATCGAATACCCGCCGGTCGGCGACTCGCTGCCGAACATCCTGCGCGCCATGGACGCCGCCCACGCCGCCGGCATCCCGGTGGTGGTGGTGCGCCACCAGGCCCCGGCCGGCGCGCCCATCTTCGCCCCCGGCAGCCACGGCGTGGAACTGCACCCGCAGGTGGCCGAGCGCCCCCGCGACCTGCTGCTGGACAAGAGCAAGGCCAGCGCCCTCAGCGGCACCGGGCTGGGCGACTGGCTGCGCGAGCGCGGCGTCGACACCCTGACGATCGTCGGCTACATGACGCACAACTGCGACGACTCCACCGCCCGCCAGGCCGCCCACGAAGGCTGGCAGGTGGAGTTCCTCGACGACGCCAGCGGCTCGCTGCCCTACGCCAACAGCGCGGGCGCGGCCAGCGCCGAGGAAATCCACCGGGTGTTCAGCGTGGTGCTGCAGTCGTCCTTCGCCGCCGTGGGCAGCACGGCGCAATGGCTGGCGGCCGTGGAAAGCGGCAAGGCCCTGGAGCGCGACAACATCTACACCTCCAACCAACGGGCCCTCGCGGCGCGGGGCTGAGGAAACGGCGGATAACGCCGTGGCGTTATTCGCCCTACGCGAGGACCATCATGGACGTAGGGCGAATAACCGTTCGCGATTATCCGCCGCCTGATCGCCCTCCCCGTCCCGTGCGGCGTTCAACTCCAATGCCGGCGCGCCACATTGCGGTTGTCACCCAACCCCGCCAGGGCCCCGACCGAAACGATCAGCAGCTCGACGATCCAGGCCAGCAGCAAGCCGCCGCCCAGGGCCCAGCCGATGGCTTCCGGCGCCAGCACCACCTGGTAGCTGTAGCCGTCCAGGGTTTCCTGCAGCAGCTCGCGGTTCGGCGCGCTCAGCAGGTGCCAGGCGCGGGCGTACCAGGGGCCCTGCAGGGCCTGCCATTCGTTGTCGAACAGCTTGGCGCGGCGCAGCAGGCGCTCGACGTTGTCGCCGTCGCGCTGGAACACCGGGTCCGGGCTGCCGCGGTAGTGCGCCACCAGGGCGTCGAGGTCGCCCTGGAAGTACTGGCCGGCGGTGTTGCGGTAGCCCTCCAGGGCCTGCAGGGCTTCCTGGCGGTGGGCGTCGACGCGGATCGAATAGTCCTTGATGAAGCCCGGCACCTGCACCCCGACCAGCAGGCCGAGGGCGAAAAGCACCAGGCGGATGTAGCTGCGCAACATGGGAGTCCCCCTCTCAGACGCGGCCCTGGTCGAGAATCTCGCCGCGCCACCAGAGCATCCATTCGCCGCTCTGCTGCACCGACCAGTGCTCGTTGTCGGTCAGCGGCTCGGTGGCGATCACCGTGACCACGTCGTTGGGCGTGGTCTCGGACTGGAAGTCCACGGTCAGGTCGGCGTCCTTCAGCCGCGCCGGGCCGAAGGGCGCGCGGCGGGTAATGTACGCGAGCTTGCTGGAGCAGAAGGTGAACAACCAATCACCGTCGCTCAGCAGGCAATTGAACACGCCCTTCTGCCGGTACTCGGCGCAGGCGGACACCAGGGTCGGCAGCAGCACCTCCACCGGCACCGGCTCGGGGAAAGCCCGGCGCACGCGGTTGAGCAGGTCGCAGAAGGCCGCCTCGCTGTCGGTGTCGCCCACCGGCCGGTACAACCCCGGCGGCGGTGCGAAGTCGGCCAACTGGCCGTTGTGCGCGAAGGTCCAGTAGCGCCCGCCCAGCTCGCGCACGAAGGGGTGGGTGTTGGACAGGCAGACCTTGCCGACGTTGGCCTGGCGGATGTGGCCGATCACCGTCTCGCTCTTGATCGGGTAGCGCTGCACCAGGCGCGCCACTTCCGAGTCGACGCTGGCGCTCGGGTCCTGGAACAGGCGCACGCCGCGCCCCTCGTAGAAGGCGATGCCCCAGCCGTCGCGGTGCGGGCCGGTGCCGCCGCCGCGCTGCATCAGGCCGGTGAAGCTGAAGACGATGTCGGTGGGGACGTTGGCGCTCATGCCGAGCAGTTCGCACATGGTCAGCGCTCCTGTGGCAGGCACAGGCCCGGCACGGACTGGAAGGTGGCAAGGGAAATCAGGCGCCGGCCTGGCGCGAAGGTCTGGGGCTGCATTCGGGCTCGTTCCGCTACGGCAATGCCGCCATGCTGAACGCCCATCCGGCGCCGCGCAAGGGCGGCGCCGGTTTCGCTCAGAGGCGCGGCTCGATGCGCATGCCGCGGTTGCCGGCGCGCTCGTCGGCGCGGCTGTCGTCCACGTCGGGCATCAGCTGCGGCTGCATGAGCTGGCGCATGGTCGGCTCGTTCTCCGCCTCGGCGCGCTGGCGGCGGTTGCGCGCGGCGCGCTCGATGGGCCAGCGCACGGCGACGAAGATCAGGTACACGACGAAGGCCGCCAGCAGCACCAGGGCCAGGTCGGAAACCGCGCGCCAGGCGTTGTTGCCCACCTTGAACAGCACGTCCAGGGCGGTGATGGCGATGGCCGGGGCGTATTCGTTGTTGGCCGGGTCCACCGGCGTCGGCGTGAACAGCAGCACGAGGACGATCACCCGCAGCGGTTCGCGCAGCCAGCGCCACATCCAGCCGGTCATCAGGAACCAGACGACCAGGAGTCCGAAAGCGGCGAACAGGTAGACGCCCCAGGCGAGTTGATAATCGTGTTCGTTCATGCGCGTGCGTGCGGTGGCGGCAGAGGGGGGCTTATGATAGCCGCTTTTCCCCACGGGTGCGCAGCCGGGCGTCACCCCTGCCCCGCCAAGGAGCCGCCATGACCCACCGCCAGCCCCCCATCGCCCGCCGCGAAGCCGCCGCCGATCCCTACGCCTGGCTGCAGCAGCGCGACAGCGCCGAAGTGCTCGACTACCTCAAGGCGGAGAACGCCTACCTCGAAACCGAGCTGGCCGGGCAGGCCGAACTGCGCGAGCAGCTGTTCCAGGAGATCAAGGGCCGCATCCGCGAGACCGACCTGTCGCTGCCCTCGCCCTGGGGCCCGTGGCTGTATTACCAGCGCACCACCGCCGGCGACGAGTACCCGCGCCACTACCGCTGCCCGCGCCCGGCCGGCGACTCGCTGGTCGTGGACGAAAGCGCCGAGCAGTTGCTGCTCGACCCCAACGAACTGGCTGCCGGCGGCTTCCTTTCCCTCGGCGCCTTCAGCATCAGCCCCGACCATTCGCGCCTGGCCTACAGCCTGGACACCAGCGGCGACGAGATCTACAGCCTGTACGTCAAGGACCTGGCCAGCGGCGCCGTGGAAGAACTGCCCTTCGACGACTGCGACGGCAGCATGACCTGGGCCAACGACAGCCGCACCCTGTTCTTCGGCGAGCTGGACGAGACCCACCGCCCGCACAAGCTGTACCGCCACACCCTGGGCGAGCCCGGCGCCGAACTGGTGTTCGAGGAGCCCGACGGGCGCTTCTTCCTGCACTGCTACCGCGCCAGCTCCGAGCGCCAGCTGGTGCTGCTGCTGGGCAGCAAGACCACCAGCGAGGCCTGGGTGCTCGACGCCGAACAGCCGCGCGGCGAATTCCGCTGCCTGGCGCCGCGCCAGGAAGAGCACGAATATCACGTCGACCATGGCCTGCTCGGCCAGCAATGGACCTGGTTCATCCGCAGCAACCAGAGCGGCATCAACTTCGCCCTCTACAGCGCCAGCGAAGCGCAGCCCGACCGCGAGCACTGGCGCGAACTGATCGCCCACCGCGACAGCGTGATGCTCGAAGACGTCACCCTCAACCAGGATGCCTTCACCCTCAGCCTGCGCGAGGGCGGCCTGCCGATCGTCGAGGTCCACGCCGCAGGCCAGGCGCCGCGCCGCGTGGAGCTGCCGGACGCGGCCTACAACCTGTACGTGCAGGACAGCCTGGAATTCCACAGCCCGGTCATCCGCCTGCGCTACGAGGCGCTCAACCGCCCGGCGCAGATCCGCCAGCTGGGCCTGCTCGACGGCGCCCAGCAGGTGCTCAAGGAAACCCCGGTGGAAGGCCCCTTCGACGCCGACGCCTACGAGAGCCGCCGGCTCTGGGCCGGCAGCGTGGATGGCGTGCAGGTGCCGATCAGCCTGGTGGCGCGCCGCGAGGTACTGCAAGGCATCGCCGCCGGCCGCCCGGCGCCGCTGTACCTGTACGGCTACGGCGCCTACGGGGCGAGCCTCGATCCCTGGTTCTCCCACGCCCGCCTGAGCCTGCTGGAGCGCGGCTTCGTCTTCGCCATCGCCCACGTGCGCGGCGGCGGCGAGCTGGGCGAGGCCTGGTACCGCGCCGGCAAGCTGGCGCACAAGCAGAACAGCTTCAGCGACTTCATCGCCTGCGCCGAGCACCTCTGCGCCGAGGGCTACAGCACCCCGGCACAGAGCGTGATCAGCGGCGGCAGCGCCGGCGGCCTGCTGATGGGCGCGGTGCTCAACCAGCGCCCGCAGCAGTTCGCCGCCTGCATCGCCGAAGTGCCCTTCGTCGACGTGCTCAACACCATGCTCGACCCGGACCTGCCGCTGACCGTCACCGAGTACGACGAGTGGGGCAACCCGCAGGAGCACGAGGTCTACGAGCGCATCCGCGCCTACGCGCCGTACGAGAACGTCTGCGCCCAGGACTACCCGGCGCTGCTGGTGGTGGCCGGCTACAACGACAGCCGCGTGCAGTACTGGGAAGCGGCCAAGTGGGTGGCCAAGCTGCGCGCCAGCAAGACCGACGACAACCTGCTGCTGCTCAAGACCGACCTGGGCGCCGGCCACGGCGGCATGAGCGGGCGCTACCAGGGGCTCAAGGACGTGGCCCTGGAATACGCCTTCGTGTTCAAGGTGCTGGGCCTGTCATAACCGTAGGGCGCATAACGCCTGCGGCGTTATCCGCCGTCATCCGCGGACATCGGTGTTCCAGCCATCGGCGGATAACCGCGAACGGTTATTCGCCCTACGGCGCTACGGCCGGGCCATAACCGTAGGGCGCATAACGCCTACGGCGTTATCCGCCACCACTCGCGGGCACCGGCGTTGCGGCCATCGGCGGATAACCGCGAACGGTTATGCGCCCTACGGCGCTACAGCCAAGCCATAACCGTAGGGCGCATAACGCCTACGGCGTTATCCGCCACCACTCGCGGGCACCGGCGTTGCGGCCAGCGGCGGATAACCGCGAACGGTTATGCGCCCTACGGCCTGCGCCGGGTCGATCGCGGACGGAGTCCGCTCCCACAGGGGAATGACGTGGGTGGGGCGGCGTAGGAGCGGACTCCGTCCGCGATTCTCCCAGGCGATATCACCCCGCCCGGAAGATCAGGTGCTCTTCCCAGTCGTCCTCGGCCACCGCGGTCTCGCTGAGCATCCGCCCGGACTGCGAGATGCGCTCGTGGTGCACCGCGTCGGGGTCGCCGCAGACCAGGTGGTGCCACAGCGGCAGGTCCTTGCCCTCGGCCACCAGGCGGTAACCGCAGGTCGGCGGCAGCCAGCGGAACTCGTCGGCCTGGGCCGGGGTGAGCTGGATGCAGTCGGGCACGCTGGCGCGGCGGTTGGCGTAGTCGGTGCAGCGGCAGGTCTTCAGGTCCAGCAGCTTGCAGGCGATGCGCGTGTAGTAGACGGTGCCGTCGTCCTCGTCCTCGAGTTTCTGCAGGCAGCACAGGCCGCAGCCGTCGCACAGCGACTCCCACTCCTGCTGATCGAGTTGCTCGAGGGTCTTGCGTTTCCAGAAGGGTTCGACTTTGGCGGCCATCGTTTTTCTAGGTGGGGCTTTTCACGGGGCGCCAAGTCTATGCCCAGGCGCCGCGCCGGCCAAGCGCAGGTGACCACCGGAGCGCTTGCCAGGGGCCGCGCGGCTGGGTAGCTTTCCTCCACCATCAGGCCCGAGCGGGCCGCCGCCTCACCCATGATCCGCGATGCCCAGCCGTCCACGGCACCATCCCCTTTTCCAGCAGGAGCCGCCATGAGCGTCAATCCCCGCGTTGCCGACTACCCCATCGACCCGCAGTTCATCAATCGCTGGTCGCCCCGCGCCTTCAGCGGCGAGAGCATCCCCGAGGAAACCCTGCTGGGCTTCCTCGAAGCCGCGCGCTGGGCGCCCTCCTCGTTCAACTCGCAACCCTGGCGCTTCCTCTACGCGCGCCGCGACACGCCGAACTGGCAGCGCTACCTGGACCTGCTGGGCGAATTCAACCGCGGTTGGGCGCAGAACGCCGCGGCGCTGGTGATAGTGCTGTCCAAGACCACCTTCGCCCCGCCCGGCTCCAGCGAGGAGAAACCGGCGCTCTGGCACACCTTCGACACCGGCGCTGCCTGGGGCTTCCTGGCCCTGCAGACGAGCCTGGCCGGCTGGCACAGCCACGGCATGGCCGGCTTCGACCGCGAGGCCACCCGCGTCGAGCTGAAGGTGCCGGACGACCACGAGATCCACGCTGCCATCGCCATCGGCAAGCTCGGCGACAAGGCGATCCTCCCGGAAAGCCTGCAGGCGCGCGAAACGCCCAGCCCGCGCCGACCGCTGGAGCAGTTGGCCGCCGAGGGCGATTTCAGCCTGTAAGGGACAGGGCGCCCCGCGCGGGGCGCCCGACGTCAGTAGCCGCGGGTGAAGTCCACTTCGCCGCGCATGGGCTGCCCGGCCCAGAAGCGCGACAGGTTCTCGCGGAACAGCTCCACCATCGGCCCCGGCAGCGTCGGCGCGGCGGTGTGGCCGGTGAGCAGCAGGCGCGGCGCACTCCAGAACGGGTGCTGCGGCGGCAGCGGCTCCTGGCGGCAGACGTCGATGACGGCGCCGGCCAGGCGGTTGCTTTCCAGGGCGCTGATCAGGTCGGCATCGACCACCGCGACACCGCGCCCGGCGTTGATGAACAGCGTCGAGGGCTTCATCCGCTGGAACAGCGCCAGGTCGAAGATGTCCTGGGTGTCCGGGGTGTCGGGCAGCAGGTTGACCACGTAGTCGGCGGTCTCCACCAGGCGCGGCAGCTCGGCCAGCGAGCCCACCCGCTGGAACGGCTGCAGCGGCCGCGGGGTGCGCGCCACGCCGGTCAGCTCGACGCCGAAGGCGGCCAGCATGTGCGCCACGGCCAGGCCGATCTCGCCGGTGCCCACCAGCAGCACGTGGCGGCCACGCAGGCTGCCGGGCGCGCGGTCGTCCCACTGGCTGCCCACCTGGCTGGCCAGGCGCCCGAGGAACTGGCGCTCGTGGGCCAGCATGTAGGTCAGCAGGTATTCGCTCATCACCTGGCCGAAGATGCCCACCGCACGGCTCAGGGCGTAGTCCTTGGGCAGGTCGTCGGCCAGCAGCGGGGTGATGCCGGCCCAGGTGGACTGCACCCAGACGGGGTGCACGCCCTTGCGCAGCAGTTGCGCCACCAGGTCGGGCTCGCCCAGCCACACCGGGCATTCGGCGGCGGCCTCGACGAGGTTGTCGGGTTTGTCGCCGGATACCACGCTGAGGCTGGGCTCGGCAGCCATGGTCAGCGCGGCGTAGAGGGTATGTTCGCGATCGAGGATGAGCAGGCGCATGGTTTAAATCGCACCCGTGGGGCAAGGCGGAGGCACGTTGGTTGGCATTGTCGTTATCGTCCCTGCGTGCAGCGGCGATTCTGTGCGAGTTGAACGGAGGGCCTGTAGACCGGCTGGAAGCCTAGGCGTTCCGCTTAACCAGGCATTTTCTGACGCAATAATGCTCTTGCACCCACAACTTGCACAGCAATTTCGCACCAATTCGCGTAGGCGTCGGCTTTTCGACGCCTCAAAGAGGATCATTCATCCGCAGCAGCTCTTCGGGCAGGTGCTCGATGTACTCCTCCTCCGCCGGCGGCATCTGCAGGTGGAAGCCCTGCTTCTCGATGTTCTCCAGCACCTTGTGGATATCTTCGCGGGCCAGCTTGCGCTCGGGGCCGAGCACCAGGTCGAAGGCGTGCTGCGGCGCGCCGAACGCCGCCAGCAGGGCCTCGGGCACGCGGCTCAGGGCCTCGCGCTTGTCGACGTACAGGTACATCTCGTTCTTGCGCGGGCTCTTGTAGATGGAGCAGATGCGTTTCATGGGTTCTCCGGGGCGGCCAGGCAATCCAGCAGGGCCTGGCCCATCAGTTCACGGCGCCAGCCCTGCAGGGAATCGGGCAGGCGGTAGGGGCCATCGGGGTAGCCGCTCTTGAGCAGCGCCTCGAGAATCTTCTTGCGCAGCATCAGCTCCGGGGCCATGCCCTGGCGCTCGGCCTCGCGCTGGCCGACCTCGCGCAGCCGCTTGAGCAGCGGCGTCACCTCGCGCGGCAGCGGCTCGGGCAGAGGCTCGGGCCATTGCTCGGCGGGCAGCGCGGCGGCATGGGCGAGCAGCGCCAGCAGGGTGTCGCCATCCTGGCGCACGGTGCGCGGGTGCATCTCGTCGATGCGCGCCAGCGCCTGCTTGTCCTTCGGCTGCAGGCGCGCCAGCGGCCACAGCGTCTGCTCGCGCAGGATGCGGTTGCGCGGCTGGTTGCGCAGGCGCGCCTGCTCCTCGCGCCAGGCGCAGACCTCGCGCAGCACCGCGAGCTGCTGCGGGGCCAGCTTCCAGGCCAGCTTGACGTCGCGCCAGGCCTCGCGCGGGTCGCTGACGCGGGTCTGGTTGGCGACCAGGTCGGCGCCATCGGCCAGCAGCCAGGCCAGCTTGTGCTCGGGCAGGCGCGGCGCCAGCTTCACGTAGACCTCGGCCAGGTGCTGCACGTCCTCGGCGGCATAGCGCACCTGCATCTCGGTCAGCGGGCGCTGCAGCCAGTCCGAACGCGTCTCGTCCTTGGGCAGGTCCAGGCCGAGCATCTCCAGCACCAGCTTGGAATAGCCCATGGAATGCGCCATGCCCAGGTAGGCGGCGGCCAGCTGGGTGTCGAACAGCGGCTGCGGCAGGCTGCCGGTCAGGCGCTGGAAGACTTCCAGGTCCTCGCCGCAGGCATGGAACACCTTGACCACCGAGGGCGCCTCCAGCACCTTGGCGAAGGGCGTCCAGTCGCGGATCAGCAGCGGGTCGATCAGCCACGCCCGCTCGCCGTCGCCGACCTGCACCAGGCCGGCTCCGGGGTAAAAGGTATCGACGCGCATGAACTCGGTATCGAGTGCCAGGTACGGCCGTTGTTTCCAGTCCCGGCATTGCTGCGCCAGGCTGGCATCGTCGCGGATCCACCGGATATCGAGGGCGCTCACGAACATCTCCTTGCTTCACGTAGGGCGCATTATATCGGGCCGGATGATGTACGAGCATTCCGCTTTTGCCTACAAGGCTGTACAGATGCGGACGAAGGCTTATCTTTCCCGCCCCAGGATCCCCGACAAGAAGCCTTCATGATGAAGAAACTCGCAACCCTGCTGGTACTGCTGGTCGTCGCCGCCGCGGTCTACCTCGCCATCACCCCCAGTCCCATCGACCCCGTGGCCTGGAACCCGCCGCCGGCGCCGCCGATGACCGGCGTGCTGGAACCCAACGACACCCTGATGAAGGCCGAACTGCTCGGCCTGGGCCAGGTGAAGGGCCCGGAAGACACCGCAGTGGACGCCCAGGGCCGCCTCTACGCCGGCCTGGACGATGGCCGCGTGGTGCGCCTGGACAACGGCCAGGTCAGCACCTTCGCCGAGACCGGCGGCCGCCCGCTGGGCATGGATTTCGACGCCCAGGGCAACCTGATCGTCGCCGACGCCTGGAAGGGCCTGCTGAAGATCGACCCCCGGGGCCAGGTCAGCGTGCTGGCCACCGAGGCCGACGGCGTGCCCTTCGCCTTCACCGACGACCTGGACATCGCCAGCGACGGGCGCATCTACTTCAGCGACGCCTCCAGCCGCTTCCGCCAGCCCGACTACATCCTCGACTACCTGGAGACCCGCCCCCACGGCCGCCTGCTGCGCTACGACCCGGCGACCGGCAAGGCCGAGACGCTGCTCAAGGACCTGTACTTCGCCAACGGCGTGGCGCTATCGGCCAACGAGGACTTCGTGCTGGTCAACGAGACCTACCGCTACCGCATCGCCCGCTACTGGCTGAAAGGCCCGAAGGCCGGGCAGCAGGACATCTTCATCGACAACCTGCCGGGGCTGCCGGACAACCTCCAGGGCGACCGCAAGGGCACCTTCTGGGTGGCCCTGCCGACGCCGCGCAAGGCCGACGCCGACTTCATCCTCGGCCAGCCCTGGCTCAAGCGCCAGCTGACCAAGCTGCCGCGGGCGCTGCTGCCCAAGCCGGTGCCCTACGGGCTGGTCATCGCCCTGGACGAGAACGGCAAGATCGTCCGCAGCCTGCACGACACCAGCGGCCAGCACCTGCGCATGATCACCTCGGCCAAGCCGGTGGGCGACTACCTGTACTTCGGCAGCCTGGAAAACGACCGCATCGGCCGCCTGAAGCTCCGCTGAGGCGCCTCAGCCCAGCGCCAGCGGCTCCTCTCGGGCCGCTTCGGCGCACTTCGCGGCGCCCGGCTCCAGCAGTTCCTGCATGCGCCCGCGGACTTCACCCATCAGGGCTTCCAGGCCCTGCCCGCGGAAGGCCGCGGCATCCACCGGGCGGCCCACCAGCAGGTCCACCGGCTGGCCCAGGTTGAGGTCGAAGGTGCGCGCCGGCAGCACCCGGTGGATGCCGCGGATGGCCACCGGGATGATCACCGCGTCGGTGTCCAGCGCCAGGCGGAAGCAGCCCTTCTTGAACGGCAGCAGGCGCCCGTCGTCCGAGCGGGTGCCCTCCGGCGCCGCCCACAGCACGATGCCGCTCTCCATCATCTGCCGCGCGCGCTGCAGGTCGTCGCGGGCGCGCTGGCCGTTGTGCCGGTCGATGGAAGGGAACTCGGCGGCGCGCATGGCCCGGCCGAGCACCGGGATGCGGTACAGCTCGCGCTTGGCCAGCATGCGGATCGAACCGGGCAGCGCGGCGAAGCTGGCCGGGATGTCGTAGTGGCTGGAATGGTTGCAGAGGATCATGTAGCGCCGCCCGTCGCCGAAGTCCGGCATGGCCCCGTGCACGCTCAGGCGCATGCGCACCAGGCGCAGCAGCAGGCCGGACCACTGGCGGGTGTAGCGGTCCACGCGCTCGCGGCGCAGGCGGCCGATGGCGGCCAGGGACAGCACCAGCAGGCTGTAGTAGAGGGTGATCAGGCCGGTCGCCAGGGCGATGGCGCAGACGCGCGCCCGCGAGGCCGCCTGGGTCGCCGGTTGCAGACTGGACATGGGCGAAAACTCCATCGGATCGAAGAAAGCCGCCGCAGACCGGCGTTTTCCATTGCACAAGCCTTATGATGCGCGAGGAAACCGTCACGACACAGGAACCCGCACGATGTCACTCGCCCGCCTGCTCAGCCCGCAACAACTGGCAGCCCGCCTGGACGAACCCGGCCTGCTGATCCTCGACTGCCGCTTCGCCCTGGACGACCCGGGCTACGGCGCCCGCGTGTTCGCCGAGAACCACATCCCCGGCGCCCAGTACGCCGACCTCGAGCGCGACCTTTCCGCGCCGGTGGTCAAGGGCGTGACCGGCCGCCACCCGCTGCCCGACGCCGATGCGCTGATCCAGCGCCTGCGCGCCTGGGGCCTGGACAACAGCGACGAGGTGGTGCTCTACGACGACGGCCCCGGCGCCTTCGCCGCCCGTGCCTGGTGGCTGCTGCTGTGGCTGGGCAAGCGCGACGGCGTGTACCTGCTCGACGGCGGCATGAACGCCTGGCGCGCCGCCGGCCTGCCGCTGACCACCGCCGAGCCGGCGGTGCCCCGGGGCGCGTTCCACGGCGAGCCGGACAACGGCCTGCTGATCGATGCCGGCGAACTCTCGGCGCTGCTCGCCGACCCGCAACTGCCGCTGATCGACGCCCGCGCCGAGCCGCGCTTCCGCGGCGAGGTGGAGCCCATCGACCCGGTCGCAGGCCATATCCCCGGCGCCCAGTGCGCGGCCTTCACCGACAACCTCGGCAGCGACGGCCGCTTCCTGCCGCCGGCGCAGCTGCACCAGCGCTTCGCCCACCTGCTGCGCGGCCGCCCGGCCCAGGAGCTGGTGGCCTACTGCGGCTCCGGCGTCACCGCCTGCCACAACCTGTTCGCCCTGAGCCTGGCCGGCTACCCCCTGGGCCGCCTCTACGCCGGCTCCTGGAGCGAATGGATCACCGACCCGCGGCACCCGGTGGCCACCGGCGCCTGACGCCCCGCCCCAGGCCGCGGCTGACGCGGCCCGGGGCTCCTTCCCCGGCACAGTAACCCGTTCCCGATTAATCACATCGAGGAATATGCCTGGGCCGCAGAAAGTCAAAACAATTTAAAAACAGTCCTTTACAGCGGATTTGTCGCACTACACTTCAAATCGAGCGGCTAAGTCCGCTTACGGCGGGGCCCAGGAGAACATCAGAAGCTGCCAAGACGCCCAGCCCCGCCGTTCATCGAGGGACAAGACCATGGGAATCGCCGCCTGCGACCTGCGACAGCACGTCATCCGGCCCACCCTGCTGTACCTGGAACGTCACAGCGGGGAGGCCGAGGCGCTGTTGCTGGGAGCGGCGGCCTGTCAATCGGCGCTTGGCAGCAGCCTGGACAACGGCCACGGACACGGCCTGTTCCGCATCGACGAATACCGCCACCAACAGCTCTGGGATCGCTACCTGGCCCTGGACCCGAACCTCGCCAGCCGCGTGCGCGGCCTGGCCAGCCAGCACGCCTTCCTCGACGCCCCGCACCTGGAACTGACCGTGAACCTGCGCTACAGCACCGCCATCGCCTGGATGCTGGTGGAGGCCCAGCGCCTGCCACTGCCCGCCCCCACCGACCACCTCGGCCAGGCCAGGGTCTGGCGCCGGGTGTTCCGGCCCCATGGCCACCTGCGTGATTTCCTCGACGCCTGGCAGGCGTACATCGGCGATCCGCTGCTCGCGGCCTGACCTCGATCAATGACCGATCAGTCAGCTTTCATTTACATACATTAACGAAGCTAAAGGCTCGCCCAACGGCGGCCCTTTGCGCGCAAAAGCCCGACGTAGAGCCCCTTTGGGGTACTACCAAAGGCCCGGGAATCTTGGTAGCTTGCGCGCCGTTGACCACAGGAGTTGCTCTTACAATGAAAACAACATGGCTCAAAACCACCCTCGCTCTGACCATCAGCGCTGCCTCTGCCCAGGCCCTGGCCAACGGCATCGCGATCAACGAACAGAGCGCCAGCGGCGCCGGCACCGCCTACGCGGGCCGCGCTTCCTCGGCACTCGACGCCAGCACCATCTACGGTAACCCGGCCGGCCTGTCCAAGCTCAAGCGCACCGAAGTCAGCGGCGGCCTGGCCATCGTCGACGCCAAGGACGACATCAGCCAGGCCCACGGTGGCGGCACCGGTACCAACAAGGGCGACTCGGTTCCCCTGGCCGCCGTTCCGTTCGGCTACTTCTCCACGCCGATCAATGAAGACTTCACCTTCGGCCTGGGCATCTACGTGCCCTACGGCATCATCAACGACTACGAAAGCGGCTTCCAGGGCCGTGCCCACGGCTCCTACAGCAAGGTCCAGGTGATCACCGTCCAGCCGACCATCGCCTACAAGTTCAACGATGTCGTGTCGGTCGGCTTCGGCCCCACCTTCAACCGCATCGACGGCAAGCTGGAGAACTACCTGGCCACTGCCGGCCTGGCCGGCGCCGCCAACGACACCAAGATCAGCATCAAGGGCGACGACACCGCCATCGGCTACAACGTCGGCGTGCTGGTCACCCCGACCGACAGCACCAGCCTGGGCCTGACCTACCACTCCAAGGTCGACTACCACCTGGGCGGCCACACCACCGTGTCCGGCTCGCCGCTGGGCCTGTTCGACTCGCGCATGGACGCCAAGCTGGACATCACCCTGCCCGAGTCGGTGGACATGTCCATCACCCAGAAGCTGGACGACAAGTGGACCGTCTACGGCGGCACCACCTGGACCCGCTGGAGCCGCCTGAAGGAAATCAGCGTGCGCAACCAGGGCGCCCCGGTCGCCCAGTTCAACACCATCGGCGAAGAGCTGAACTGGCAGGACACCTGGTCCGTGGCCGTCGGCACCTCCTACCAGCTGACCCCGGAATGGGTGCTGCGCACCGGCTTCGCCTACGATCCGTCGCCGACCAGCAACGCCGACCGCAACGTGCGCATCCCGGTGGGCGATCGCAAGATCTTCACCCTGGGCGCCGGCTGGTCGCCGAACGCCGACCTGACCGTCGACATGGCCTACGCCTACCTGTGGGAAAACACCGCAGGCGTGAACCAGCCCGACGGCCCGAGCGTCCTCGGCCTGAACGTACAACCGGCCTATAGCGCCAAGTACGACAACAGCGCCCACGGCCTGACCGCGCAAGTCACCTATCGCTTCTGATAGGCGCGAGCGCACGGGGAGAAGCCGGGCAGATGCCCTGATGCTGTTCCCTTGAAGAATGCCGTTTCTTCCCATGGGAGAAACGGCATTTTTCATAGGGGGCTTCGTTTGCGGTTATGGCCCTGCGCTCCGGTCTCCAGCCCGTCATTCCCGCCGGGGACCCAGTTGATGTCGGGTCTGGGTGTAGCGCGCCGCTCCGAGTCTGCGGAGATTTTTTGTTTCGCCCCCTCGGGCGAGTCCCTTTTGTCAATCGCCACAAAAGGAACCAAAAAGGCTTGCCCCGCATACGGGCCCGATGGAGCCGGGCTACCCTCACGAACTCCCCCGCCACGGAGGCCCCCCCCGACAGCACGTCCCTGTGCTGATCGGGGCTCTAGCGACATCCATGTCGCATGACCTCCTGAGCGCCGGTTTCGC